>JALYSM010000132.1 GCA_030854785.1 Pseudomonadota bacterium
TCATCGATCTCGTGTGTCCCTTCGCCAAAGGCGGCAAGGTGGGTCTCTTCGGCGGCGCCGGCGTCGGCAAGACCGTGAACATGCTCGAGCTCATCAACAACATCGCCACGCAGCATTCCGGGCTTTCAGTTTTTGCCGGCGTTGGGGAACGCACGCGTGAAGGCAACGATTTCTATCAGGAAATGAAAGAGGCCGGCGTGATCAAGCTCGACAATTTGCCGGAGTCGAAAGTGGCGATGGTCTACGGCCAGATGAACGAGCCGCCAGGCAACCGGCTCCGCGTCGCCCTGACGGGCCTCACGATGGCTGAATTTTTCCGCGACGAAGGCCGCGACATCTTGTTCTTCATCGATAACATCTATCGCTATACGCTGGCGGGCACCGAGGTGTCGGCGCTGCTCGGCCGCATGCCCTCTGCGGTGGGCTATCAGCCGACGCTGGCGGCCGAGATGGGCGAGCTGCAGGAGCGCATCACGTCGACCAAGACCGGATCGATCACGTCGATACAGGCGGTTTACGTGCCCGCAGACGACCTCACCGATCCTTCGCCGGCAACGACCTTCGGCCACCTCGACTCGACGGTGGTGCTCTCGCGCGACATCGCGTCGCTCGGCATCTACCCCGCGGTCGACCCGCTCGATTCGACGTCGCGCCAGCTCGATCCGCACATCCTTGGCGAAGAGCACTACACCGTCGCGCGTCGTGTCCAGCAGACGCTGCAGCGGTACAAGGAGCTGCGCGACATCATCGCGATTCTGGGCATGGACGAGCTCTCACCCGAGGACAAGCTCGCCGTTGCGCGGGCGCGCAAAATCCAGCGCTTCCTGTCGCAGCCTTTCCATGTCGCTGAAACCTTCACGGGCACTCCCGGCAAGTACGTCTCGCTCAAGGACACGATCCGCGGCTTCAAGGCCATCGTCGACGGTGAGTACGATCACCTTCCCGAGCAGGCGTTCTACATGATCGGCGCGATCGAAGAGGCCGTCGAGAAGGCGAAGACGGTGCAGTAATGGCCAACACCATCCATGTCGACGTTGTCAGCGTCTCCGAGTCGATCTACTCCGGCGAGGCGGAGTTTGTCGTGCTGCCCGGCGTCATGGGCGAGCTCGGCATCTATCCGAAGCATGCGCCACTGATCACGCAGATCAAGCCCGGTGAAGTGCGCATCAAGGTTCCCGGACAGGACGAAATGCAGATCGTCTTCGTGCAGGGCGGCTTCCTCGAAGTGCAGCCCGACGTCGTGACGGTGCTGTCCGATACCGCGATCCGCGCGCGCGATCTCGACGAAGCGAAGGCGCTCGAAGCCAAGCAACGCGCCGAGGAATCGATGCAGAACAAAACATCGAAAGAGGAAATCGCCAAAGCCGAAGGCGAGCTCGCCGGCGCGCTGGCGCAGCTCGCCGCGATCCGCAAGCTGCGCCGCATCCGTGGCTAGCTCAATCATGTAGCCCGGGATGACGCCGGACTTGATCCGGGGGAATCCCGGGGACCAACGTGGTCGAAGCGCCGCCCCGGGTTTCGCGCTAGCGTAAGTAGCCCGGGACGAGCGCAGCGAATCCCGGGGACTGGCAATCAGGCGACGCCGCCCCGGGGTTCCCCGGAATAAAGCCCGGGTCACCCCAGGCTACACGTCAGCCCGCGAGCTGCTGTTCGGCCAGCGTCACCCAGTAGCTCGCGCCGATCGGCAGAACGTCGTCGTTGAAATCGTATTGCGGGCTGTGGATGTTGGGCGTGTCCGCGCCGCGTCCGGCACCGAGCCAGACGTAGCACCCGGGCTTCGCCTGCAGCATGAAGGCAAAATCCTCGCTGCCCATCTCCGGCGTCGGATCGATGTCGACGTTTGCCGCGCCGACGACCGCCGTGGCCGCCGCGATCGCGTGCTGCGTTTCCGCCTCGCTGTTGACGGTCGCCGGATACCGCCGCTCGTAACGAACGGTGGCGCTCATGTCGAACGTCGCGGCGACCCCGGCAACGATGCCGCGAATCCTTTGCTCGATCAGGTCCTGCACGTCGCGCTTGAAGGTGCGCACCGTACCGCGCAGCACGACCTCCTGCGGAATGACGTTCCACGTGTCGCCGCCGTGCACCTGCGTCACGCTCACCACTCCGGCGTCCTGCGGATGCAGGTTGCGGGAGATGATCGTCTGCAGGGCATTGATCGCATGCGCCACGAAAAGCATCGGGTCCTTGCCGGTATAGGCTATCGCGGCGTGCGCGCCCTTGCCGGTCGCGACGATTTCGAAAATATCGTACGCGCCCATCAGCGGCCCGGAACGCATCGCGAACGTGCCGGCCGGCAGGAGCGGCCAGTTGTGCATGCCGTAGACTGCACGCATCGGGAAGCGCTCGAACAATCCTTCCTCGACCATCATCCGGCCGCCGCCTTCGTTCTCCTCCGCCGGCTGGAAGATGAGGTAGACGATGCCGTCAATGCTCTGCCTGCGCGTCATGGCCCTTGCGGCGCCGAGCAGCATCGTAGTGTGGCCGTCGTGACCGCAGGCATGCATACGTCCCTCGTGGCGCGACGCATACGGCACGCCGGAACGCTCGTGCACGTGCAGCGCGTCTAGGTCGGCGCGCAGTCCGATCGCGGTCGACGCCGAGTTCGCGTCGTTGCCGCCGCGGAGTACGCCGATGACACCCGTCTTTGCGAGCCCGGTGTGCACTTCGAGCCCGAACGAGACGAGCTTTTCGGCGACAAAGGCCGCGGTCGCTTTTTCCTCGAACGCGGTCTCGGGATGGGCGTGGATGTGGTGGCGCCACTCGTTCATCTCGGGAACGAGCGCGGCGATCTCGGGCAGTATGTTCATGCGGCGGGCTCGAAGAAAGATCTTGTGCGCAGGAGGCGACGGTAGCGCCGGAACCGACGCGATAGGCTGCGGTAGAATCGGCGCTGCTGCGCTACCCGCCCCGCATGCCCGCTCCCGAAGTCTCCCACTACGACCTCGCCATCGCCGGAGGCGGGATCAATGGGACGGGCATCGCGCGCGATGCCGCGGGGCGCGGCCTCAAAGTGCTCCTGGTCGAGAAGGACGACCTCGCCTCGCACACCTCGTCGGGGAGCACCAAGCTCATCCACGGCGGACTGCGCTACCTCGAATACTACGAATTCGGCCTTGTCGCGGAAGCGCTTGCCGAACGCGAGGTCCTGCTGCGCGCCGCGCCGCACATCATTGCTCCGCTGCAATTCGTCCTGCCGCACGAGCCGCATCTGCGTCCGGCGTGGATGATCCGTGCCGGGCTCTTCCTCTACGATCATCTGGGAGGGCGCAAGACGCTGCCTTCGTCATTCGGCGTTCATCTGGGCCGGAGCAAATGGGGCGCCGGCCTCAAGGCCAGGTTCGATAAGGGTTTCGTGTACTCGGATGCGCGGGTCGACGATGCGCGGCTGGTCGTAGTGAATGCGCTGGCCGCAAGAGAGCAGGGCGCCGAAATCCGCACGCGCACCCGGCTCATTGGCGCGCGCCGCGCTCGCGGGCTTTGGCGCGTCACACTTACCGGGGCCGCAGGAGCGACGGAGGAAGTCCGCGCTCGGGGTCTCGTCAACGCCACCGGTCCATGGGTCAAGCAGGTGCTGGACGATGTGAGCGCTTCGCCGACCAACGCCGCCGTGCGGCACGTGAAGGGCAGCCACATCGTCGTGCCGCGAGTGCACGCCGAGGATCATGCCTATATTTTGCAGAACTCGGACAGCCGCATCGTGTTCGTCATCCCTTACGAGGGCGATTTTTCGCTGATCGGCACGACGGACATTCCCGTGGACGATTTTGAATCGCCGGCGGTCTCACGCGGCGAGATCGACTATCTGTGCGAGATTACCAACGCGTATCTTGCACGGCCGATCGGTGCGGGCGACGTCGTGTGGACGTACAGCGGCGTGCGACCACTGTACGACGACGGAACGGCGGATCCGTCGGCGGTAACGCGCGATTACGTCCTGAAGCTCGACACCGGCGAAGACTCGCAGGCGCCGCTGTTGTCGGTCTTTGGCGGCAAGATCACGACATACCGCCGGCTCGCGGAGTCGGCTCTGTCCGAGTTCAAGCCGTTTTTTCCGCAAATGAAAGGGGAATGGACACGCGCGGAGCCGCTGCCCGGCGGAGACATGCCGCGCGGTGGCCTCGCCTTCTTCGAGCGTGATCTCGCCGGGCGCTATCCGGCGTTGCCCGCGGCCCTGCGCGTTGCGCTGGTAGCCCGCCACGGGACGCGTGCGACGCGGATCCTCGGCGAGGCGAAGACAACGCGTGATCTCGGAACTTTTTTTGGGCACACGCTTTACGCTGCCGAGATCGACTACCTCGTAGCGCACGAATGGGCACACAGCGCCAACGATGTTCTGTGGCGACGCACGAAGTGCGGGCTGCATCTCACCGCGCATCAACGCAACGCGGTTGCCGTGTATCTGCACGAGCAATACGGCCACGAATGAGCGCAGCGCTGATGCAACCGTTGACGGCGATGCGAGACGCGGCGCGCCGCGCCATTCGTGGCGTGTTCACCGACATCGATGACACGATTTCCACCGCCGGCCGCGTCACTGCGGAAGCGTATGCGGCGATGGAGCGCCTTCGTCGCGCGGGCTTGCTCGTCATCCCGATCACGGGACGTCCCGCGGGCTGGTGCGACCACATCGCGCGCATGTGGCCCGTCGACGCGGTGGTCGGCGAGAACGGCGCGCTGTACATGATCCACGACGACCGTGCGCGCAAGCTCATCAAGCGGTATGCCGTCGGCGAGGTCGACCGACGGGCGGCCCGGGCGCGGCTGGCAGCCGTTGGCGAAGACATCGTCCGCGCGGTGCCGGGGTGTGCACTTGCCTCCGACCAGCCCTACCGCGAGGCGGACCTTGCGATCGACTACTGCGAGGACGTGGCGCCGCTGCCGACCGAGGCCGTCGATCAAATCGTCGCGCTGATGCACACCGAAGGTATGACCGCCAAGGTCTCGTCGATTCACGTCAATGGCTGGTTCGGCGCCTACGACAAGCTCACGACGACCCGCACGTTGGTGCGCGAGGAATTTGGACTCGACCTCGATCACCACCGGGCGGAGTTCGTTTTCGTCGGCGACTCGCCTAACGATGCGCCGATGTTCGAATTCTTCCCGCATTCGGTAGGCGTCGCCAACGTGCGGCGTTTCGCCGACCGACTTCCGGCGTCGCCAAAATACATCACGTCACTCGAAGGCGGAGCCGGGTTCGCCGAATTGGCCAACTTTCTTCTCGCGGAAGGCTGATGCGCTCGTGATGGTCGGGCGATACAAGAGTGGGTTGGCGGGAGAACAGACCCTCGGATAAACCGCTGGACTGCCTGCGCGGGTTTGCCAAAAATGACGGCGAACGGCAGCCTGGCATCGCGCGCATGGCCAGCCACATCTTCGGGCGAGGAAGGTCAGAGGCAGCTGACAGTGTGCGCGCACTTACTCTGCATGCTCGACTTGGCCTGTAGGATCGGTCGGTGGGTCAGGTAGCTACTGCATTGGCTTCGAGATCCATGGTCCGTTCTCGCCCGGAAACCATGGCCCGGTACGATATTTGCGTGCGGCACCTAGGCTATCATGGCAACCTGACCACAAACACCTGATGCGCCGCGAGAGCGCCTCGCGGTGAGCGACCCGGAGGAACGGGCCGGTTGGGGAGGGAGGAAACGCGATGATCCGATACGGCTTCAATATCCGAACGCGCACCGGCCAGCGCGTGGACAACATATGCATCATGGCCGCCAGCCAGGGCGACGCCGAGCGTCGGCTGCGCCAGATGTACCATCACTGCGAGATCGTCCACTGCCAGACCGAGGCCGTCAGGTTGCGTAATGATTCGCTCGATCTCGAAGGCGTCATCGGCATTATCAGCAGCGAGCCCGCAATGATCCCCTCGGTCGCGCGCTCGATGCTACGCAATAAATCCGGCACTCACTAGCTCGTCGACCAGCTCCTGATAATCGCGCGCGCCGCGGCTTTGCGGTGCGTGGCGGAATACGTCGAGGTGCCGCGCCGGGCTTTCCGCGAGGCTTACGTTTTCCGCGATCCGGGTCGAGCAGATTTCGTCGGGCCGGAACGCGAGCGCCATCAGATCGGCGACCTCCGAGCTCATTTTGCGCCGCGCGTCGAAGCGGGTGAGCACGTACCGCCGAGGCAGCCGGCGCTTGAACACCGGCTCCAGAGCATGCAGCGCGCGCTCGACCTGCTGCGCCCCTTGCAACGCGAGATAGTCGGCCGATACCGGGACGAGCAGTAGATCGCAGGCGAAGATCGCGTTCAGCGACAGGACGCCGAGCAACGGGCAGCAGTCGATCACCACCGGGCCGGGCATCTGCTCCGCCTGCTTCAGGGCCACGCGAAGGCGAGTCACCACATTGACGCCTTTGCCGAGCAGCGTGTCGAGCTTGGTCAGCTCGAGGTGCGCCGGACACAGAACGACGCCGCTGGCCGTGATCTGCGCTATGTCGGCCAATGGGCGCTGCCGCACGAAAAAGGCGTACACCGAGTCGTCCGCGAGGCGCGGATGTGTATTGAAAATGCCGGACAGATGCGCCTGTGGATCGAGATCGATGCCGAACGGGCGCTGCCCCCGCTGCGCGATGCCGGCGAGAAGATTGAGCGCGGTTGTCGTCTTGCCGACGCCGCCCTTCTGGTTGAGAACCGCGATGACCGTCATGCGCAAAGTCTACAGG
>JALYSM010000138.1 GCA_030854785.1 Pseudomonadota bacterium
CCGTCGGCCTGGGGTTTCTCGATCGCTTGGTCGGCGCGATTTTCGGCTTCGCGCGCGGCGTGGTCGTCGCGGTGGTGGTGGTGTTGCTCGCCGGGTTGACCACGCTGCCGACGAAGGATTGGTGGCAGAATGCGCTGACCAGTCCGGCGCTGACTGCGGCGGCGCTGAGCCTGCGGCCGTGGCTGCCCAAAGCATGGGCCGATCGTCTCGATTACGGCCCAGGGGAACGCCGGCCCGCGAAGCCGGTCGTAAAGGCAGCGGTCTAGAGGAAAGGCATAGACAGACCATGTGCGGCATCGTCGGCGCGGTTACCCATACGCCGGTCAATCAGCTCCTGTATGACGGTCTGCTCCTGCTGCAACATCGCGGCCAGGATGCAGCCGGCATCGTCACGAGCGAGGGTCCCGTGTTTCACATGTACAAAGGGGCGGGCTACGTACGCGATGTGTTCCGCACCCGGAACATGCGCGAATTGCTCGGCAACGCCGGTATCGGCCACTGCCGTTATCCCACGGCAGGCTCGGCGTGGTCCGATCTGGAATCGCAGCCGTTTTACGTGAACTCGCCGTTCGGCATCACGCTGGCGCACAACGGCAACCTGACCAACAGTGAGGCGTTGAAGCGCGAGCTCTTCCAGCTCGACTTCCGGCACGTCAACACGAACTCGGATTCGGAGGTGCTGCTCAACGTGCTGGCACTCGAGCTCGAGCGTGCGGCGCATCACGCCCGACTCGACGCGAATGCAATCTTCACCGCCGTCGCCGCCGTGCATCGCCGCTGCCGCGGCGCCTACGCGATCGTGGCGATGATCGCCGGCTACGGCCTGCTCGCGTTTCGCGACCCGTTCGGCATCCGCCCGCTGATCATAGGCGTCAACGAGGCGATGGGCGGCACGGAATACGTGATTGCCAGCGAGTCGGTGGCGCTGGAAGCGCTGGGCTTCTCGGTGCTGCGCGATGTGACTCCCGGCGAGGCGATCTGGATCGATCAGACGGGGCGCTTTCATTCGCGGCTGTGTGCCGACGAGCCGCGGCTTTCGCCCTGCATTTTCGAGTTCGTGTATCTGGCGCGCCCCGACTCGGTCATGGACGGCACGTCGGTGTACGAATCGCGCCTGCGCATGGGCGGTGAGCTCGCGAGAAAGATCCGCGGCATTCCCGCGGCGCAGGACATCGACGTCGTCATCCCGATCCCCGACTCCAGCCGGCCTTCCGCGCTAGAGCTCGCCAACAACCTCGGCCTGAAGTACCGTGAAGGCTTCGTCAAGAACCGCTACATCGGACGCACGTTCATCATGCCGGGCCAGGCGATACGCAAGAAGAGCGTGCGGCAGAAGCTCAATCCGATCGGCATGGAATTCCAGAACAAGGTCGTACTCCTGGTCGACGACTCGATCGTCCGCGGCACGACCAGCCGCGAGATCGTATCGATGGCGCGCGAAGCGGGCGCGCGCAAGGTGTACTTTGCATCGGCGAGCCCGCCGGTCCGCTACCCGAATGTCTACGGCATCGACATGCCGAATCAGCGCGAGCTCATCGCGACCGGCCGCAGCGAAGCGGACATCGCGCAGGAAATCGGCGCCGATCTGCTGATCTACCAGGATCTCGAGGCGCTCAAGCGTGCGGTGCGCTCGGTCAATCCCAGGCTCAAGGAGTTCGAAGCATCGTGCTTCGACGGCTACTACGTCACCGGCGATGTCACCGCCGCCTACCTCTCGCACCTCGCGGCCGAGCGCGACGAGGCGAGAGGAGAAGAAGATGCCGATCTCGCGCTCGAGTCGCGCGCCGTTGCCGGATGACGCGTAGGAGGCTTTGACCGCGTTGGCGAAATGAGGTATAGTTCCATCTGCGCCGATTTGAGCTTCAGCTTGCGGGCGCGTAACAAATTCCGCTAAAGCGAGGTCCGCTCCAGCCTGGGGATACCAGGCGGGGCACACAAAACCCGTTTGGCGGCGAGCCCGACGGGTTTTTTGTCGGCAGCAGACGGGAACGAACATGAGCGATCTGCACCGGAAGCGCGGCTTCACCACGGCGATCCTGCATTCCGATCGCGACGCCGCGGTCGAGCACGGCGCGTTGCACAAACCGCTGCATCTTTCGGTCGCGTACGGCTACCGCGACGCTCGTGAGCTGGCCGCGGTGTTTCAGGGACGGGCGCAGGGCTACGCCTACGGCCGGCAGGGCAATCCGACGACGGCGGCGCTGGAAGAGAAGATCAACCGCATGGAAGACGGCGTCGCTACCGCCTGCTTCGGCACCGGCATGGCCGCGATCGGCGCGATCATGCTCGCGCTGCTGCGCGCCGGCGATCACGTCGTCTCCAGCGCCTTTCTGTTCGGCAACACCAACAGCATGTTCGCCACGCTGGCAACGCAGGGTATCGGCGTGGCATTCGTCGATGCGACCGACGCGCGCGCGGTCGAGGCGGCGCTCACGCCGGCGACACGCCTGGTCTTTGTCGAGACGATCGCCAATCCGCGTACGCAGATCGCCGATCTCGAGCGCATCGGCGAGCTTTGCGCCGCGCGGGGACTGATCTACGTGGTCGATAACACGATGACCTCGCCGTACCTGTTTCGTCCGAAGGCGGTCGGAGCGAGCTTGATCGTCAATGCGCTGACCAAGTACATCGGGGGCCACGGTAACGCGCTCGGCGGCGCCGTCACCGACACCGGCTGCTTCGACTGGACGCGTTTTCCGAATATTTACGACAGTTACAAGACGGCGAAACCGGCACTGTGGGGCATCACGCAGATGCGCAAGAAAGGGCTGCGCGACTGGGGCGGCACGCTGGCCGCAGAGCAGGCGCATCATCTCGCGGCCGGTGCGGAAACCCTGGCGTTGCGCATGGAGCGGGCGTGCGCGAACGCGACGGCGCTCGCCGAGTTCCTCGCCGTGCAAGCCAAGGTACACGCGGTGTACTACCCCGGGCTGCCTTCGCATCCGCAGCATGCGCTGGCGCGCGCGCTGTTCTCGGGCTTCGGCGCACTGTTGTCGTTCGAGCTCGATCCCGCGCTCGATTGTTTCGAATTCTTGAACCGGCTCTCCAACGTCGTGCTGTCGTCGAATCTCGGCGACAACCGCACGCTGGCGATTCCGGTCGCGCAGACGATCTACTGGGAAATGGGCGCGGAGCGGCGTGCCAGCATGGGCATTGCCGAGTCGCTCATCCGGATATCGGTCGGGATCGAGGATCGCGACGATATCATCGCCGATTTCGCCCAAGCCTTGACCGATTGACCGGCGATCGCGACGCGTAGCCCGGGATGAGCGACGCGAATCCTGGGGCCACGCTTTGTTTCATCGCCTTCGTTTTATCGCCGCCCCGGGTTTCGCGTTTTGCGCTCAACCCGGGCTACGACGCGATCAGTCGACCGCGATCGGCCGGCACCCGCTCGCATCGACCCGCAGGTAGCTCGCCGCGTCGTACCAATCCGCGAGGACATACCGTTCGCAGGATCGTCCGTCGACGACGTGCTCGTGCCGCGCCGGGCGGTGCGTATGGCCGTGGATCATGCGCGTGACGCGATGCTCGCGCAGCGCCGCCGCGACGGCGTTGGCGTTGACGTCCATGATCACCTCGGACTTGCCCGCCGTCGCACGCCGGCTGCCGGCGCGAAACAGCGCCGCGATGCCGCCGCGGACGACGTAGGGTAGCGCCAGCAGCCGCCGGCGGTGAACCGGGTCCTGCCAGTACGCACGGAAGCGCTGATAGGCCACGTCGTCGGTGCAGAGCTGGTCGCCGTGCATGATCAGCGTGGAGGTGCCGTGCAAGTCGTGGACGATCGCATCGGGCAACAGCGTAGCGCCGCAAGCCTTCGCAAATCGCTCGCCGAGGAGGAAGTCGCGATTGCCGCGCTGCAGGTAGACGGGCGTTCCGGACGCCGCGAGTTCGGCGAGCGCGGCAGCAACACCCGCGGCGAGAGGCTCCCTTACCTGGTCGTCGCCCAACCAGGCGTCGAAGAGATCGCCGATGGCATAAAGCGCGGCCGCGCGGCGCGCCGGTCCGCGGGTCAGCGCATGGAAAGCGTCAACGAGCCCGGGCCGCTCCGGCGCGAGATGCAGGTCGGAGATGAACAGCGTCGGCGCCATCAGTAAAGGCGTTCGTTCGCGCCGTGTTACGGTGTTTCCTCGGCGCGCTCGATGCGGACGTCCTCCTTTGGCACGTTCTGATGCATGGCGCGGTTGCCGGTAGGCACGTCCTTGATGCGATCGACCACCTCGGTACCCGCGACGACACGGCCGAAAACGCAGTAGCCCCAGCCGTTGGCGTCGGGTGAGCGGTAATTGAGAAAGTCATTGTCGGCGATGTTGATGAAAAACTGCGCGGTCGCCGAGTGCGGATCGTTGGTTCGCGCCATGGCGACGGTGTAACGCTTGTTCTTGAGCCCGTTTCCGGCTTCGTTTTCGATCGGCGCCCCGGTCGGTTTTTGCCGGAAGTCCGGCGTAAAGCCGCCGCCCTGGATCATGAAGCCGTCGATCACGCGGTGGAACAGCGTATTGCTGAAATGGCCCGCACGCACATAGCCGAGGAAATTGGCCACGGTGTTGGGCGCGCGTTCCTGGTCGAGCTCGAGCGAGATCTTGCCCTGGTTGGTGTGGAGAATGACCATGAGATGCGACCTCCTTACGGCGTTGCGACGACCGTCGCCGACTTGATGAACACGCGCTCGCTCGGAACATCCTTGGGGAAAGGCCCGCCGGCAGACGTCGGTGCCTTGGCGATTTTTTCGACGACGTCCATGCCGCCGACCACCTTGCCGAACACCGTGTAGCCGTAACCTTGCGGCGTAGCTTCGCGGAAGTTCAGGAACTTGTTGTCTGCGACATTGATGAAGAACTGCGCCGTCGCCGAATGCGGATCGCCGGTGCGCGCCATGGCGACCGTCCCCGCGGCATTGAGTAGACCCGCCTTGCTGCTCTGCTCGGCTTCATTCCGGACAGGAGCTTTGGTCGGGTTTTCCTTGAAGTCCGCGTTATAGCCGCCTCCCTGGATCATGAATCCCGGGATCACGCGATGGAACTGCGTGCCGTCGTACTGCTTGGCTCGGACGTACGCAAGAAAGTTTTCGACCGTCTTCGGCGCGGCGTCGGGATAGAGCTCGATCCTGATGCTGCCGGCGCTCGTGTCGAGGTCTACCTGGGGATTAGCGGCATGGGCCGCAATCGACGCGGTGGCCAGGCTGGCGACGGCTGCGAACATGAATAGATGACGACGGAACATCGGCAACTCCTTTGCAAGAATTGAAATCGGAACGTAACGGTTGCGGTGGCGGATAGCCTCGCGGCTACTTATTGGCTTTCGGCGCCGGAGCCGGCTTCGGCGCGAGCGGCTTGGACGCGGTGCTCGACTGCGCGACCGCAAAGAGCTCTCGGACCAGCGTGAGCTTGGTCTGGGCGCTCTTGTTCGTCTTGTCGAGCGCCAACGCCCGGTCATACTCGGCGCTCGCCAGCCGCGCATAGATGTCGCCCAGGTTTTCGTGCGCGATCGCGTAGTCGGGCCGCGAGGCGAGCGCCAGCTCGAGCGCCTTGCGCGCCTTGTCGTACTCGCCTTGCTGCGCCCAGATCACGGCGAGGTTGTTGTAGGGTTCCGGCAGCTCGGGATAGTCTTCGGTGAGCGCTTGAAACGTGGCGATCGCAGCTTCGGTCTCGGCTCCGTCGCTCTGCACGACACCTTTCAGGAATCGCGCCTGCGGATTCTTGGCGTCGGTCGCGAGCACCGAGTCGATCTTCGCCAGCGCCGGCGCATATTGGCCGTCGTGGATGAGGCGCGATGCCTCGGCAAGCTCGGGCGTGAGGCCGGGAGTGCGCTGCGGGACCACGGTTGCGGCGTTCGGCGGCGGCGGCGGCGCCTGCTGCGCGAGCGCGGCCTGCAGCATTGATGCAAACAGCGTGGCTGTGGCGAAGCGGGCGATGCGGGCAATCATCGTGGAGACCGGCAAGACGTGGAGCGACAGCCGCGTATTCTAGCAGCCTCGCCGCACCTCCTTCCGGTGCCTCGCCTCCCGCCGCCGCGAACGGCGGCTCGGCACTCTATCGCGACACCGGTGGCGCGGCGAGGCGGGCGACAGTCGCGTCGATGAGCTGCCGGGAGATGCTGACCGGATTGGGCAGCTGCGGCAGCGCGTCGATCGGAAACCAGCCAGCCTCGACGATCTCCTCGTCACAAGGATGCATGTCCCCGCCGGTGTATTCGGCTGTGTAGGCGATCATCAGCGAATGCGGGAACGGCCAGGACTGGCTGGCGAAGTATTGCAGCCGATCGACCTCGACGCCGACTTCCTCGCGCACTTCGCGATGGATGCAATCCTCGATCGACTCGCCCGGCTCGACGAAGCCGGCGAGCGCGCTGTACATCGCCTGCGGGAAGCGGTTGGCGCGGGCGAGCAGCAGTTCCTTGCCGCGCGTCACCAGAACCATCATCGCAGGCGATACGCGCGGGTAGACGACATGCCCGCAGGCGGGACACTCCTTTGCTCGCTCGCCGGCCCTGTCGCGCAACGGCGTTCCGCAGCGGCCGCAGAATTGATGGCTGCGATCCCATTCGACGATCTGGAACGCGCGACCGGCAAGCGCGAGCAGCGGATCGGATATTTGGAGGAACAGCTTGCGCAAGCCAAGCCACTGCCAACCTGCTTGCTCGGGAGTGTCCCCGGCGACGCGGATTCCGATGCAATCGACGCCCTCGAGGCGTCCGAGATAATGCCGTGCGCCGTCGATCGAGAGGCGCATGACGTCGGCGAAAGTGGGCAGCGCCGGAAGCTCGCCCGCGCGGGCGAGAATCTTGTCGTCGCGCCAGACGAAGCACACTGCGTCGGCGCCAAGCTCCGGCGGCGAGGCAAAGGCCGGCTCGAAGCCGGCCGGAGTGTTCATGCGCACGCGCGAAGCGCCGCGTCAGCGCAGGAAGCGCTCATCCTTGCCGATCACGGTGAGCTCGACGAACCTCGATCCGCTGTGGTCGGTCGGAGTGAAGCTGACGGTGAAGCCGCCGACGTCGAAGTCGCGAATCTGCTCCATGGCGGCGATGAATTTTTCCCGCGTCAGCTCGGGCCCGCTGCGGCGCAGGCCCTCGGCGAGCACCTTGGCGGCGATGAAACCCTCGAGGCTCGTGAACGAATATTCCTTTTTCCCGGTCGAGGCCTCGAGCAGGTGCTGGTAGTCCTTGACCACCCGTGCGGAAAGGTTCCACGGAAACGGTACCACCTGCGAGATGCCCACGCCGCGCCCTGCCGGGCCGGCCTCATGCGCCAGCGCCTTGCTTCCGACGAACGACACGTTCATGAACTGTGGATTGTAACCCGCGGCACGCATCGCCTTGATGAACGCGGCGCAGGATTTGTACGCCGAGATCATGACGACTCCTTGAGGCTCGACCTTGCCTATCGCCTTCACCGCCGAGGCGACGTCGATCGTATTGCGCTCGACCGTTGCCGTCGCGACGATCTTCAAGCCGCGCTTTTGCATCGCGCGCTCGACGCCGGCCAGCCCCGCCTTGCCGTAATCGTCGTTCTGATAGAACACCGCGATGCGGTCGAGCGTCTGGCCGACCAACTGGCCGACGATCTTGTCGGTCTCGTCGTAGTAGCTGGCGCGAATGTTGAAGATATAGCGGTTCAGCGGATTGCGCAGCGACTCCGCGCCGGTGAACGCTCCGACGAAGGGCACCCGTGCTGCGGTGAAGATCGGCTTCGACGCGTTGGACGTCGGCGTGCCGACGTAACCGAAGAGCAGAAACACGCCGTCGTCGATCAGCTTTTTTGTGTTGGCCGCGGCGCGCTCGGGTTCGTAGCCGTCGTCGAGCGTGCGCAGCTCGATCTTGCGGCCGTTGATACCACCCGACGCGTTGACCTGCCGGAAATAGGCTATCGCGCCCGCCCGCATCTCGGTGCCCAGCTCGGATGCGGGGCCCGAAAACGCCGCCGACTCGCCGATGACAATCGCCGTTGCAGTAACGCCCGGTTCCGCGCCGGCGCCAAACGCCGTCGCGATTGCAAGCATGCCGCCGAGCCACCTCGATGCGCTGCTCATCGAGCCTCCTTCTCTTCAGAGCCCGTTTATCATAGGCGCTTCTCGACGGTGTGCAACACGCGGCCGCCGCAAAACGCTGCTGCGCGGCTGCGCCGAAACGGCAGCGTATAATGTGCGCCGGTCAGCATGGATGCTACGGATATGGAAGCGGAACAAGTCAATCAGATGGCCAGCTCCCTCTCCGGGCTGCAGCAACGCGCTGCGGATCTGCGGAGGTATCTTTGACTTCGACGTCAAGGCGGAACGGCTCGCCGCGGTCGTCAAGGCGCTCGAGGCCCCCGGCGTGTGGAACGATCCCAAGCGTGCACAGGAGCTCGGCAAGGAAAGAAAGCAACTCGAAAGCGTCGTCGGCACGCTGACCGGCCTCGAAACGCGGCTGAAGGACAGCGCCGAGCTGTTCGATCTCGCTCGCGGCGAAGCCGACGACGCGACGCTCTCCGCGGTCGCGATGGACGTCGCGCAACTGGAGCGCGCGGTAGGCGACATGGAATTCCGTCGGATGTTCCACAACCCGATGGATCCCAACCCGTGCTTCATCGACATTCAGGCCGGCAGTGGCGGCACCGAGGCGCAGGACTGGGCAGCGATGCTGCTGCGCATGTACCTTCGCTATTGCGAGCGCAAGGGCTACCGCACCGAGATCCTCGAGCAATCCGAAGGCGAGGTGGCGGGCATCAAGAGCGCCAGCGTCAAGGTGACGGGCGATTACGCGTACGGCTACCTGCGCACGGAGACGGGTGTGCACCGCCTGGTGCGCAAGAGCCCGTTCGATTCCAACGCGCGGCGGCATACGTCGTTCGCCAGCGTGTTCGTGTATCCCGAGGTCGACGAGACGATCGACGTCGAGATCAACCCCGCCGAGCTGCGCATCGATACCTTCCGTGCCTCGGGCGCCGGCGGCCAGCACATCAACAAGACCGATTCGGCCGTGCGCATCACACACCTTCCCACGGGCATCGTCGTGCAGTGCCAGAACGACCGCTCGCAGCATCGCAATCGCGCCGAAGCGATGGCGATGCTGAAGTCGAAGCTCTACGAGCTTGAACTGCGCAAGCGCCAGGCCGAACAGCAGAAACTCGAGGACGCCAAGACCGACATCGGTTGGGGCCACCAGATCCGTTCATACGTGCTCGACCAGTCGCGGATCAAGGACCTGCGGACGAACGTCGAGGTCGGCAACACGCAGGCGGTGCTCGACGGCGATCTCGACGACTTCATCGCTGCGAGCCTGAAGCAGGGAGTCTAGGATGTCGCAATCCGATAAGAAAGGTCCGCCCGACGGGCCCGAGCCGCCGCAGGATGAAAATCAGATCGTCGCCGAGCGCCGCGCCAAGCTCCGCGCATTGCGGGTGCGCGGCCAGGCCTATCCCAACGACTTCCGCCGCGACGCGCTTGCCGGCACTCTGCACGAAGCGCACGACGGCAAGACCAACGACGTCTTGGAGGCAACGCCGGTTGGTGTTGCCGTCGCCGGCCGTATGATGCTCAAGCGCGTCATGGGTAAGGCGAGCTTCGCGACGCTGCAGGACATGACCGGCCGCATCCAGCTCTATATCACCAATGATGCCGTCGGCATCGAGACGCACGAAGCGTTCAAGCATTGGGACCTGGGCGACATCGTCGGGGCCACGGGTACTCTGTTCAAGACGCGCACCGGCGAGCTGTCGATTCGCGTCACAGAATTACGGCTGCTCGCGAAGGCGCTGCGCCCGTTGCCGGAGAAGTTCCACGGCCTCACCGATCAGGAGCAGAAGTACCGGCAGCGCTACGTCGATCTGATCACCAGCGCCGAATCGCGACGCGTGTTCATCGCCCGCTCGCAGATCGTACAGACGATGCGCGAGTTCTTCGTCGCCCGCGGCTATCTCGAGGTCGAGACGCCGATGATGCATCCGATTCCCGGCGGCGCGGCGGCGCGGCCGTTCATCACGCATCACAACGCGCTCGACACCGATCTGTACCTGCGCATCGCTCCGGAGCTCTATCTCAAGCGGCTGGTCGTCGGCGGCCTGGAGAAGGTCTTCGAGATCAACCGCAACTTCCGCAACGAAGGTATTTCGACGCGGCACAACCCCGAGTTCACGATGCTCGAGTTCTACGAGGCGTATCGGGATTACCGCTACCTGATGGACCTGACCGAGGAGCTGCTGCGCGAGGTCGCGCGCAAGGTCGTCGGCAAGA
>JALYSM010000142.1 GCA_030854785.1 Pseudomonadota bacterium
CTCGCCGGCTTGCTGATGGCCGGGTTGGTGTTCGTCGTTCAACGCACGCGCCTCGGGATGGCCATGCGCGCAACCGCGCAGAATCCGCAAGTGGCGGGGCTGATGGGTATCGATATCAACGTGGTCATTTCCGCGGCCTTCGTGATCGGTGCAGCGCTTGCCGCGGTTGCCGGATTGATGGTGATGACTTATTACGGCATCGCCCACTACTACATGGGCTTCCTGCTGGGTTTGAAGGCGTTCACCGCGGCGGTCCTGGGCGGCATCGGCAACCTCGCCGGCGCGATGCTGGGCGGAATCCTGCTCGGCATCATCGAGGCGCTCGGTGCGGGCTACATCGGCGATATATCCAATATCTGCGGATTGCCGTTCCTCTCCGATTCGCTGCAACAGCAATGCGCGGCCAGCGACGGACAGGTGAGCATGTTCGGCAGCAACTACCAGGATGTCTTCGCCTTCTTCGTCCTGATCCTGGTGCTCATTTTCCGGCCGTCGGGTTTGCTGGGCGAGCGGGTGAGCGAGCGCGCATGAGTGCTGCCGGGCCATGGCGCGGGTGCGCCCCCTCAGGGCACAGCGCAGCGGCGACAGCCGCAAGCGTGCAGGTAAGCCAATGACGGCGCACCGGCGCAGGAAATCGGTTCCGCCGAAGGTCTGGGTGGGTGTCGCGCTGGTCGCGCTCGCGCTGGCGCTGCTGCCGTTCGTCGCCGCGCTCGCCGGGCAGGCATGGGTGCGCATCCTCAACTTCGCGATGGTCTACATCATGCTCGCGCTCGGGCTCAACATCGTGGTCGGATTCGCGGGCCTCCTAGACCTCGGGTACATCGCGTTCTACGCGGTCGGCGCTTACATGTACGCGCTGCTCGCATCGCCGCACTTCGGCATCCACGTGCCGTTCTGGGCGATCCTGCCGCTGGGCGCGGGGCTCGCATGCATCTTTGGCGTGCTGCTCGGCGCGCCGACGTTGAAGTTGCGCGGCGACTATCTCGCGATTGTGACGCTAGGTTTCGGTGAGATCATCCGCATCTTTCTCAACAATTTGAATACGCCGGTGAACGTGACGAACGGTCCACAGGGAGTCAACCTGATCGACCCTTTTCGCGTCGGCGAATTCTCCTTCGCCCGGGCAGAGAGCATCTTCGGCATCCCGTTTTCCGGCCCGCAGAAGTATTACTACGTACTGCTCCTCCTTACGATCGCTGTCATCGTCATCAATATCCGGTTGCAGAACTCGCGGCTCGGCCGCGCCTGGGAGGCGATCCGCGAGGACGAGGTCGCAGCCAAGGCGATGGGCATCAACACCCGCAACGTCAAGCTGCTCGCGTTTGCGATGGGCGCGTCGTTCGGCGGCATCGCCGGGGGCATCTTCTCTGCGACGCAGCAGTTCGTCAGCCCGGAGAGCTTCGGGCTGTTCGAGTCGATAATCGTGCTGGCGATGGTCGTGCTCGGTGGCATGGGCAATATCCCCGGCGTCATCCTCGGGGCGGTTCTGCTGACGCTGCTGCCCGAGGTCCTGCGCTCCACCATGGAACCGCTCCAGAACGCCCTGTTCGGGCGCGTGCTGCTCGACGCGGAGACGGTCCGGCTCCTTGTATTCGGCATCGCGCTGGTCGCGATCATGTTGTATCGGCCCGCCGGGTTGTGGCCGTCCGCGGTGCGCAAGCGCGAGCTGGAGACTCCCAAGGTCGTCGCCGAATGAGCCACCTCACCCTGCTCATCGCCAAGGACATTTCCAAGCGCTTCGGCGGCGTGCAGGCGCTCGCCGATGTTTCCTTCACCATCAATCACGGCGAGATCTATGGCCTGATCGGACCCAACGGCGCCGGGAAAACTTCGCTGTTCAACGTGCTGACCGGCATCTATACGCCGGACGGCGGGACCTTCAACTTCGATGGCGAGCCGCTCGACCGGGTCAAACCCAACGAGGTGGCCGAGCGTGGCATAGCTCGGACGTTCCAGAACATCCGCCTGTTCCAGAACCTCTCCGCGCTGGAGAACGTGATGATCGGCCGCCACGTGCGGACCCGGGCCGGTGTCTTCGGCGCGATCCTGCGCGACAAGGGCACAATGGCCGAGGAGGCGGCCATCGAAAAGCGCGCCTACGAGCTCCTCGAATACGTCGGCGTCGCCAAGCGCGCCAACGATCTCGCCAAACATCTCGCCTATGGAGACCAGCGCCGCCTCGAGATCGCCCGGGCACTCGCGACCGAACCAAAGCTTCTCGCACTCGACGAGCCGGCCGCCGGCATGAACGCGACCGAAACGCAGGCGCTGAAACGCCTGCTCGAGGACATCCGCCGCGACGACATCACCATCCTGCTAATCGAACACGACATGAAGCTCGTAATGAGCGTGTGCGACCGCGTGCTGGTTCTCGATTACGGCAAGAAGATCGCCGAAGGGACGGCGGCGGCGGTGCAGAATGATCCTAAGGTGATCGCCGCGTATCTCGGCGGTGAGGTCACGCTCGATCTGAAGGGTGCCGCGTGAGTCCACGGCGAGGGGCCGCGTCCGCGCGTCGCCGAGCGATGCTGACAGACTGCAGATCCCCTTCGATAACCGAGCAAGGAGGCGGCAGGCGGCGGGTGCGCGGACCTCGCAATCGAACGCATGCGGCTAAAGAGGGAGCGTGATGGCAGCATCTCCGCTTCTCGTGCTCAAGGACCTGCAAGTTGCCTACGGCGGCATTCAGGCCGTGAAGGGGATCGACCTCAGCGTGGACCAGGGCGAGCTCGTGTGCCTCATCGGCGCGAACGGCGCCGGCAAAACGACCACGCTCAAGGGTATCACCGGCCTGCAACCGATCAAATCCGGAAAGATTCACTATGCCGGCGAGGACATCACGGGTAAGCCCGCATTCCAGCTCGTGCGCAAGGGGTTGTCGATGGTACCGGAAGGCCGTGGCGTATTCGGCGCGCTCACTATCGAGGAAAACCTGGCCATGGGCGCCTACGCTCGCGAAGACCGGGCGGCGATCAAGGATGACGTTGAACGCGTGTTCGGCTTGTTCCCGCGGCTCAAGGAGCGGCGCAAGCAGACGGCGGGAACGCTCTCCGGCGGCGAGCAGCAGATGCTGGCAATGGGGCGCGCGATGATGTCGCGGCCAAAGCTCCTGCTGCTCGACGAGCCGTCGATGGGACTGGCTCCGCTCATGGTGCAGAAAGTCTTCGAGACGGTCGTGACCATCTCCAGAGAGGGAGTAACGATTCTTCTGATCGAGCAGAACGCCAAGCTCGCACTCGAGGTCAGCAGCCGCGGCTACGTCATGGAAACCGGCGAGATCACGCTGCAAGGGAAAGCGAAGCAGCTGCTCTCCGACCCTAAGGTGCGCTCCGCGTATCTGGGTGAAGCCGCGTGAGCCCGCAGCGTCGCCGGTCGCCCCACGCATGCAATGCGCGGGGATCGCGCGAGGCGAATAGCGGCGCGAGCAGCGAGAGGGGACCCCGCTTGCGGGGGTCGAGCGTCCGCGAGTCGCCGCACGAGGCCGACACAATGCATTTCATTTGCGAAAATCCAGCAAGGAGGCCGAGGCGGCAGGCCACCGACGCTTATCCGTCCAGCCAGCTCGGATCACACAATGAGGTGGCCGCGTGAGCCCGCAGCGAGGAAGTCGGATCGCACGATGAGGTGGCCACGTAGCCGCGGTCCGGACTAGAGCGCGCCATGGACGCGCTGCCACCTCTACTCGCGACCTCGGTGCCACGCGCGGTTCCGGCCGCCAGTGCTCTGGCCTGGTTCGAAGCGGCGATGCGCATGTTCAAGCGCGCGGCCCCTACTGTGGTGCGCGCTGGGATTCATCACGCTGGCGAGCAAGCTCGCGCTGGCGCTTGTCCCCGGCATCGGCCGCGCGGCCTCCGAGGTCATCGTCCCGGTCATCGAATGCGGGCTCTTGATCGGCGCCGCGGATGTCGATCGCGGCGGGCCGTTGGCGATCGGTCATGCGTTTGCGGCATTTCGGGCGCCACCCCGCGCGTTGGCCGCGATCGTCGTTTCTGCGCTTCTCGTCACTGCGGCAGAGACAGCCACCGCCTACGCGTTGGCGGAAGTCAACCTGCTCGCCGATCCGACCGACGTGCGCCTCACGACGAGCGTGCTCATCGCCGTGGTCGGTGCGGCGACGCTCGCGTCGCTGCCGCTTGCCTTCGTCCCATTCGCCGCGCTGTTCGAGCGGGCACGATTCGTCGGGGCCTTCAGAGCGAGCCTGCGCGGCTTCGCGCTCAATATTGTGCCGTTGCTGCTGTTCGGCCTACTGTCGCTGGTGCTGATTTTCGTCGGAATCCTGACGTTCTGGATCGGGCTCATCGCCGTGTTGCCGCTGCTCGCCGCGGCAAGCTACGCGGCGTGGAAGGACATCTACACACCGCAGGCGCCGCTCACGCCGTACTGACGATTTCAAATTCGGCAGCGTCGCTCGCCGCAGGCTCGACGGTAACACGCGTCACCTGCGCCGCCGGAGGTCCGCGACGCGCCCACGCAATTACGAACTCGACATCGGCTTCGGGACCTGCGACGACCGCCTCGACGCTGCCATCGCGCCGGTTTCTGACCCAACCGCGGAGCTTTCGCGCTCGCGCTTCATCGGCAAGCGCATAGCGGAACCCGACACCCTGCACCTGGCCGGTGATCGTGATCCGGCGCGCGATCATCTCGGTCCGGGCGGCGACGCGTGCCGGCGCCGCGCATACAGCAGCAGCGCTGCGACGGTCTTCGCGTCGGTAATCTCGTCGCGATCGACTGCGGCGAGCATCTCGGCGACACTCATCGTCCCGACCTCCAGGAATTCGCCGGCGTCGAGCTCCGCGCCGACATGGGTCAGATCCTCGGCGACGAGGAAATCGATCTCCTCGGTCGAATACGAGACGACCGAGTGCACGCGGCCGAGCCGCTGCCAGCTTGCGGCTACATATCCTGCCTCCTCGCGCAGCTCGCGCTGCGCGGTGGCAAGCGGCGTCTCGCCGGGATCGAGCTTGCCGGCGGGAAACTCGATGAGTATCCGGTCGAGGGGGTAGCGGAATTGACGCACGATGACGAGTCTGCCGTCCGGCAGCACAGGAACGATCAGCACAGCACCGGGATGGACGATGTACTCGCGCGTGGCGAGCGTGCCATCCGGCAGCTGCACGGTATCCCGGTGCACGTGCAGGAGCTTGCCGTCGAAGACCGATTCTGTGGCGACCTGCGTCTCGACGAGGTGCGGCGAAACCGATGAGCGCTTCATGGCTCTGGTCCAGTGGCGTTAACGCGCCGAGGGGAAACCCATGTACTCGGCGGCTGCGCAAGCTTCGCGCCCCGATCCGCCCAGGTCGAGAATGCGGTGCGCCGGCGTCAGCCGCTGCTGCAACTCCAGGTTGTACGTGTCGTCCCGATGGCACAGCACGATGGTCTGCGCAAATTCAACCAGCTCCGACAGCGACGATGCAGCGACCAGTCTCGCCACCGCAGCATGAGTTGCGTCGTTGACGCAGCGATCGAAATACCTGACGACATGACCACGGGCGATCAACGTGTCGGCCAATGCCACGAACGGGCTGTCGCGCAGGTCGCCCGTGCCCGCCTTGAACCCGAGTCCGACTAATCCGATCCGCGTACTCGCCGCGCCGGCGATAAAGGCGAGCAGGCGGTCCAGATGGGCGCGGTTGCTCGCGCTGATGCCGTCGAGAACCGGTGTGCGCACGCCGCGATCCGCGGCAAAGGCGCGCAGCGCCCCCAGATCCTTGGACAGGCACGCGCCTCCGAATGGGGTGCCCGGCCGCAGATACGCGACCGAGACATTGAGTCGCAAATCGCGTCCGAATTGCTCCATCAATTCGAGGCCGTCGACGCCGCTCGCCGCCGCGAGTGCACCGATTTCATTGGCAAAGCTGACTTTGAGTGCGTGCCAAGCGTTGTCGGTGTACTTGAGCAACTCGGCCGCCTCGAAGTCCCCGCGAATCAGCGGCGTGTTCGGCGCCGGGTCGAGCAGCGCGAGCAGGCGATCGCCGTCGTTGCGATCGAGCTCACCGATGACGACCTTCGGCGGCGCCAAGAAGTCGGCAATCGCGACGCCTTCGCGCAGAAACTCGGGATTCACGCAGACGCCGAAATCGTCGCCGACGCGCTTCCTCGAGCCGTGCTCAAGCGCGGGAATGACTAGGGTGCGCGTCGTGCCCGGCAGAACGGTGCTGCGGATCGCTACCAGGGGTTTCTGCATCGCATCCGCGAGCGCACCGCCGAGCGCGTCACATGCAGCGACGAGCGCCGAAGGGTCGAATCCGCCATCCTCAAGCGCCGGCGTGCCGACGCAGACGAGCAATATCTCCGCTGCGGCAACGGCTTCGGCGAGCGCCGTGGTCGCCCGAAGCCGCCCCGTCGCCACGACCTCTGCGACAAGAGCGTCGAGCCCCGGCTCGAAGACGGGAGCACGGCCTGCCAAGACCGCTTCGATCCGACTCGCATCGGTGTCGAACGCCACGACTTCGTGACCTTTCGACGCGAGGCACACTGCCGTGACCGCGCCAACATGCCCCATTCCATGCACACTTACCCGCAAGCAATCCTCCATGCTCACCGATATAATCGCCGCAGATCCAAGCCGGCCCGCGCGCCGCGGCAGACCTCTGCCCGCAACGCGGCGACTTTGTTCGGTCCCGCCTCATTGCTTTGAAGACAATAGTTTATCAATCCTTCCGCACGCACGACGTCCCGCTGTGGATGACGCGCTGCATGCGCTCCGTGCGCGACTGGGCGGACGGCCGTGGATTCGAATACCGGTTTCTCGACGACAGGCTGTTCGACTATCTTCCGTCGTGGTACCGTGAACAAACCTTCCAGACGATTCTCCCGCACACCAATCTCGCTCGCCTGCTGGTCGCGAAGCAATTGCTTGCGGACGGCCATGACCGCACGGTGTGGGTCGACGCCGACATCCTCGTCTTCGATCCCGAGCTTTTCGACATCGAGTTCGACGGAGATTTCGCGTTTTGCCGAGAAGTCTGGATCAAGGTGAAATGGGGCGCGGTCATCAAATTGCACCAGATCAACAACTCGGTCACCCAGTTCAAGCGTGGCAACCGGTTCCTCGACTACTGCATCTGGGCGCACGAGGAGATTGCTCGCCACTTCGTCCTTCGATACGGGTCGGCGACGCGACTGCTGAGCGCTATGCATCAAGCCGCACCCTTGCCGACAATCGGCAACGTCGGCTTGATCAATCCGTTGCTCATGCTTGACCTGTTAGATGGTGGTGAGAGGTTTGCACGCGAATACGTCCTGGCGCACGGCGCGCCGCTGCGCGCGGCAAATCTGTGTGCGTCGCTCTGCGACACAGACGAAACCGGCATCCGGGCCACGCCCGCCGATTACGAAGCGATCGTCGAGCTGCTCCTGGACAGCCGCGGGTCCGTGCTCAATGGCCTGCTCCCTCCCGACGGCCCGCGGTAACTCGGTTCCAGGTTAGCTCGTCGATCCCGACAGCCAATCCTTCGCCACGAGGAAGTCGGCGTACAACCGTGCTTCGGGCGAGCCAGGCTCCGGCCGCCAGTCGTAGCGCCACTTGACCAGCGGCGGCAGCGACATCAGGATCGCTTCGGCGCGACCGCCGGACTGCAACCCGAACAGCGTGCCGCGGTCGTAGACAAGATTGAACTCGACGTAGCGGCCGCGCCGGTACGCCTGGAAGTCGCGCTCGGCCTCGCCGTAGGCCATGTCCTTGCGCCGCCGGAGTATCGGCTCGTACGCCGGCAAAAAATGCTCGCCGACGCTGCGCGTGAGCGCGAAGCAATGATCGAAGCCGCCCTCGCACAGGTCGTCGAAAAAGATTCCGCCGATGCCGCGCGGCTCAGCGCGGTGGCGAAGAAAAAAATACTCGTCGCACCAGCGCTTGTAGCGGGGGTGAACGTCGGCTCCGAACGGCAAGAGCGCGTCACGGCACGTGCGGTGAAAGTGGATCGCATCCTCTTCGAAGCCGTAGTAGGGTGTCAGATCCATCCCGCCGCCGAACCACCAGATCGGCGCAGCGTCGAGCGCGTCGCTTCTGTGCGCGACGAACAGCCGCACGTTCATGTGTACCGTCGGCGCGTAGGGATTGCGCGGATGCAGTACCAGCGATACGCCTATCACTTCGAATGCGCGTCCGGCAAGCTGCGGGCGAAGAACGGTCGCGGAAGGCGGAAGCTCCTCGCCTCGCACGTGCGAGAAATTCACTCCGCCGCGCTCGAACACCTGCCCCTGCTCGATGATGCAAGTGACTCCGCCGCCTCCCTTTCGCTCCCACGCGTCGCGGCCGAAGCCGGCGCTGGCGATCGCTTCGAGGCTGGCTACGATCCGACCTTGAAGGTCGACGAAGTACTCGCGAGCGCCGGAGGTGTCGATGGAGGCCACTGCCGTCGATGCTAGCAGATAGCGCTCGCGGAAATTCAGCCGCGGCGCGTCGCCAGCGCACGATTCCCGATGTCCTTCCGATATTGCATGCCGTCGAAGTGGATCCCGCCGACCGCCGCGTACGCGGCGCGCTGCGCCTGGCGAACGGTCTCCCCCAGCGCGGTGACGCAGAGCACGCGGCCGCCCGCCGTCACCGTACGGCCGTCGGTGACTACGGTCCCGGCGTGGAATACCTTGCACTGTTCGGGCACTGCGTCCAGCCCTGTGACCGGGTCGCCCCTGCGTGGGCTGTCGGGATAACCTGCGGCCGCAAGCACGATGCCCAGCGCCGCCCTGCGATCCCACTCGGCGTCGATGCGATCGAGCCTGCCGTTCGTCGCGTGCACGAGCAGTTCGACCAGATCCGACTTCAGTCGCAACATCATCGGCTGCGCTTCAGGATCGCCGAGCCGGCAGTTGAACTCCAGCGTGCGCGGATTGCCCGCGGCGTCGATCATCACGCCGGCGTATAGAAATCCCGTATACGGAATTCCCTCGTCCGCCATGCCCTGGACGGTCGGCAGGATGATCTCGCGCATGATGCGCGCGTGCAGCGCCGGAGTCACGATCGGCGCGGGCGAGTACGCGCCCATGCCACCCGTGTTCGGCCCCTGATCGTCGTCGAGCAGGCGCTTGTGATCTTGCGACGACGCGAGCGGCAACACGTTGCGGCCATCGGCCATCACGATAAAGCTCGCCTCCTCGCCAGCGAGATGGTCCTCGATGACGATCCGCGCGCCGGCCGCGTTGTGCTGGATTCCCAGGCGGTTGGAGATGAGCATGGCATCGATCGCAGCGTGTGCCTCTTCGACGCGCGTCGCGACGACGACCCCCTTGCCCGCGGCCAGGCCGTCCGCCTTCACGACGATCGGCGCACCGTGTTCCTCGACGTACGCGTGCGCTTCGTCGGCAGCACCGAACGACCGATACGCGGCCGTTGGAATCCCGTGGCGCGCCATGAACGCCTTGGCGTACTCCTTGGAGCTCTCGAGCCGCGCCGCCGCCTGCGTCGGTCCGAAGATCTTGAGGTCCGCCGCGCGGAACGCGTCGACGATGCCGGCGGCGAGCGGGGCTTCCGGACCGACGATCGTCAGTGCGATCTTCTCGGTTTGTGCCAGCGCGACCAGTTCCGCGATCGCAGTAACTGCAACATTGGTGAGCGCCGGCTCGACCGCAGTGCCTGCGTTGCCGGGCGCGACGAAAACCTTCGCGATGCGCGGCGACTGCGCGAGCTTCCATGCCAGCGCGTGCTCGCGCCCGCCCCCGCCGATGACCAGAACGTTCATCCGCGGCTATGGCGGTCAGTACAGCGCATAGCGACCGAGGATATATAGGGTGCTGCCGTGGTTGACGCCGCCGTTCAGCGTAGGAATGAAGGTGGCTACCAGCGTCGCCTTCCCAAATCGCAGCGAAGCCTGCGGGATCGCCGCCGGAATCGGTACGCCGCCGGCGATGTCCGGCCGCTGCATGATGAACACGCTGTAGCCCAGCCCGGGCTGTAGCCCCTCGCGCGCTCCCCAGTACTTGAAGTACGTATAGGCGACGTTCCATTGCACGCGCCTGTGCGATTCGAGGAACGCGAACGCGCTAACCGTGTGGGTATCCCCGTTGGGATCCTCGACAGTGCGGCCCCAACCTCCGCCCCAGGCCTGCGAATTCAACTCGGCGCGTTTCTCCGGCGTGTACGTGCTGGGCAGGTGATAGGAGTAGCCGGACACGATAAGCTCGTTGCCACCCTGCTCGTAAGTATCGACGATGCGGCGGCAGCCCTTTTCGACCCACCACCAGAAGTCGGCGCATTCGACGGCGGACGCGGGGCCCGGCAAACCCAACAGACCCATCGCGATGACGCCAGCTATGACCAGTCGTTTCAAGAATCTGCTCCCTTGGATGTGGCGGCTAATGTCTGAAATGGCGGATCCCGGTGAACACCATCGCCAACCCGCGCTCGTCGGCGGCGGCGATGACTTCCTTGTCGCGCACGCTGCCGCCGGGCTGGATCACGGCGACTGCGCCGTTGTCGGCGACGAGGTCCAGCCCGTCGCGGAATGGAAAGAATGCGTCCGATGCGACCACCGATCCGCCAAGCGACAGGCCGGCGCTCGCCGCTTTGAGCGCCGCGATGCGCGTCGAGTCGACGCGGCTCATCTGCCCTGCGCCGATCCCCAGTGTCCGCCCGTTGGCACAGTAGACGATCGCATTGGACTTGACGTACTTGGCGACGCGCCAGGCGAAGAGAAGATCGGCGAGCTCCAGAGCGGTGGGCGATTTCCGGGTGACGACCTTGAGCTCCTCCGGTACCACGTCGCGCGTGTCCGGCGTCTGCACCAGCATGCCGCCGCCGATGCGTTTCATGTCCCACGCGTTCCCGCTCTGCCCGGTCGCGTACGGCACCGCGAGCACACGCACGTTGGCCTTCCTGGCGATTACCGGCAATGCATCCGGCGTATAGCCGGGCGCGATCAGCACCTCCAGAAACTGCGAGCTCACCGCCTCGACCGTCGCGGCGTCGACTTCCCGGTTGAATGCGATTATGCCGCCGAACGCGGAGATCGGGTCGCTGGCGAACGCCTTGCCGTACGCGTCGAGCGGCGTTGCAGCGATCGCAACACCGCAGGGATTCGCATGCTTCACGATTACGCACGCGGGCTCCGCAAAGCTTCTGACACACTCCCACGCCGCGTCTGCGTCGGCAATATTGTTGAACGAGAGCTCCTTGCCCTGCAGCTGCCTGAACGTTGCGATGTCGCCAGCGAGCCCCGCTTCATCGCGATAGAACGCGGCGAGCTGATGCGGATTCTCTCCGTACCGCAAGTCCTCGATCTTGGTACCCTGCCAGGTCCAGCGCCCGGGAAAGGTGCCAACGGCGCCCGTCACATCGCGTGCGGTGAGGTAATTGCTGATTGCACCGTCGTAGGCGGCGGTATGCGAGAACGCCTTTTGCGCGAGCCGGAACCGCGTCGCCGGTGACAACGTGCCGTTGACCCGAAGCTCGTCGAGCAGCGGCGAATAATCGGCGGGATCGACGACGATCCCCACGTGCGCATGATTCTTCGCCGCGGAACGAACCATGGCCGGGCCGCCGATGTCGATGTTCTCGATCGCGTCGTCGAGCGTGCAGCCGGGTTTCGCGACGGTTTCACGGAAAGGATAGAGATTGACGACGACGAGATCGATCATCGGAATGCCGTGCTCGGAAAGCGCCTCCCGGTGTGTGGCCAGGTCGCGTCGTGCCAGGATGCCGCCGTGCACCTTCGGGTGGAGAGTTTTGACGCGGCCGTCGAGCATCTCGGGGAACCCGGTATAGGTCCCGATCTCCGTGACCGGCAGCCCCGCCTCGGCAAGCGCGCGCGCCGTGCCTCCGGTCGAAAGCAGGCGCACGCCCAGCGCATGCAATCCGCGCGCGAAGTCGACAAGCCCGGTCTTGTCCGAGACCGAAAGCAGCGCTTGCGATATGGGCGTAGCGTTCACCGGCAACGGGCTAGAAACCGTTCAGTGGCGAAAGCTAATCGAACGATCTCAGAAACCGTCCGAGAGCCGTCGCGAGCGCGGGCAGAGTGAGGCGAGAGGAGGCGAGGAACCGGAGTGTACACGGTAGTACATGAGGATTCCGAGCGTCCGAGCAACAAAGCTATGCCAAGCGCAGCAGGCTATCGGACGGTTTCTTAGCGGATTCCGTATTTGGAAAGCTTTGACCGCAAGGTGTTGCGGTTCAGCCCCAGCATGTCCGCCGCTTGCGATTGATTTCCACCGGCGCGATGCATGATCGTCGCGAGCAGCGAACGCTCGACGTTCGTGATGACCATGTCGTAGATGCCGTGCGGCATCTCCCCATCGAGCTTGCGGAAATACTCCTCGAGTGATTTCTCGACGCTGCGGCCGATCTCGTTCGTGCCGTTTAGACGCAGGCTTCTCTTCACGCTGCGAGGGCCTCCTCCACCCACGGAGCTGCGGTCGCCTCGACCGCCGGCATCCACTCCAGCCGGTCGGCACGCGCCGCGAGCCGATCGAAAAACCGGTCGACCGCCGCGATCTGAGCCGCTGGCGTATCGAGCCGGTTGACTTCATTACGAAACGCCTCGCCCCCGACGAAGCCTTTCGCGTACCAACCCAGATGCTTGCGCGCGACGCGCGTCCCGGTGACCTCGCCATAAAACGCATAGTGATCGACGAGATGGCCGAGAATGACGCCGCGAATCTCCTCGACTTCGGGCGGCGGCAGGCACTTGCCGCAGTCGAGATAATGGCGGATCTCGCGGAAGATCCACGGCCGGCCCTGTGCGGCGCGGCCGATCATGATAGCGTCGGCGCCGGTGCGAGCGAGCACGGCGCGCGCCTTTTCCGGTGAGTCGACGTCGCCGTTGGCGATCACGGGGATCGCGACTGCCTCTTTGACTTCGCGTATTGTGTCGTATTCGACGGCGCCGACAAAGCCGCACTCCCGCGTGCGACCATGCACGGATAGCGCCGCGATGCCGGCGTTCTCGGCGATTCGCGCGATGCGCACCGCATTGCGGTTCTGGCGATTCCACCCGGTGCGAATCTTCAGCGTTACCGGTACATCGACGGCGCGCACCGCCGCGTCGAGGATCGCGGCGACCAGGGTCTCGTTCTGCAGCAGCGCCGAGCCTGCCGCGACGTTGCAGACCTTCTTGGCGGGGCATCCCATGTTGATATCGATGATCTGCGCCCCGCGCTCGACGTTGTAGCGCGCCGCGTCGGCGATCTGCGTCGGGTCCGCGCCGGCGATCTGCGCGACTATCGGCTCGACCTCGCCCGCGTGGTCCATCCGCCGCTGGGATTTTTCGGTGTCGCGGAGCAACGGATTCGACGCAATCATCTCCGAGATGGCCAAGCCCGCCCCAAGCCGCTTGCAGAGCTGCCGGAAAGGCCGATCCGTCACCCCGGCCATCGGCGCGACGACTAGATTATTGTCGATGGAATGCGAACCGATGCGCACAGCGGAAAACGGTGGGTGAAGTCCAATGCAGGTTTGCTTCGGAGAGGCTCGCGCATTATACCGAGTTTGTGCGCAAGCGGTCAGCATGAACGCAAAGTACGCTGCGCGTTGCACGCCTTCAGTGCACAGCATCGCCTCGACGTCCTCAATGCATGCCGTAAGACATCGCGCGCGTGAAAACGCGTTTGACCGCCGGTAGCGCATCGAGCATAGTGAGCGCCAACCCTCGCGGCCAACGCAGCAGCGGCGCGTCGCTTCCGAATATCCCGAGCAAGCCGTGCGTTAATGCGATACCCGCGAGGCGGTCGCCACGACGCCGGCGCGCATACGCGACGAGCCGATCGCGCGCTCCGATTGCGTCGCGCGGCGTAGCAAGCAACTCTTGCGCCAGCTCGTAGGCATCGCGCATTCCCAGATTGAATCCCTGACCGGCGACCGGGTGCAGCGCCTGTGCGGCGTTGCCGAGTAACACGGCGCGCTGCCCGACGACGCGGTCGGCGTAGTCGAGCTCCAACGGAAATGCGCGGCGGTCGGAGACGCGCTCGAATCCGGCCGGTTGCGTTCGGAGTCGCGCGTTGGGCGCAGCGGCGCGCAACCCAAATCTTTGCGCCAGCGCCGCCAAGAATTGCGCATCGGGCAACGCGAGCAGAGTCTCGCTCTGGGCTGGCGTCGTGGTCCACACGAAACCGTAATGCTCGCCTTCTGGCAGCAGCGCCACCGGGCCCTCGGGCGTAAAGCGCTCGAACGCAACGCCGCGATGCGGCTCGCTGGTAAACAGCTTGCCGACGACCGCCACCTGACCGTAATCGTGATGGTGGCGCTTGAGCCCGCCGATGATCTCGCCTCCGCCGTCGGCGACCGCGACGAGCCGCGCGCAGAGCTCGGATCGCGCGCCGGCGCATGTCGTGTCGATTGCGGCGTAGGACGGCGTCGTGCGGATGCCGGTCACCGTTGCGGCGTAAACGACTTTGTTGCCGGCGCGCCCGAGAGCGGCGTCGAGCGCCGTCTGCAGGGCGCGATAACTGACGACGTAGCCCAGCGCCGGCAGGCCTTGTTCCAATGCGTCGAGGCGCATGCGTCCGAAGCCGCCGCGCTGCGAGACATCGATGGCAGTTATCGGCGTTACCGCTTCGCGCGCAGCCGCGACCGCGCTCCAGACCCCGACGCGCTCGAGAATCAGCCGCGCCCCGTGCGACAGCGCAAGCGACCGGTCGCCGCGGCCGATCGTGCCCGAAGGGCGAGCATCGAGCGCGACGACGTCGAGGCCGTCATCCGCCAGCGCCAGCGCGAGCGTCGCGCCGACCGGCCCGGCTCCGACGATGACGAGATCGTGTAGCATCAGGCAGCCTTGCGCATGCGTGGCCGGTAGGCCGAGTTAAGGGGCGACGCGAAGCGGCGCCCGCTTCAACGAGGCCGTCACCGCGCGCACGCAGCTTCTACATCGCTGACCGTCTTCGGCGTCGCCGCGGTCATGTTGTCGCTGCCCTCCGCGGTGACGAGCACGTCATCCTCGATGCGCACGCCGATATCCCAAAATTCCTCGGGCACCTTGTCCGCGGGGCGGATATAGAGACCCGGCTCGACGGTAAGCGCCATTCCGGGCTCGAGCACGCGCGATGCGCCGTCGACGCGGTACAACCCGACGTCGTGAACATCGAGCCCAAGCCAATGCCCGGCGCGGTGCATGTAGAACTGCTTGTAGGCGCCTGACTCGAGAACGGCGTCGAGCGAGCCTTCGCACAGCGTGAGGTCGATCAGGCCCTGAGCGAGAACGCGCTCGGCAACCTGATGGTAATCGTGAAACGCTTTGCCCGGACGGATTGCCTCGATGCAGGCAAGCTGTGCGGCGAGCACCAGCTCGTAGACCGCCTTCTGCGCGCCGCTGAACCTGCCGCCGACCGGAAACGTGCGCGTGATGTCGGAGGCGTAGCCCTGGTATTCGCAGCCGGCGTCGATCAGCAGGAGATCGGCGGCTTGCGTCTGCCGATCGTTGTCGCGGTAGTGCAGCACGCAGGCGTTCGGGCCTGAGGCGACGATCGACGGGTATGCGACGGCTTGCGCGCCCAAGCGCAGGAACTCGTGCGCGAGCTCGGCTTCGATCTGGTACTCGAACCAGCCGGGCCGGGTGCGCGCCATCGCGCGGCGATGCGCACCGCTCGAGATTTCGGCGGCGCGGCGCATCAACTTTACTTCGTCCGCATCCTTGACCAGGCGCATGGCCGCGACTGCAGCGCGCACGTCGACGACTGCTTCCGGCGCCGCGGCGCCGGTGCGCACGCGGTTGCGCACCTCGTTCAGGGTCGCGGTAACCGTGTGGTCCCAAGCCGAGTACAGGCCCAGCGGCGTGTACAGCGCAGGCCGGTCGCAGGTCTCGTCGGCGAGCCTGCTCGCGAGCTCGGAGATAGGGTGCGTTTCGTCGAACCCGAAGATCTCGCGCGCGGCATCGGGGCCGTAGCGGAAACCATCCCAGATCTCGCGTTCTGGGTTCTTCTCGCGGCAGAATAGTATCTGCCGCGAGTCGCCGGCTTGTGCCCCCGCGATCAGAACGACGACCGCTTCCGGCTCGGGAAAACCGGCGAGGTAATAGAAGTGACTGTCCGGCCGGTACGGGTAATGCGTGTCCGCGTTGCGGAGCGCTTCGGGCGCGGTCGGGATCGCGGCGATGCCCCCGCCGCTGCGCGCGCGCATTTCCGCGATCAGGCGCGCGCGGCGCTCGCGGTGGTGGCTGTGGGCGTGCTTCATTCGGTCTCGCGAACAGTGACGATTTGGAGGAGCGACATTATAGTCGCGCGTGCCGGAGCGCGCGCGGTTTGCGGTACCATCGCCGCATGACGGCCTCACCGCCACGCATGGCGAACGTCGGCCTGCGCGAGGCCAAACGCTCGGTGCGCGAGCGGATTCTGCGCGCTCGAGACGCGATGCCGACTCATCTCCGGACGACGGCGAGCGCAGCGATCGCAGAGACGCTGTCGGCGCGCCCCGATTTCATCGCTGCCCGGGTCGTGCTGCTGACGCTGCCCTTCGGGAGCGAGTGGGACACCCGGCTGCTGCTCTCCGCGGCGCTCGCGCAAGGCAAGAGCGTCGCCGTGCCGCGCGTGAATCGGGAACGCCGCATGCTCGATATTCACGCGGTGTGCGACGCCGTCCGCGAGATCGCGCCGGGTTATCGCGGCATACCCGAGCCGCACGCTGACTGCCCGCCGGTGGCGCTGGCATCGATCGATTGGGTGCTGGTGCCCGGCGTCGCCTTCGACGCGGAAGGCCGGCGCATCGGCTACGGCGGCGGTTATTACGATCGTCTGCTCCCCCTGCTCGAGAAAGGCGCCGCGCGCGTCGCCGGCGCCTTCGAGCTGCAGCTCGTCGAGCGCGTCCCTGAGGCGCCGCACGACACCACCGTCGATGCCATCGTAACCGAGCAGCGCACCTTGGAACCGCGACCGCGCGCGTAGTAGAACCCTCTTTCAGTGCGTGGTAGCATGGCCTTGCCATCCCTTCGAAGCCGCTCGCGCCGGCAGATACGCTCTCCCGGCGCCACGCATACAATCGGTTCAAAGAATACGCATAAGCCGCAAACCATCGCGAGGAGCTTCCCATGGACATGAACTCCGACGTCGACCCGCAGGAAACGCGGGAATGGCAGGATGCGATCGATGGCGTCATCGATCATGAAGGCCCGGAGCGCGCTCACTTCCTCATCGAGCAGGTGATCGACAAGGCGCGCCGGCGCGGCGCGTACATGCCGTTCTCGGCTAACACCGCGTACATCAACACGATCCCGGTCGACAAGCAGGTCAGGATTCCGGGCGATCAGGCGATCGAGCACCGAATCCGCTCGTACGTGCGCTGGAATGCGATGGCCATGGTTGTCCGCGCGAACAAGCATACGAACGTGGGCGGCCACATTGCCAGCTTCGCCTCCGCCGCGACGCTCTACGACGTTGGCTACAACCACTTCTGGCACGCGCCGTCGGCGACACACGGGGGCGACCTGGTTTTGGTGCAAGGCCATTCCGCGACCGGCGTCTACGCGCGCGCATTCATGCTCGGCCGCTTCACCGCGGAGCAGATGGACAACTTCCGCCAGGAAGTCGACGGCAGGGGCATCTCGTCGTATCCGCACCCGTGGCTTATGCCCGACTTCTGGCAGTTCCCGACGGTGTCGATGGGCCTCGGGCCGCTCATGGCGATCTACCAGGCGCGGTTCATGAAATACCTGCAGGATCGCGGTTTCGCGCAGACCGAGGGAAGGAAGGTGTGGTGCTTCTGCGGCGACGGCGAAATGGACGAGCCCGAGTCGATGGGCGCAATCGGCATGGCCGGACGCGAGAGACTCGACAACCTCATTTTCGTCGTCAACTGCAACCTGCAGCGGCTTGACGGCCCCGTGCGCGGCAACAGCAAGATCATTCAGGAACTCGAGGCCGACTTCCGCGGAGCGGGCTGGAACGTGATCAAGGTGATCTGGGGTACGCACTGGGACCCCCTGCTCGCCCGCGACAAGAAGGGCATCCTGATGCGCCGCATGATGGAGTGCGTCGACGGCGAATACCAGACGTTCAAGTCGAAGGATGGCGCGTACGTCCGCGAATACTTCTTCAACACGCCGGAGCTGAAGGAGCTCGTCGCCGACTGGTCCGACCAGGACATCTGGAATCTCAACCGCGGCGGCCACGATCCGCACAAGGTCTACGCGGGATACCACGCCGCGGTAAACCACAAGGGACAGCCGACCGTGATTCTCGCCAAGACGATCAAGGGCTACGGCATGGGCGAGGCCGGCGAGGCGCAGAACATTACGCACCAGCAAAAGAAGCTCAACACCGATGCCATTCGCAAGTTCCGCGATCGCTTCCAGATCCCGGTGCCTGACGACAAGATCGAGGACGTCCCGTACATGACCTTCCCCGCGGGCTCGCCCGAGGCGGAGTACATGAAGGCCCGGCGCATGGACCTGGGCGGCTTCCTACCCGCGCGCCGGCGCAAGGCCGAGTCTCTGATCGTGCCGCCGTTGACGGCGCTGGAGCGGTTCCTGAAGAGCACGGAGGACCGCGAGATCTCCACGACGATGGCGTTCGTGCAGATACTGCAGACGCTGATCCGCGACAAGAACATCGGCAAGCACATCGTTCCGATCGTTCCCGACGAGTCCCGCACTTTCGGCATGGAAGGCATGTTCCGGCAGCTCGGCATCTGGAACCAGCTCGGGCAGCTCTACACGCCGCAGGACGCCGACCAGCTGATGTTCTACAGGGAGAGCAAGAACGGCCAGATCCTTCAGGAGGGGATCAACGAGCCCGGCGCGACATGCGATTGGATCGCGGCCGCGACGTCGTATTCCACACACGGCGTGCAAATGATCCCGTTCTACATCTTCTACTCCATGTTCGGCTTCCAGCGCGTCGGCGACCTGACCTGGGCCGCGGGCGACATGCGCTCGCGCGGATTTCTCCTGGGTGGAACCGCGGGACGCACGACCCTGAACGGCGAAGGCCTGCAGCACGAGGACGGTCACTCGCACCTCATTGCGGCGACGGTGCCGAACTGCGTTTCCTACGACCCTACGTTCGGATACGAGGTCGCGGTGATCATTCAGGACGGACTGCGCCGGATGTACGCCGAGCAGGAGGACGTCTATTACTACCTGACGGTAATGAACGAAAACTATACCCAGCCGGCGATGCCGGAAGGCGCCGCACCGAACATTCTCAAGGGGATGTATCTGTTCAAGGCCGGCGGCAAGAAGGCCAAAGGCCCGCGAGTGCAGTTGCTCGGGTCCGGGACGATCTTCCGCGAAGTGATCGCCGCGGCCGAGCTGCTGCAAAGCGACTGGGGCGTCGCCGCCGATCTGTGGAGTTGCCCGAGCTTCACCGAGATCGCGCGCGACGGTCAGGCGGCGGCGCGCTGGAACATGTTCAACCCGACGGCCAAACCGAAAGTGTCGCACGTCGAAACCTGCCTGATGGCTACGCAAGGCCCCGTGATCGCTGCAACCGACTACATGCGCGCCTTCGCGGAGCAGATCCGGCCCTTCGTCCCGCGCCGATATACCGTACTTGGCACCGATGGATTCGGACGTTCCGATACGCGTGAAAAACTGCGCCGGTTCTTCGAGGTCGATCGCTACTACGTGACGGTCGCGGCGCTGAAGGCGCTGGCCGACGAGGGGGCGCTGCCGGCCGCGAAAGCCGCCGAGGCAATCAAGAAGTACGGTATCGACGCGGCGAAGCCTGCGCCGTGGACCGTGTAGACGGATAACGCCAACAGCATTCACCGCAAGGCGCCAAAGGCGCAAAGTCAAGCAAAGAACCTTGCCTGGCTTTTCTCTTGCGTACCTTGTGTCGACGTGATTGAGCTTGTGAGGTCCTAATGAGCACGATCGAGGTCAAAGTTCCCGACATCGGCGATTTCAAGGACGTGCCGGTCATCGAGGTTTTCGTCAAACCTGGCGACACGGTGAAGGCCGAGGATTCCCTCGTGACGCTCGAATCGGACAAGGCGACGATGGATGTACCCGCGCCGGCGAGCGGCACGGTGAAAGAGGTCAAGGTCAAGCTAAGCGACAAGGTGAGTGAAGGCAGCACGATTCTTACGCTCGAGACCGCGGACGCGGGCGCAGCGAAAACTGCACCGCCGCCGGCGGCTCAGGCTCCTGCGGCAAGCTCGGGCCAGGCGCCTCCGGGCGGCGCGGCACAGACTCCGTCGGCAAACAAAGCGGCACCCGCCGGCGCGGCGCCCGCCGCGGCAGCCGCCGGTCCGGCCGGCGTCGTTCCCGTCAAAGTTCCCGACATCGGAGATTTCAAGGACGTGCCGGTCATCGAAGTCTTCGTCAAGCCGGGCGATGCAGTGAAGCCCGAGGATCCGCTGGTGACACTCGAGTCCGACAAGGCGACGATGGACGTGCCCGCGCCGGCCGCGGGAACCGTGAAGGAGCTCAAGGTCAAGGTTGGCGACAAGGTCAGCGAAGGCAACCTTATTGTGATTGTCGAAGTGGCCGGCGCGCATGCTGCGGCCGCGCCAAAAGACCCAGCGGCTGCCAGCGCTACCGCGCCCACACCATCGCCATCGCCCTCCGCATCGCCATCACCTCAAGCG
>JALYSM010000147.1 GCA_030854785.1 Pseudomonadota bacterium
CATGTTGAACACGCCCTGGCAGCCGACGACGACGTGCTCCTGCTCGATCGCATCGCGCAAAGCGCTGCGAAACCCCTCGCTTCCCGGCTTGGCGATCTTCAACGCGGAGGGAATCGCGCGCTGCAGGATCAGTCCCGAGTCGTAGGTGTTGGCGCCGAACGTCGCCGGCTTCTGGCCGAACTGCTTCTCGTACGCGCCGATGTAAGTCAATGCAACCTTCTTGATCGGGTCGGTGTCCGCGATGTCGTCGATGACCAGCATCGAGCCCGCCGCAAGGACCGTTCCCTCGACTTTCTCCTTGCCCAGCTTGATGAAATCGTCGGTTGCCACCGCGTGCGTCTGGTAGATGCGCCCCTTGTATCCCTGGTCGAACAGCGTCGCCTGCGGCAACACCGCGGGACCGCCGACGGCGGCGATCAGCACCGCCTCCGGCTTCGCCGCGATCAGCTTGAGCACCTGCCCCGTGACGCTCTGATCCAACCGCGCGTAGCGTTCGCTCGCGACGATGCGAATGCCCGCCTTTTCCGCGAGGGTGCCGAAGACCTTGTACCAGTTCTCGCCGTAGGGATCGTTGAAGCCGATGAAGCCCACCGTTTTTACGTTGTTCTTCGCCATATGCTTGAGCAGCGCCGCGGCGATCAAATCGTCGTTTTGCGTCGTCTTGAACACCCAGCGCTTCTTGGCGTCGACCGGCTCGACCACCGCCTGCGTGCCGACCGTAGCAAGGAGCGGAACTTTCGCCTCGGCGATGATGTCGAGGATCGCGAACGCATTGGGGGTGGTCGACGGTCCGATCAGTGCGTCGACGTTGTTTTCGCCGATGAGCTTCTTGGCGTTCTGCACAGCGCGGGTCGTGTCGCCACCGTCCTCGAGCTGGAAGTACTCGACGGTCGCGTCCCCGATGCGGGTCGGCAGCAGCGCCGCGGTGTTACGTTGAGGAATGCCGATTGCAGAGGTCGGCCCGGTGGCGGATACCATGAGACCGATCTTCACCTGCGCCGCCGCATTCGCGAGCGGCAACAGGGCGAGCAGGACGATACCGCTGAATCTCCCGAGCACAGCTTTTCTCCCTCAATGCAGACTAAGGAAGAGCCGAATGCTAAGCCGAAGTCCGCGACGCTACAAGGCGCGCGTCTTCATCTTCTCCTCGCGCGCGTCGAGGAACGGCACATCCATTTCCTCGCCAAGCGCGGCACGCCGATGGACGGACTGCACGAGGCCAACGTTCTGCAGAAGACGGATGTGGTCCATGGCGCGCAGCTCGGGCTGGTTATCGGTGCGCTCCTCGGTTGCGCGGCCGGCGGGCTGCTCGTCTTTCTCGGGCTGACTGCGGAACGCTGGCAGATCGCCACCGTGATCGGCACGACATTTCTTGGGGCGCTGCTCGGAACCTGGGTGTCGAGCATGGTCGGCTCAGCGATCCCCAACTCGCGCCTGCAGCAGTTCGACGCGCTGATCGATCAAGGCTGCATCCTGCTCATGATCGACGTGCCCGAGGACAAGGTCGAGGAGATCAAGAAGCTCCTCCGCGAGCGTCATCCGGAAGCGCAGGATCGCGGGCTGGACCCGCATATTCCCGTCTTTCCGTAGCCTGGGATGAGCGCGAAGCGCGAATCCCAGGGGCTGAGTCAACCTTCGGCGCCGTCCCCGGGATTTGCTGCGCTCATCCCGGGCTACTTGCTCTTCCCCGCTTGCCCAGCTAAGGCCCGAAGAACTCGCGCACGCGGTCGAACCAGTTCTTGGCGCGCGGGTTGTGCGCGCCCGGATTCTCGTCGTTGATCGCCTCGAGCTCGCGCAAGAGCTCCTTCTGCCGCGAAGTAAGCTTCACCGGTGTCTCGATCGAGACATGGCAGTACAGGTCGCCGTGGACGCTGCTGTGCACACCTTTGATCCCCTTGTTGCGCAGCCGAAATACCTGACCGGTTTGCGTCTCGGGCGGAATCTTGAGCTCGGCGTGACCCTCGAGCGTCGGGATCTCGATCTCGCCTCCCAGCGCAGCCGTGGTGAAAGAGATCGGCATCTCGCAATGCAGGTCGCTGTTGTCGCGCTGGAACACCGGATGCCGCTTCAGGCCGACGACGACGTAGAGGTCGCCGGAAGGTCCGCCGTTCAACCCCGCCTCGCCCTCGCCGGCAAGCCGAATGCGATCGTCCTGATCGACCCCGGCGGGAATCTTCACCGATAGCGTCTTGTGCCTCTTGGTACGGCCAGCGCCGTCGCAGGCAGGACATGGGTCGGGAATGATCTTGCCGGTGCCGTGGCATTGCGGGCAGGTCTGCTGGATGGAGAAAAAACCCTGCGACAGGCGGACCTGACCCTGGCCGTGGCAGGTGGGACAGGTCTTGGGCTGCGTTCCGGGTTTGGCGCGCGAGCCGTGGCAGGTCGCACATTGCTCCAGCGCGGGGATGCGGATTTTGGCTTCGGTGCCGCGCGCCGCCTCTTCCAACGACAGCTCGAGGTTGTAGCGCAGATCGGCGCCGCGATATACGCCATTGCCGCGGCCTCGACCCCCGCCCGGGCCCGCGCCGCCGAAGATCTCACCGAAGATGTCGCCGAACGCGTCGGCGAACCCTCCGAAGCCTTCGGATCCGCCGCCGAAGCCGCGTGCGCCTGCTGCCCCGAACCCGACGGAAGGATCGACACCCGCATGACCGAACTGATCGTACGCGGCGCGCTTCTTGGCGTCCGAGAGAATCTCGTACGCGGCCTTCGCTTCTTTGAATTTTTCCTCGGAGGTCTTGTCGTCCGGATTGCGGTCCGGATGATGCTTCATCGCCAGCTTCCGATACGCCTTCTTGATGTCCTCTTCGGAAGCGTCGCGATTGACGCCGAGTACTGTGTAGAAATCGCGCTTCGCCATTCGTCCCTTCCGAGCTCGCTCTCCCAAATCTCTTCCGTCGCCGCCGATGCGCTTCGCGCCGACGGCAAACGGCCGAGTTAAGGGGCGCCGGAGGCGCCCGCTTCAACTCGGCCAGATATTCCGTCACGGCGCGGCACCGCCGGCGTCAGTCTCGCGGCGCGAGCCGCGCCGTGACGGAATATCATTTCTTGTCTTTGACTTCGGTAAACTCCGCGTCGACCACCTTCTCGTCGCCGTCCTTGCCACCACCCGCGGGGCCCGAGTCGCCGGCATTGGCCGCCTGCCCCTCGGCTTGCGTCTTGGCATACATCGCTTCGCCCAGCTTCTGCGAGGCCCTCATCAGCGCCTCTGCCTTGGCTTCCAGCGCGTCCTTGCCGGCATCCTGCTGCTTGAGCAGCTCCTCGGCGTCCTTCAGCGCGGCCTCGATCTTGCCCTTCTCCTCGCCGCCGACCTTGTCGCCGTACTCGCCAAGCGACTTTTTCACGCTGTGCACGAGCGCGTCGAGGTTATTGCGCGCCTGCACGATTTCGAGCTGCCTGCGATCTTCCTCGGCATGCGACTCCGCATCCTTCACCATGCGCTCGATCTCGCCTTCGGTCAGCCCGGACGATGCCTTGATCGTGATCTTGTTCTCCTTGCCGGTCGCCTTGTCCTTGGCTGACACATGCAGAATCCCGTTGGCGTCGATGTCGAACGTGACCTCGATCTGCGGCATCCCCCGCGGCGATGGCGGAATCCCTTCCAGATTGAACTGACCGAGGCTCTTGTTGCCGGAAGCCACGTCGCGCTCGCCTTGCAGCACGTGGATCGTCACCGCCGACTGGTTGTCGTCCGCGGTCGAGAATACCTGCTGCGCCTTGGTCGGGATCGTCGTGTTCTTCTGGATCAGCTTGGTCATGACGCCGCCCAGGGTTTCGATGCCGAGCGACAGAGGCGTTACGTCAAGAAGCAGAACGTCCTTCACGTCGCCCTTGAGCACGCCGCCCTGTATCGCCGCGCCGACCGCGACCGCCTCGTCGGGGTTGACGTCTTTGCGCGGCTCCTTGCCGAAAAATTCCTTGACCGTGTCCTGCACCTTGGGCGTCCGCGTCTGGCCGCCGACCAGGATGACGTCGCTGATGTCGGAGAGCTTCACGCCCGCATCCTTGATCGCGGTGCGGCAGGGCTCGACCGTCCTCGCGATCAATTCTTCAACGAGCGACTCGAACTTCGCCCGCGTGATCCTTATCGAGAGATGCTTCGGCCCGGACTGATCGGCCGTGATGTACGGCAGATTGATCTCTGTCTGCTGCGACGAGGACAGTTCGATCTTGGCCTTCTCGGCCGCTTCCTTGAGCCGCTGCAGCGCCAGCACGTCGTTCTTGAGGTCGACGCCCTGATCCTTTTTGAACTCGGTGACGACGTAGTCGATCACGCGCTGGTCGAAATCCTCGCCACCGAGGAATGTGTCGCCATTGGTCGACAGCACCTCGAACTGGTGTTCCTTGTCGACGACCGCGATTTCAATGATCGAGATATCGAACGTCCCGCCACCCAGGTCGTAGACCGCGATCTTGCGGTCGCCTTCCTTCTTGTCGAGCCCGAATGCAAGCGCCGCCGCCGTAGGCTCATTGATGATCCGCTTGACCTCGAGTCCGGCGATCTTGCCCGCGTCCTTGGTCGCCTGCCGCTGCGAGTCGTTGAAATACGCCGGAACGGTGATGACGGCCTCGGTCACTTCCTCGCCGAGATAATCTTCGGCCGTTTTTTTCATCTTGCGCAGGATTTCCGCCGACACCTGTTGCGGCGCAACCTTCTTGCCGCGCACCTCGACCCAGGCGTCGCCATTGTCGGCCTTGACGATCTTGTAGGGCATCAGGGCGATGTCCTTTTGCACTTCCTTTTCGTCGAACTTGCGGCCGATCAGCCGCTTGACGGCGAAGATCGTATTCTTCGCATTGGTGACCGCCTGCCGCTTCGCCGGCGCCCCGACGAGGATTTCGCCGTCCTCGAGGTACGCGACGATCGACGGCGTCGTGCGCGCGCCTTCCGAGTTTTCGATGACCTTCGGCTTCCCGCCCTCCATGATGGCGACGCAGCTGTTGGTCGTGCCCAGGTCGATGCCGATGATTTTGCCCATATCCGTTTCCTTCCGTGTCCGAGATTGCTTACCTGTGCGCTAGATGGGGTTTTTTGCGATCGGATTCAAGCGAATAGAGGCTCACTCCGGCCCCCCGGCCGAAGGCTCCTTCGCTGTTGCCACCGCGACGAGCGCGGGACGCAGCACCCGGTCATTCAGAAGGTAGCCCTTCTGGAAAACCTGCACGACGGTACCCGGAACTTCTCCAGACTCGATCATGGTCATCGCCTGATGGCGGTGGGGATCGTACTTCTCACTCAGCGGGTTGATTTCCACGATCCGCGCCTTGTCGAAGGCGGCATTCAGGTTTTTGAGCGTCAGCTCGACGCCATCTTTCAATGTTTCGATCGTGGCGTTCGGTGTCGCGAGCGACAACTCGAGCGCGTCCTTCACGGTCAGAAGATCCTGCGCAAAGCGTTCGATCGCATACTTGTGCGCTTTGAGGAGGTCGTTCTGCCCTTGCTTGCGGACGTTCTCGGTCTCGGCCTTGGCGCGAAGCCACGCGTCCTTGAGCCGCGCGGCCTCGTCTTCGGCCTCCTTGAGCAGCGCCGCCAAGTGGGCCGTCGGCTCGGAACCTTCGCCCGGGCGCTCCTGCGCCGGTGCGTCGGTGGGGGCCGGCAGGCCGCCCTCGACCTCGGCCGAAACTTGAGTGTTCTGGTCGGGATTGTTCCTCATTCCTGCTCCTCGGCATCGACGCTTGTACATTGAGGGCATTTCCGCATGTTTCAATCACCCGCCGGGCGAGAATTCACGTCTGCGCCCCACGCGCTTTCGCGCGCGCCTGCGTGAGTTCGCGCGCCGCGGCGTCGGGCGGCAAATCGAGCCAGCCGCCCAGGTTTTTCAACGCGAGGTCCGCCAGCGCGGCAATCCACGCCGGGCGCTCGTTGAGGCAGGGAATGGCGTGAAATTCGGCACCTCCAGCCTTGAGGAATGCGGCCCTACCCTCGAGTGCGATTTCTTCCAGCGTTTCGAGGCAATCGCTGACGAAGCCCGGGCAGGCGACGTCGACCCGCCGTGTGCCCTCCTTCGCCAGCGCGACCAGCGTCGCCTCCGTGTACGGCTTGAGCCACTCGCCGCGGCCGAACCGCGACTGGAACGTGACGGCGTATTGCTCGGGCTCGAGTCCCAGCTCGGCGGCGAGCAGCCGCGCGGTCTTGTGGCAGTGGCAATGGTACGGATCTCCGAGATCGAGCGTTCGTCGCGGCACGCCATGGAATGACAGCACGAGCTTGTCGGGGCGGCCGTTCTTGACCCAATAATCATTGATGTTCTGCGCCAGCGCTCCGATATAGCTCACGTCGTCGTGATAGGCGCCGACGGCACGCAGCGCAGGCATGCGCCGCATCGCGCGCGCGGCGGCGAACACCGCATCGAGCGCGGAAGCGGTCGTGCTCGCGGCATATTGCGGGTATAGAGGCAACACGAGCACCCGCTCGCAACCGCTTTCGCGCAGGCGCTCGAGCGCCTGCGCGATCGACGGCATGCCGTAGCGCATCCCGAGCTCGACCTGGGCGTGGTCCGACGGCAATCCGAGGTTCTTGAGCCGCTGCCCGAGATAACCATGCAGAAGCGTCTTCTGCCGCAAGCTGTGCACGCGCAGTGGCGATCCGTCCTTGGTCCATATGGTGGCGTAGCGCTGCGCGGACCGTGCGGGGCGAGTGCGCAGTATCACGCCGTGCAGCAGCGGCTTCCAAACTACGCGCGGAATCTCCACGACTCGCGGATCGGAAAGAAATTCGGCGAGGTAGCGGCGCACGGCGCTCGCCGTCGGCGCGTCCGGCGTACCGAGGTTGATCAGCAGGATGCCGAGCCGGCCCGCGCGGTCGTGGGAAAACTTCGGTTCGGGGAGAAAGCGGCTCACGCAGCGTGGAGCGCAGCGTCGGTCACGGGTTTGCGGCCATGTATGCGGTGAGCCCGGCGGCCGCGCGAGCGCGAATGGCGGCGCGTACCGGCGGCAACCACCCCGACAGCGCGCCCTTCATGCCCAGCGCCATCGCCGCCCAGCGCCACAGGCTGAAGCGGTCGACGTGATGCGCGATCGACCCGTCGCGAAACTCGAAAGACGCGTCGATGCGATTGTGCACGGGCCGTCCCGTCGCCGTGAAGGCGTAGCGCGCTTCCCAGTGTGCGCTGCCGTCGCGCTCGGTCGCGGCAACATCGCCGAACTCGATGGCGAGATCGACGGCGCGGGCATTCAACATGCGCCACATGGCGCGGACCCGCGGCCCGGATAGCGTGCCGAACACCGGGTCGTGGAAGACGACGTCGTGGCGATAGCACGACAGCATCGTCTCGACGTCCCTCCGCGCGAAGGCCGAATAAAAGCGTTCGATCAGCGCCGCGTTGGCTTCCGCCGCGATCCTCACGCGTCGTTCAGTTGCTGCGTCAACGCATTGGACAGCAGCTTGGCGGTGACGGCGACGATCGGTATGACGCGCTCGTAGGCCATCCGCGTCGGGCCGATCACGCCCAGCGTGCCCAGGACCTTGCCGTCGACTTCGTACGGCGCCGTGATGACGCTGCACTCGTCAAGCGGCGCCAGGCCGGATTCCCCACCGATGAAAAGATGAACGCCCTGCGCGCGCTGGCTGACGTCGAGCAGATGCAGCAAGGAGGTCTTCTGCTCGAACACCTCGAACAGACGCCGAAGCCGATCCATGTTCGATGCGAGATCCTCGGCCTCGAGAAGATTCTTTTCGCCGGACACGACCAGATCGTCGCCACTCTCGGCCAGCGCGGCGTCGCCCGCCTCGACCGCGGCGCTCATCAGTCCGACCACGTCCTCGCGCAACTGCCGCAGCTCGTCGCCGAGCAGCGCGCGGATGGTGTGAAACGGCTGGCCCGCGTAGTGCTGATTGAAAAAATTCGATGCCTCGAGCAGCTGCGGCTGCGTGTAAGGCCGGTCGGTGTGCAGGATCCGGTTCTGCACGTCGCCTTCGGGCGTAACGATGATCAGAAGCACTCGCCGGTCGGACAGGCGCAGAAACTCGATGTGGCGGAACGATGCCTCGCGTCGGCGTTGCGTTGCGACAACGCCGGCGAAATGCGTGAGCTGCGAGAGCATCTGCGCCGCGGCGCCGACCAGCAGTTGCGGCCGGTCCGCCTGCAGCTGACCCTGCAGCTCGCTGATCTCGCCTTCCTGGAGCGGCTTCACCACGAGCAGGCTGTCGACGAAAAAGCGATAGCCTCTGGGTGTCGGAACGCGTCCCGCCGACGTATGGGGGCTCGCAATGAACCCCATCTCTTCGAGGTCGGCCATCACATTGCGGATCGTCGCCGGCGAGAGCTCGAGCCCGGATTGGCGCGACAGCACGCGCGATCCGACCGGCTGTCCGTCGGCGATGTAGCGCTCGATCAGCGTCTTCAAAAGGTGCTGCGCGCGGGAGTCCAGCATGCCGTCTATTTTATGCTTTAATCGCTGCCATGAGCGCCGCCGCCCAGGCCTTTCCGACGATCGCGCTGGTCGGACGCTACGCGAGCCCCGGGATTGCCGAGCCTTTGAACCGGCTCGCCACGTTCCTCACCGGCCGCGGTCACCGCGTGATCATCGATGCGGAAACGGCCCGGCTCACACCGCTTCCCGGGTATCCCACCGCGCCGATGGCGGAGCTCGGGCGCGAAGCCAAACTCGCGATCGTCATCGGCGGCGACGGCACGATGCTCTCGGCAGCGAGACAGCTCGCCCCGTACGACGTGCCGCTGATCGGCATCAATCAGGGCCGCCTGGGTTTCTTGACCGACATCGCCGTCTCCGAAATGGAGAGCGTGCTCGCGGCGATGCTTGCGGGCGCGTATGCCGAACAGACGCGCACACTGCTCGATGCGACGCTGACACGCGTCGCCGGCGGCAGCGAGCGCGCGCTTGCGCTCAACGATGTCTTCGTCAATCGTGGCGCGGTAGGCGGCATGATCGATTGCGCGGTGACGATCGACGGGCGCTTTGTCTACGCGATGCGCGCCGACGGCCTGATCGTCGCCACACCGACCGGCTCCACCGCCTACGCACTGTCCGCGCAGGGACCGATCGTCGACCCGGGCGTGGCCGCATTTCTGCTCGTGCCTGTCGCGCCGCACGCGCTGACCAATCGGCCGATCGCGGTGCGCGATTCGGTCGTGGTCGAGATCGCGCTGCTGCGGGGCAAGGACGCCGGCTTGCATTGCGACGGTCAAGCGAACTTTTCGCTCTCCGAAGGCGATCGCGTCGTCGTCCGCCGGGCCGCGCACCGAGTGCGATTGCTGCATCCGATGGATCACGACCACTTCGCCATGCTGCGGCGCAAGCTGCACTGGAGCGAGACGCCGGAGAACCTGCGGCCGCAGTAGGATAGCGAGGCTCCGTAGTTCTTTCGTCTGATTGCACGCATCGCGCTTCCGCGAGAATTACGACTCCGACCCTTATGCTGCGCCTGCTGTCGATCCGCAACTTCGCCGTCGTCGACGCCCTCGAAATCGAATTCGAGCCCGGCTTCACGGTGTTGACGGGCGAAACCGGCGCGGGCAAGTCGATCCTGCTCGACGCGCTGTCGCTCCTGCTCGGCGGGCGCTTCGAAACGCGCCAATTGCGCCCAGGCAGCGAGCGCGCGGAAATCGCCGCCGAGTTCGACGTCGCCGGCGCGCCAGAGCTTCGCAACTGGCTCAACGAACAAGATCTGGGCGACGACGGACCGCTCCTCTTGCGGCGAACGCTCGACGCGCAAGGTCGAAGCCGTGCGTGGATCAACGGCCGGCCGGCGACGCTCGCGCAGCTCGGCGACGCCGGAGCGAACCTGGTCGATCTGCACGGGCAACACGCGTACGAATCGGTCGGACGGCCGGAGACGCAG
>JALYSM010000154.1 GCA_030854785.1 Pseudomonadota bacterium
GGCCTGGTCCGACTGTTCGAGGCGCCGGGGCTCAAACTGCTGCGCAATCGCGGGATGAAGGTCGTCGGGAAGCTCGCAACCCTCCGGCGGCTATTGGCGCAACCGGCGCTGCGTTAAACTGTCGCCCCGATCGCGATTCTTCTGGAGCCTTCGATGCGAATATCGTTCATCCACCTGGCGCTGGCAGCGCTGCTCCTGGCGCTGCCGCTGGCCGCGCTGCCGGAAGACGTCAAGTCCACCGCCACGCGCGATGCAGCCACCCGGGACGTCGCCGCGGTGAAGAAGCTGCTCGAGGAAAAATTTCCGGGCGCAGGGGTCAGCAACGTTTCCAAGTCGCCGTATTTCGGCCTGTACGAAGCGATGTTCGATGACCGAATCGTCTATACCGACGCCAAAGTGACGTATGTGATGGTCGGCATGATCTTCGACGCCAATACGAAGCAGAACCTCACGGACGCCCGGCAGCGGCAACTCAGTCGCGTCGCCTGGGAATCGTTGCCGCTGGATCTCGCGTTCAAGCGGGTGAAGGGCAACGGGACGCGCAAGTTCGCGATGTTCTCCGATGCCGACTGTCCGTTTTGCAAACGGATCGAGAACGATATCAAGCGGCTCGACGACGTTACGATCTACACTTTTCTGTTTCCCATCGACCAGCTGCATCCTGACGCGGCGCGCAAATCGGTGCTGATCTGGTGTGCCGCCGATCGTGCCAAGGCGTGGGAGGATTTCTTCGAGACCGGCACACTGCCCGACAACAAGGGCGACTGCGCGACGCCGATCAAGGACACGGCGCTGCTCGGCAACCGCCTGCGCGTCGCCGCGACGCCGACGCTCGTTTTCGCCGATGGGTCCATGGTGCCGGGGGCGCTGCCGCTGGCGCAGCTGGAGAGCGAGATCAACAAGGGCGAGGCGGAGGCGAAGAGACTCGCGGCGAAGAAGTAGCGCGGCGCCGATATTCGAGGGAAGACGACATGGCCATTCTCGACTTCATCAGCAAGCAGTTCATCGACATCATCGAGTGGACCGACGACTCGCGCGACACGCTGAGCTTCAGGTTCCCCGACGAGGACAAGGAGATCAAGCGCGGCGCGCAGCTGATCGTCCGCGAATCGCAAATCGCGCAGTTCGTCTATCTCGGCCAGTTCGGCGATACGTTCGGTCCGGGCAAGTACACGCTCACGACCGACAACATCCCCGTCCTTTCCGATCTCAAGGGCTGGAAATACGGGCTCGAGAGCCCGTTCAAGGCGGACGTATATTACGTCCTCACCCGTCTGTTCACCGGTAACAAGTGGGGAACGGCGAACCCCGTCATGATGCGCGACCAGGATTTCGGCGTCGTGCGACTGCGGGCCTTCGGGATATACGACTTCAAGGTCGTCGATCCGAAACTGTTCCTGAAGGAAGTAGCAGGCACCGACGATCACTTTCGCCTCGACGAGTTCAACGATACCATGCGCTCGCGCATTGTCAGCGTATTTTCGGAGGCGCTCGCGCAAGCGAAGATTCCCGCGCTCGACGTCGCGGCGCGCTATGCCGAGCTCGGTCAGGCGCTGCTGCCGCTGATCAATCCGCAGACGACGTCGAAGTACGGCCTCGAGGTCACGAGCTTCATTGTCGAGAACGTGTCGGTGCCGGCGGAGGTCGAGCAGGCAATCGACAAGCGCTCGAGCATGGCCGCGGTCGGCAACCTGAACGACTATGTCAAGTTCCAAATGGCGCAAGGTCTGGAGAAGGGCGACGGTGCCGGCGTCGGTGGCATGGCCGCGCAGATGGCGGTCGGCATGGCGATGGCGCAGCAGATGATGAATCAGACCGGAGGCATTCTGGGCAGTCAGGCGACGCCTGGCATCCACGTGCCCGGCGCCGCTGCGGCGTCGGGCGCGGCACCGGATCTTTTTACGCCGGCGCAAGTTGCGCAGATGCTCGGAGTGGGCGAGTCGGACGTCATGGCAAGCCTCGAGTCCGGCGACCTCAAGGGCAAAAAGATCGGCACGCAGTGGCGCGTCACCCGTGCCGCGGTCGATCAATTCCTCCATTCCTGAGTTTCAGCGATGAGCCGCTCCTTCGGGTATCGCGCGCAGCTGTTGTTCGCCTTGATCTGGCTGGCGTGGCTCGTTGCAGGCAGCGCGGTCGCGCAGGACCCGAAGGCAACCGCCGCGCAGGCAACAGCGCGCGACTGGCTGGCGCTGGCCGATCGTTCCGACGCGCAAGCGAGCTGGAATACGGCGGGCAAGAAATTCCAGGCCGCGATGCCTCTGCGTGCGTGGACGGACGCGCTCGCCAAGGCGCGCACGCCGCTCGGTCCGGTGAAAAGTCGCACGATCTCCAACACCGACTTCAGGAAGAAATTTCAGAACTTTGCCGAAGGCGACTACGCGTTGATCGTCTACGCGACGAGCTTTACCAACAAGGCCCGAGCCCAAGAGTCGCTCACGCTCGAGCACGAGCCTGACGGCAAGTGGCGGGTGGTCGGCTATTTCATTCGCTGACGCGTGGGCGCGGCGGACGATGCCGTCGCGCGGCCGAAAATCGTCCGTCCTATCTGGCGCAGGACACCTACTGCTTGATCGCGTCCTTCCACCGCCCCTGAGCCAGCCATGAATACGCCATCGCCGCTGTTCGAAACGATGGCACAAGAGAAATTCTCGTGCCCCGCCTGCGGCGCCGAGGCGGTGTGGAATCCGGTCAGGCAGGCGCTGGTCTGCCCGTTCTGTGGCACGGTGTCGCCGGCGAAGCTTGACGCCGACACGGGAAAAATCGTCGAGCACGATCTGGTCACTGCGCTGCGCGGCCTCGGCGACGGGGCGCGGGGCTGGCAGGCTGAGAAGCGATATGTGAAATGCCAGAGTTGCCAGGCGATCTCGGTTCTCGACCCCGCGCGGCAGGCGCAGCGGTGCGAATTCTGCGGCTCGGCGCAGCTCGTACCCTACGCGCAGAGCAAGGAGTCGTTCCGGCCGGAAAGCCTGCTGCCGTTCCAGGTCGCGGAGGACCAGGCTCGCGACCGCATCCGCGCGTGGTATGGCAAGCTGTGGCTGGCGCCGAACGCTTTGAAGCGCCGCGCGCTCACCGACACCGTCAAGGGCGTCTATCTGCCGTACTGGACCTTCGACGCGCGCGTCGAAGCGACGTGGACCGCCGAAGCCGGGCATTACTACTACACGACCGAAACCTACACCGACGGCAGCGGCCGCACGCAAACGCGCCAGGTGCAGCACGTGCGCTGGGAGCCCGCCGCAGGACAGCTTTCCCATTTCTTCGACGACGATCTCCTGTGCGCGTCGGTTGGCGTGCACCCGGCACTGGTCCGCGGCATCGAGCCGTTTCCGACCAAGGAGCTCAAGCCGTACGATGCCGGCTACGTCGCCGGCTGGGTCGTCGAGCGCTACCAGATCGATCTCGTCGCTGCCGCGAAGGCGACGCGCGACGCGATGGACGCGAAGCTCCGCCAGATGTGCGCCGCGCAGATACCCGGCGACACGTATCGCAATCTCGAAGTGCAGGCGAACTACTCCGGACAGACGTTCAAGCATATCCTGGCACCTGTGTGGCTCCTCAACTACAACTACGGCACGAGGGTGTTTCAGGCAGTGATGAACGGATTCACCGGCGCGATCCAGGGCGAATACCCGAAGAGCTGGATCAAGGTGACGCTGCTGGTGGTCTTGATCATCGTTGTCGTGATGATCGCGCTTTCGCTGGGAACGCACCGGTGAGTCGTAGCCTGGGTTGAGGCGAAGCCGAAACCCAGGTCACTTGACGCTGTTGCAAAGTCCCGGGATTCGTCCTCAGGACTCATCCCAGGCTACGCGGACCGCGGCGGAGGAGAGATCATGCACGCAGCAATCGTAACCGGAGTCTCGCGCGGCCTCGGCTCGGCGCTCGCCGCGACGCTGCTCAAGCGCGGGTTTGCCGTGATCGGCGTCGGCCGCGCAAGCCATCCTCGCCTCACCGGCGAGCGCTACCGTTTTGCTCGCTTCGATCTGACCGACGCCGCGCGCGTCGACGAGATTCTCGGTCCGGCACTTTCCGCACTCGTGGATACCAAGCCTGCATCGGTTTGCCTGTTGAACAATGCGGCGACCGCGGGTCCGGCGGGCACGCTGGGCAGGCTCGTCGCGGGCGAGATCGCATCCTCGCTCTCGGTGAATCTCGCGGCGGTGGTGACGCTCACGAATCTTTTTTGTCGTGTCTTCTCCGACCCGGCGCTGCCGCGACGCATCATCAATGTGTCGTCCGGCGCAGCGGAGACGGCGCTGGCGGGAGAAAGCGTCTACTGCGTGGCGAAGGCGGGAATGGAGATGCTGACGAGGGCACTTGCCGTCGAACAGCAGGCGCCGAGCTTTCGCGCCATCACGGTGCGCCCCGGTGTCATCGATACCGACATGCAGGCGTTCGCGCGCTCGCAGCCCCGCGACGTGCTGCCCAGCGTCGACCTGTTCCAGGGCTTCCATCGCGACGGCCGGCTCGTTGCGCCCGAGGTGGTGGCGGCAAAGATCGTCGGCAGGCTCGTCGAGGGCGATGTCGAGCACGGCCGCACGTACTCGTATCAGGAGCTCTGAGACTCCGTCAGGCTTACGCTTCCTAGCGCGCCGGCAACGGCCGCACGCGGTACTCGAGGATGCTCGGCTCTGCGCCAGCTTCCCACGTCAGGCAATAGATCTCCCTTCGGTCAGCGGTGAAATCGCCCGATTCGCGCGTAGCATGCTCGCGCACGATCGGCATGATCACGGCGTTCGCATCGTGGTAGTGGATGTTGAACGCGACCGGCGTCGCGCTGATGAAGTAGAAGCCGATGCGCTCGCCCGGCTGGAGCGCAATGCATTCCTCGCGCAGAGCGTACGGCGAAAGCTCCATGCCCGCTGCGCCGCGCTCCGTGTCCAGCCGGTAGGGATCCGCGGAACAGCCGCACAGGGCCAGGGCCGCAACCACGCTTCGGCGGCGCGAAGCGGTCATCGCCGACGCGAGGGTCGAGCGCGCCAATCTTCGACCAGGAGCGCCCAGCGCTCGTGATCGCGCCACCGCCCGTCGATCTTGAGGTAACGGCGCGAATAGCCTTCGCGGACGAACCCTGCGCGGCGCACAAGGGCGATCGAGCGCTTGTTCGCAGGCTGGATGTTCGACTCGACGCGATGCAGGCGCAGCGTGCGGAACGCGTAGCGCAGCATCAGCTCGAGGCCGTCTCGCATGTAGCCCCGGCGGGCCAACGGCGCAAGCGCGTAGTAACCCAGGTAACCGCTCTGCATGATGCCGTGGAAGATTTGCGACAGGTCGAACACGCCGACCAGCGCATCGTCCGCGCGCCGGCAAGCGAACAGCGTCTTGAACGCGGGCCGGCGGCAACGCGCGAGCATGGCTTCGTAGCCCCTCGGCGTTGCGGGGGGCCGCGTCCAGCGCTGATGAATCGCACGACTCGCCCGTACCGCGGCACAAAACGCCGGCGCGTCGCTCGCACGCGGTCGGCGCAGGTACACCTGCGCACCAACGGCAAGCGCGGATTTAGGGGCTGGCATAATGATCGGAATGTTACCGCGCGGATGCAGCTTGCGATGAGCAAATGGATCGAGGGCAAGGTGGTCGGAAACAAGCGATGGAACGAGCGACTGTACTCGCTGCAGGTCGCGGCGCCCGCGCTGACCTTCGTCGCGGGGCAGTTTGCGCGGCTCGCGCTACCGGCGCCTCCAGGATCCAAGGAGCCGATGCTCGGGCGTCCCTACTCGTTCGTCAACCCGCCCGATGGTGTGGCGCACGAGTTCTATTTCAATGTGCTGCCGCAAGGTCCCCTGTCGCCGCGTCTTGCCGCGCTCGAGGGCGACGATTCGGTGTGGCTGCTCGATCGCGCCAACGGGTTTTTCTGTGTCACCGAGTTGCCCGATGCAGCGGCGTTGTGGTGCCTCGCGACCGGTACCGGCCTGGGCCCCTTCCTGTCGATATTGCGCACCGAAGAACCGTGGGAGAAATTCGAACGGGTGGTGCTGGTGCACGCGGTGCGGCATGCCGCCGATCTCTCGTATGGCGACGTGATCGCGGGCATCGCCGCGGCGCGTCCGGGCCGCTTTGCGTTCGCTCCCTTCGTCAGCCGCGAAATGCACAAGGGTGCTTTGTCGGGACGCATCCCCGACGCCATTCGCGACGGCCGGCTCGAGGCGTGGACGGGGGTGCCACTGACCGCGGAGAATGCGCATGCGATGTTGTGTGGCAATCCTGAAATGGTGCGCGATACGCAAGGCGTGCTCGAGCAGCGCGGTATGCGCCGGCATCGCCGACGCGAGCCGGGTCATTTCACGCTCGAGACGTATTGGTGATCCGCGCCGAGGCGAACTCGCCGTCCGTCTGTTGACGACAACGACGGATGCTGCTTTCCGGGGAAGCGCGATCTAACGGTCCCGAACGTCGACGAGCTCGACCTCGAACATCAACGTCGCATCCGGCGGAATGACTCCCCCAGCTCCCCGGGTGCCATAGGCCATCTCCGACGGGATCACCAGCGTGCGCCGCCCACCGACGCGCATACCGGCCACGCCCTCGTCCCAGCCACGGATAACACGGCCGCCGCCCAGCGGAAAACTGAACGGGGAGTCCCGGTCCAGCGACGAGTCGAATTTGCGCCCCTTTTTATCCGCTGAAGCAGGGTCGTAGAGCCATCCAGTGTAGTGAACAACTGCAACTTTTCCTGCGAGCGCCTCGGCACCTGTGCCCACCGTCGTATCGGTCTTCTGCAACTGCGTAATTTTGGCATTCATCTTGCTTTCCGGATTTGTGGGCGCTGTGGCAGCGGTCTGAGCAAGCGTAATTCCAGTCGGCGCGAGTAGCATAGCTGCGGCGGCGGAAGCCAATGCGAGACAGCGGCCCAGGAGGGAAGGTGACGACATGGCTAGCTTTGGGTGAGTGAAGGTGACGGCGTTGCTTCACAACGACATTGTCGTAATTTGCGCGATTTCGGACGCGTTTTGCGTCAGGGGTCATTATGGGCTATAAACTACAATTCAGCCAAGTGCGGCAGGCAGTCACACTGCCGCACGAGGGCCGCAGGCCGTTGAGCGGCTCGGGACGCGCGCGACGAACCTGCCGCTAGCCGACCGGCGATATCCATGAGAGCAATGCTCGGATTCCTAACCCCGCAAGCCAAGGGGGTTGCCGATCCCCTGCAGAACGCCAAGAGCGCTGCAGCGTGGCTGCGCGAGTTGCCGGCGCTCGATGTGGTCGGGCGGCAGCAACACGTCATCCGCGCGCTAGACACGATGCGGAAGGGTCGGTACACGATCGATTTGAATCGCATCGCCGCCATCGAATTTGTCGATGCCGCGCTCGGCGCCGACCGCCGGCAGCTGATCAAGCAGTACATCGAGAACGCAGAGAGCTCGGCCAAGCTGGCCGACCGAATCTGGCAGGCGCTGTGGGAAATGAGCCAGGCGTTCATACTCGCGTATCAGGCCGCGCTTGAAGCCGCACTGTCGCAGGCGGCGAATCCGCGTTGGAAAGCGGTTCTGCCTTTGCTGTTCGTGCGCCTGGTCCATTTTCACGGCACCGATGCCAAGTTGCGCGTGTTCAAGTATGAACGCTGGATTCCCGCGAAGTGGATCGAGTTGCACCAGATCTACCTGCGCTCGTGCGAGTTGGGCTGCGATCGCCGCCCGGTGGCGCTGCCCGCGGCGGGCGCCGGCGCGCAGGCGTGGTCGGTCGAGCAGGAGTTCCTGTACGTGTTGCTGGTGCACCAGCTCAATACCGGCAATCTCGGGCCAGCCGAGGTCGACTGGGCGAGCTCGCAGCTGCGCGCCTGGAGCCGCCGGCTTGCGCTGGAGCAGATTCCGAAATCGGTGGAGGGATTCTTCGTCGATCTCGCCGGCCGCTGCGGCCTCATCCGGCGCAATGGCAACGACCGCGGCTCGGTCCTGCGCTACGTGGACACGACGCCGCTCGCCGACGCGATGGACCGTGCGGTGGCTGCGCTGCGCGACGCCGATATGACCGACCAGGGGCCGGTCGCCCTGATCAATCAGCAACGGCTGGCGGTGCTGCGCAAGATCCAGCCCGCGCTCGCTCCGTCGACGCTTGCCGATCTTCGCCGCGATCCGCGGACCTCGGTGGCGGTGTCGGCGCATGTGCGCATCGGCCTGGCGCGCATCTGTCAGGATCTGACTGCGAAAGCTGCAGGCGAGGCTTCCACGCCGGTCGGCAGCGGCAACGAACAGATCGAGGTCTTCCCCGTCGCCAGCGCACCGCGCGCCCGCCGCAGGTCGCTGGTCGAGGACGATTCGCTCGCTGCAAGCCTATCGTCGTGGAGCGACCCGATGTGGGAGGTCAAGGATCGCAGCGTCGCCGGACTGCGCATCTCGGCGACGGGCGGCGTTGGCCAGAGCCTCTCCCTCGGCGCGCTGGTTGCGGTGCGGCAGTCTGACAACGAAGCGTGGCTCCTCGGCGTCGTGCGCCGGCTGAACAAGGTCTCCAACGAGGAAGTCGAAGCAGGCGTGAACGTCATCGCGGAGCGCGTGGTTGCGGTGACGCTCGCCGCGAAGCGCCGCCCGAACGAAGACATGGGTTACGTGATCGACGGGGTCGATCTGTCGACGATGGGCGATCGCTTCGAGGGCCTGTATCTGCCGCCGCCATCGCGGCCGGACAAGCCGCTCGCGATGAAGACACTCATCGTGCCGACCTCCGAATATGCCGAAGGCCGCAACGTCATTCTCACGACGACACATTCGGTCTACACCGTCGCCTTCCGCCACCTGGTCGAGCAGCGGCCGGACTGGAGCTGGGCGACAATACAGATCGTCGAGAAGACGTCCCGCGCAGAGTAGGCCTCGCGCCCGGGTAAGACTGGCCGTCAATCCAGAGGGCGAAATTTGAGCGTCAGGTTCCTGCGAAACATATCCGGCGAGTCGGGACGCGGCAGCGGCGATGATTTGAGGATCGCGCGCTGCACGGCTTCGTCGTAAGCGCGCACGCCGCTCGATTTGCCGAGCTGCACGTCGATGATCTCGCCGCTGGGCAGCTGTACCACGTCGAAAATGGCTTCGGGGTTTCCCGGCATGTCGGGCGGCACGACGACGTTGCCTCTGATCTTGGCCTGGATCCGGCGGATGTAGTCGGCGGCTGCCTTGGCGCGCGCCGCGTCCGCCGCGATCTTTTCCTGAACCTGGCGTTCGCGCTGCGCCTGCGCCTTGAGCGCGTCGGCCTCACGCGCCTGCCGCTCACGGGTTTCGGCGAGGCGCTTCTCCTGCTGCTTCTTTTCGACTTCGCGCCGTTCTGCCTCACGCTTCTCCGCGTCCAGTTTTTCCTTCTCTCTTCGCTCGCGTTTGGCCTGCTCCTTCTTGGCGCGCTCCTGCTTTTGCTTTAGCGCGATGTCCGGCCTGGGCGGCTCGACCGGCGGCGGCTTGGCTTCGGCTTGAGGCTTGGGCGGCTCCGGCTTGGGCGGCTCGGGCTTGGGCGCCTCGGGCTTGGGCGCCTCGGGCGGGAGTTTGGCGGGCTCGATTTTTTCGGCCGCGGGCGGCACGTAGAGCTCCGCGGTCACCGGCTCGAGCTTGCGATTCTGCCAGTTGACGCTGAAGATCAGAAACAGTACGAACGCGACGTGAACCGCGACCGCCAGGATCGCGGCGACCCATTTGGCTGTGGACCAGCTTGAGCGCGCGCGCAACGGCGGCATCGCGCGTCAGCTCGGTTGCGGGCGGAGAAGCAAGCCGACTTTGCGCACGCCCTTCTGCTGCAGGAGATCGAGCACGCGGACCACCTCCTCGTAGCGGACGGCTCGGTCGGCGGCGATCACGACCGCCTGGTCGGGATTTTTCGCCTGCCGCTCGCGGAGGCGCGCGATCATTTCGTCTCGCGACAGGCGCACCGGCGCCGCTGCACCCTCGCGCAACCACAGCGACTGGTCGGTACGCACCTGGATTTCGAGCGGCGCCACCGGCGCGGTTAGCTGGGTACCGACGCTGGGCAGGTCGATCACGCCCGGGTTGATCAGCGGCGCGGTCACCATGAAGATCACGAGCAGGACCAGCATCACGTCGATGTAGGGCACGACGTTGATCTCGTTGATCGATTTGCGTGGACGGCGCATCGGTTAGGCCTGGCGCTGGAGAATGTTCGAGAATTCCTCGATGAACGTCTCGAAGCGCGTCGCCAGCCGGTCGACGTCGTGCGTGTAGCGGTTGTACGCGACGACCGCGGGAATCGCGGCAAAAAGTCCCATCGCGGTAGCGATCAATGCTTCGGCGATGCCCGGAGCGACCTGCGCCAGCGTCGCCTGGCTGACGTTGGTGAGACTCCGGAACGCGTTCATGATGCCCCACACGGTGCCGAACAAGCCGACGTAAGGCGAGACGGATCCGACGGTCGCCAGCCCGGCGAGATTGGCTTCGAGGGCGTCGATTTCGCGCTGGTACGAGGCGCGCATGGCACGTCGCGCGCTGTCCATCGTCGCCGCCGAGGAGGTTCCCTGCCGGCGGTGCTTGGCGTACTCGCGGAAACCGGAGGAAAAAATCCGCTCCAGTGCGCCCCCGCGATTCTGGGTCGCGCGCTGAAACAGCTCGTTCAGATCGCCGCCCTTCCAGAAATCGTCCTCGAACCGGTCGGTCTCGCGCTGTGCTCGCTTCAGCGCGAACAGCTTGAGGAAGATCTGCCACCACGACCACACCGACGCCACAAGCAGAAGCGCCATCACCGCCTGGACGACGACGCTGGCGTGCAGCACCATCGCGAAAAAGGACAGATCGGGATGCAGGTTCAATCTAGGGCCCTTTGTCGTAACGCATGTTTGCAACGACCGGCGCCGGAATGCGCGTAGGCCGCCAAGTGGCGGGTTCGAGGCAGCCGAGCGTCACCTGCGCCCGAGCCAACTTCTCCTCGCCGCGAAAGACTCCTGGACCGCGACCAAGCGGCTGCGCCCGTGCGCGGCCAGCCCGAGCGCCACTTCGAGCGCATCGTACAGCCGGGCGGGCTGCCGGTACTCGATGTCCAGTCGATGGACCACGAACACGACGCCGTGTTCACGTTCGAGCGCGGTCGGGGTGAATCCCAGCGACGCCAGCCATTCGTTCCGCGCGCGTTCCAGATATCTCAGGTAATTGGCGTGGTACACCACGCCGGCAGCGTCGGTATCCTCGTAGGAAACGCGGACTGGCCAGCGAAAACGCCCTTCGAACTCTTCCGCGGGGATCATTCGCTCGCGAAGAGTCCGCCAGCGGCAGCCGGGGGAAGCAGACCGAAGTGGCGATACGACAACGCGGTGGCGATTCGGCCGCGATTGGTGCGCTGCAGGAAGCCCTGCTGGATCAGAAACGGCTCCAGCACGTCCTCGATCGTGTCACGCTCCTCGCCGATCGCGGCCGAGAGGTTGTCGATGCCTACGGGTCCGCCAGCGAATTTGTCGAGCATGCAGCGCAGGAGCTTGCGGTCCATCACATCCAAACCCGCGGCGTCGACGTCGAGCATCGACAGCGCGGCGTCCGCGACATCATGCGTGATGCGCCCGGCAGCGCGGACCTCGGCGTAGTCGCGTACGCGCCGCAAGAGTCGGTTCGCGACGCGTGGCGTGCCGCGCGAGCGGCGGGCGATTTCCAGGGCGCCGTCGGGCTCGAGCGCGATGTCGAGCAACCGCGCCGACCGCCCCACGATTCGGGTAAGCTCCTCGGGGCTGTAGAACTCGAGTCGGGCGACGATGCCGAAGCGGTCGCGCAGCGGATTGGTCAACATGCCGGCGCGCGTGGTCGCACCCACGAGCGTGAACGTCGGCAGGTCGAGTTTGACCGAGCGCGCCGCCGGTCCTTCGCCGATCATGATGTCGATCTGGAAGTCCTCGAGCGCCGGGTAGAGGATTTCCTCGACTACCGGCGGCAAGCGGTGAATCTCGTCGATGAACAACACGTCGTGCGGCTCGAGATTGGTGAGCAGGGCCGCCAGGTCGCCGGCGCGCTCGAGCACCGGCCCTGAGGTCTGGCGCAGATTCACGCCGAGCTCGTGCGCGATGATGTGCGACAGCGTCGTCTTGCCCAGTCCCGGCGGCCCGAACAGAAGCACATGATCCAGCGCTTCCTTGCGCTTCTTCGCCGCCTCGATGAAGATCGCCAGCTGCCCGCGGATCTTCTCCTGGCCGACATACTCGTCGAGCGCGCGCGGCCGCAGCGTGCGCTCGAGCACTTCCTCCTGCGGGCCCACAGGGGCGGCGGCGAGCAGGCGATCGGTTTCGATCATCTTCGCGTCCGCATTACGCCTTGGAGAGGACCTTCAGCGCCTGCCTGATGCCGTCGGCGACGGCGACGCCATCGGGCAGCTGCTTTACGGCGTGCACGGCTTCCTTGTCGCTGTAGCCCAGCGCGATGAGCGCGTTGAGCACGTCGGCGCTGACCGGCGGCGGACGATGCACGCCGACCGCTGTCGTTACCTCGCCGCCGAGCTTATCCTTGAGCTCCAGCAGCAAGCGCTCCGCGGTCTTCTTGCCGATGCCCGGAATCTTGGTAAGCCGTCCCGATTCCTGAAACATTACCGCTTGCGCGAGCTCCGCGACCGACAGTCCGGAGAGCACCGACAACGCGGTCCGTGCGCCGATGCCGCTGATCTTGATGAGCTGCCGGAACGCGCGCCGTTCCGATTCGGAGCCGAAGCCGAAGAGCAGATGCGCGTCTTCGCGCACGACGAGATGGGTGACCAATGTAACACGCTCACCGAGATTCGGCAGGTTGTAGAAAGTGCTCATCGGCACGTCGACTTCGTACGCGACGCCCTGCACATCGAGTAGGATTTGCGGCGGGTTCTTCTCGACGAGCGTTCCGGACAGGCGGCCGATCATGAGCGCGGGGCGGGCAGCGACGCGCGCATTATCGCATGGCCTCCTGTCGCGATCGATGAGATCAGAGAATACGGCCGCGTCGCACGCGGTAGCCCGTTCGCCGCAAGCCGTGGAGACCTTCGCCGCCGTGTGCGTGACAGATCGCGCAAGCGAGCGCGTCGGCCGCATCGACCGACGGGGCGATCGAAAGCGAAAGGAGCCGCCGTACCATTTCCTGCACCTGCTGCTTGGCCGCTTTGCCGTGACCCACCACTGCCTGCTTGATCTGCAGCGCCGTGTACTCGGTGACGGGAAGATCGGCGAGCACCGCAGCGGAGATCGCCGCGCCGCGCGCCTGGCCCAGCAGCAGCGTGGAATGTGGATTCACGTTGACGAACACTTTCTCGACGGCGACCTCGGTCGGATGGTGTTCGACGATGACGCTGCCGATATCGCGCAGAATGATCTTGAGCCTCTCCGGCAACTCGCCGCCAACGTTGCGAATACAGCCGCTGGCGAGGTAGTGCAACCGCCCGCGC
>JALYSM010000037.1 GCA_030854785.1 Pseudomonadota bacterium
GCGCGGCGTCAGGTAACGGCGCGTAATCGCGGGCGGTCCCGAGTCCCTCGACTTCGGCGTCGCGCGCGAGCTCAGAAAGCTGGCCGGCGCTCACCTCTTCGCCGAAAAAGAGCGTTGCGGTATCCGGCAACTGATGCGCCTCGTCGAGGATTACGGTGTTGCATGCCGGCAGCAGCTCGGTGAGACCGTCATCTTTCAGCACGACGTCGGCGAAGAACAGGTGATGGTTGATGACGACGACGTCGGCGGCGAGCGCCTCCTTCCGCGCGTTCATGACAAAACATTCGCCGTACCGCGGGCATTCGCCGCCAAGGCAGTTTTCGCGCGTCGAGGTGACTTGCGCCCAGATCCCGGCGTTGTCGGGCACGTCCGCCAGTTCGGCCTTGTCGCCGGTCGTCGACGTGCGCGCGAAGGATTCGATACGCTTGAGGTAACGGCCGTCCGCGCGCGAGGCGAACATTCCTTCCTGCCGGGCGCGCTCGAGATGGTAGTGGCAAACATAATTCGCCCGGCCTTTGAGCAGCGCAACCGTGACGGGGACCTTGAGCGCATCGCGAACGAGCGGCAAGTCGCGCTGGAAAAGCTGGTCCTGAAGCGTCTTGGTACCGGTCGATATGATGACCTTGCCGCCTGAGAGTAGGGCGGGGACGAGATATGCAAAGGTCTTGCCGGTGCCTGTACCGGCTTCTGCGAGCAGCTGGCCGCGCTCGTCGATCGCGCGCGCTACCGCGTCGGCCATCGCGAGTTGCTGCTCGCGAAAGCGATAGGCGGGAAGCTCGCCGGCGAGGGGGCCCTCCGGACCGAAGATGCGCGCGAGGTCAACCGCCACGTTGGAGTTCGCCGCCGCAACCGCCTGCCGAGCCGCTCACGGCGTTGCAGCAAGTCACCGGCTCGCTTTCTTGGTCTTGGATACCGGCGCGGCGGGACGCTTGGCCGAGGCTTCGCCCGAAGCGCGGATCCCCCTGGTGCGCTCACTGAAGTCTGCGTATGGGCTGATGACGCGCTGCTTATAGCCTTCGTCAGCCTCGTCGGGTGCCGGCACGAGCTTCGCCAGGCTTTCGAGCCACGCATCGTGGAGTTGGCGCAGACCCTGCACGACTTCCGCGTTGCGCGCTGCCTCGCGCAGCGCCGCCTGGTACGGGCGCGCGATCGAGAGCTTGTGCTTGTCGATACAGTATTCGGTCTTCGCTCCATTGACGCCTTCTTGTGCCCCCTTCAGGCCAAACTCGATGATCTCGATGCTCTTGATCTGACGGCACATCGTATACGTCTGCGGAACGGCTTCGAGGAAGCAGTCGATCGCGCTGCCTTTAGCGGTGGTCGGGCAGATATACGGGTCGACCTTGTCCAACGCGGACACCGGCGCGGCGGGCAGCGCCGTGGCCAGCACAAACATGAAGAGCGAAGCATAACGGTGCATCGGACCGACAATGCTACCGTGGGGGCGCGGGCGGCTCAAGCGTGCAGGGGACGGCAACGACATTGGATCCCGCCCGCAGGGAAGATGACGCAGTGGTTTCCAATCGCGGCCCGTCCGTTGGCAAGCCGCTCTTGGACAATCAGCGTTAGATCGTGACGCCCCCGGACACCTCGATGACCGCGCCGTTGACGTAACTCGCCTCGTCGGACGCGAGCCAGGCGTAGGTATTGGCGATCTCCTCGGGTCGTCCGAGGCGGCCCATCGGCACCTTCTCCTCGATCGCCTTCAGCACTTTTTCCGGAATCGAGCCGAGGATCGGCGTTTCAATGAAGCCGGGGCAGATCGCATTGGCGCGGATGCCCTTGCTGCCGAACTCCCGGGCCCAGGTCTTGCTCATGCCGATGACGCCGAACTTGGTCGCCGCATAGTTGGTCTGGCCGAAGTTGCCGTGGAGGCCGACGATCGATGACGCGTTCAGAATGCAGCCGGAATTCTGCTGCAACATGATGTCGATGACGGCCTTGGTACAGTTGTAGACGCCCTTGAGATTGACGTCGATCACCCGCTCGAACTGCGCGTCGGTCATCTTGGAAAAGCGCGCGTCCTCGACGATGCCCGCATTGTTGACCAACGTGTCGATGCGCTGCCAGGCGAACATGACGTTCTCGACCATGCGCGCGATGCTCTCCTTGTCGGTCACGTCGACCTGGAAACCGAGCGCCTCGCCGCCGATAGTGCGGATCGCGGCCAGCGTTTCCGCTACCGCGGTCATATTGATGTCGCAGACCGCGACCTTGGCGCCTTCCTGCGCAAACTTGATTGAAGTAGCCCTGCCAATGCCCTGCCCGCCGCCGGTGATGATGGAAACCTTGCCTTGAAGCCTAAGTGAGCCGTTACCGTTCAGACCGTTGCCGTTGAGGCCCATGCTGTCCCTCTCGAACCCCCCGATTTTTGGGGCTCAGGGTCGCCGCCCTGTTGCACCGCAGCGAATTCTGCGCTCTTTGAATGCGGTGCACAATATGGCAATTCGATGAAAATGGCGATGTGAATCCCGACTGTTGCGTTTTTGATGACATGTTACAAATCAGTAGGATACAATGACAAACACCCTGCAGCAGGGCTTGCGACGTCCGGTCGGGTAGGGGTGTTCAATTGCTCCGACGTGCGGATTCCCGCCGTCGCTCGGAAACGTAGCGAGCACACACTTCGGATCGGTCAACCCGGCTCCCAGCGCTCGAGGATGAGCTGGAGCGAGCTTAGCCCTTGATAGGTATTGACCTCCGGTCGATAGACCGCGCGGATACGCACCGGCAGCGGTCCCGGCTCGTTGAAAGCGATGGCGTCAAGGCGCCTTCCCGTAGTGGTCAACACGAGTTTCGCGTGTTTGTCACCGACTTGGTGCTGGTCCAGCACGTTGAACTGGCCGTCGAAGGCCGGTAGCGGGAAGCCCTGTCCCCACACGTGCGCGGCTACTTCTTGGGCGAAGCCCAGCGTTAGCTCTGCGGGATCGAGTTCGCCGTCGGTCTCGAGCGTCTGTTGCAGGGCTGCCGGCGATATCCACTCCCGCGCCACGCGCTCGAACTCAGCGCTGAATCGCGGCAACGCTGCTTCCGCCAGGCTCAACCCGGCCGCGAATGCATGGCCGCCGAAGCGCGTGATCGTTCCGGGCGCGCGTTTGGCGATGAGATCCAGCGCATCGCGCAGATGGAATCCGGCGATAGCCCGCCCGGAGCCGCGTAACTCGCCGTCGGCAGCCCGCGCGAATACGATCGCGGGGCGGTGAAAGCGATCCTTGAGCCGCGACGCCACGATGCCCACCACGCCCTGATGCCACTCGGGCCGGTACACGCACAGGGTGTAGCGATCGCCGGCAATCGTCTGGTCGAGTCCGGCGAGCGCCTCTTCGTGCATCGTCAACTCGACCTCGCGCCGCTCGAGATTGAGCCGGTCGAGCTCCGCGGCGAACGGCGCCGCGCTCGCGTCGTCCTCCGCCAGAAGGCAGGCGATACCTACCGACATGTCGGCGAGTCGCCCCGCGGCGTTGAGCCGCGGTCCAACGACGAAGCCGAGGTCATACGCCGTGGCCTGTGCCGGGTCGCGCCTGGCGGTGGCGAAAAGCGCGCGGAGTCCCGGCTGCGACCTTCCCGCGCGAATGCGTCGTAGACCCTGCCCGACGAGAATCCGATTGACGTGATCGAGCTTAACGACGTCGGCGACCGTGCCGAGCGCCACCAGATCGAGCAGCGCTGCAAGATTCGGCTCGCCGTTCCCCGCGAAGCGCCCGCGGTCACGGAGCAGTGCCCGCAGCGCGACGAGCACATAGAACATCACGCCGACGCCGGCGAGATGCTTGCTCGGAAACGTGCAGCCTGCCTGATTGGGATTGACGATCAGCCCGGTCGCCGGCAGTTCCGCTCCCGGCAGATGATGATCGGTGATCAGCACGTCGATGCCGCGTGCGCGCGCCGCGGCGACCCCGTCGACGCTGGCGATGCCGTTGTCGACGGTGATGATCATTGCCGGCGCGCGTTCAGCCGCGAGGGCGACGATCTCCGGCGTGAGTCCGTAGCCGAACTCGAAGCGGTTGGGCACGAGGAAATCGACACGCGCGCCCATAGCTCGCAAGCCCCGGACACCGACCGCGCATGCAGTGGCGCCATCGGCATCGTAATCCGCGACGATGAGCAACGGCTCGTGCCGCTCGATCGCGGCACCGAGCCGGGCCGCCGCCGCGTCGATGCCCTTTAGCGCCTTCCACGGCGGCAGGTTGCCGAGTTCGAGGTCGAGCTCGGTGGGTGAGCGCACGCCGCGAGCGGCAAACACGCGCGCGAGCACCGGGGCAATACCCGACGCCGCGAGCGCCGCCGCGATCTCCGGTACGGGACGGCGAACAATGTCCATCGTTAGCCCCGTGCCGCGTCGGCGGCGAAACGGGCGAGAAGCGGCGCGACGCGCGGCGATGAAAATCGCGATCGCCATCGCTGAACCAGCGACGGTCGCGGCACCCGGAAACCGAGCGCGAGCGCGCGGCCGGCGATGACAAGCTCGACTTCGCGGATCGCGCCGGCGCGGAGCGCGCGCTCGGCCGGTGCCATCCACGCACGATCGAACGCCGGCAATTGAGTGCCCGCCGCCTCGACGTCGACCGCATCGAGCCAGAAAACCTGCGCCGCCGCGCTCGGCGCGGCGTCAAGCGTCGCGGGCAGCGGGGAAGGCGCGAGCCCGGCACTGCGGCCCAAGTCGTGGAGCAGTCCGCTATCGGCAAAGATCCTAACCGCAGGGGCATCGCGCCGGACGAGCGTCCCACCCCCCCATAACCACACGCTGTCGACCCGCGCGCACCGCCTCTGCTCGCGCCTGCGATTGACCGCGTGCTCGAACAACAGCATTTGCACCTCGCTCTGCCAGCGTTGCCAGCGTGCTGCATCCGGGCCGGTCGCCAGATAAGGAAAGAGCGGCGCGCCGAGTGCGACCTCCGGCGGATGTGTAACGAGTCGCGGCGCGTGCTCGACTCGTGCGAACCAGTGTGCCGGTCCGGGGGCGACAAAGCGGATGCCGTCGTCGGCGAAGTGCGCGTTGAGCGTTGCGATAAGCCCGTCGGCCTCGGCG
>JALYSM010000042.1 GCA_030854785.1 Pseudomonadota bacterium
GACGCTGCGCTGGCCGGATGGCGGACTCTCGGCGGCGATCACCGGTGACGAGGCCTGTGATCACCTGGTGGTGTTCATTCCGGCCGGCGGCGACTTTCTCGCCGTTGAGCCGGTCACGCACATGACCGACGCGTTCAACCGGGCCGCGGCAGGCCAGCCGGACACGGGCACTCGCCTGCTCGCGCCGGGTACGACGTTTTCTTGTACGATGCGTATTTCGGTCTCGCCCGGCCTCGACGATGCGGTCGCCCTTTGAGTGCGTGCTCGACATCAAGGCCAGCCTCGGCGAATGTCCGGTGTGGTCGGTCGACGAACAGTTGCTGTACTGGGTTGACATCAATGCGCCGTCGCTCAATCGTTTCGACCCGCTTACCGGCCACAACACCGCGTGGACGATGCCGGAGTCGATCGGTTGTTTCGCGCTGCGTGCCGACGGTGGATTCGTCGCCGCGCTGCGCAGCGGCGTGTGGTTCGCGAACCGCGAAGGCAAGCTCGGGCGCAAGATCGCGGCCGCGCCGTACGATCCCGCGCACCACCGCTTCAATGACGGGCGCGCCGATCCCCAGGGCCGCTTCTGGGCGGGCACGATGAATGAAAATCGCGCTGCGGCGACCGCCCGGCTGTATTGCCTCGACCCCGAACACGCGCTGATACCGATGATCTCGGGCATTACAATCTCCAACGGGCTCGCCTGGAGCCCGGACTCCCGAACCATGTACCACGCCGACACACCGACGCGAACGATCAGTGCCTGGAAATTCGATCCTGCGACCGGCGACATCTCCAATCAGCGCGTGTTCGCCCGCTTCCTCGGCGAATTCGACCGCCCCGACGGCGGCGCCGTCGATCGCGAAGGCTGCTACTGGAGCGCGCTCTATCGCGGGGGGAAGGTCGTGCGCATCTCGCCGCGCGGCGAGACGCTCGCGGAATTCCCGCTGCCCGCCCTGTGCCCGACGATGTGCGCTTTCGGCGGTCCGGATCTCAAGACCGTGTACGTGACGACCGCGCGCCAGCGGCGCGAGCCGGAGGAGCTCGTGCGATTCCCCCAGTCGGGCGGCATCTTCGCCATGCGCGTCGACGTCCCCGGCATGCCGGAGCCGAAGTTTGCCGGGTAGCGAACCCTCTCCCATCGCGGGGGAGGAAGAAAGATAACGATGCAACTCGACCCGACTGCGTACTTTCGCGTGAGCGCGCCCGACAGCCTCGGGATGTCGGCGTCGGGCGGCGCGTTTGCAACGAGCACCGGCGACGTGCTGGAGGTCGGATGCTTCGGCGCCGGCATATTCCGCCTGCGGATCGGCGCGAACACGAAGCCCGATTACGGACTGGTCGTCGGCCGCGCCCAGCGCTGCGACACCGCGCAGCCGGACCCCGGCGTATGGTCCTTCGCGGCGGGCGGCACGCGCTTCGAGCTCTCCGGCGAGCCCCTGAGCTTTCGTCTGCTGCTCGACGAGCATACGCTGCTCACGTCGGTCACCGACGAGCATTTCCGCGGCTTCACGCGCCTGCCGGCAATCGGCCGCACGCGCGCGGGACAACAATGGCTGGCCGCGTTCGCGCTGGCGTCCGGCGAGCCGGTGTACGGCCTGGGCGAAAAGTTCGGGCCGCTCAACAAGCGCGGTCAGATCGTCACGTCGCGGGTCGAGGACGCGCTCGGCGTCAACACCGGCCTTTCGTACAAGAGCGTGCCGTTCTGCTGGAGCCCGGGCAACGGCGCGACCGCGAAAGGTGGCGCCTGGGGCATCTTCGTCAACACGCCGGGCCGAGTGACACACGGCGTCGGCCATCCGGAATGGTCGCATCGCTCGTACGGCATGGTCATCGACGACGAAGCGCTCGACCTGTTTCTTTTCGCTGGCCGCGATCCGGCGCAGGTGCTCGAACGTTACACGACGCTTACGGGCCGCGCACCGGACGTGCCGCTGTGGAGCCTCGGGCTGTGGATGTCGCGCGCGTATTACCGCACCGCCGACGAGGCAATGGCCGTTGCCGAAGATCTGCGCGAGCACAAGATTCCCTGCGACGTGCTCGCGCTCGATGGGCGCGCGGTGTGGAACGTACAAACGCGCTTCGACTTTCAATGGGATTCGAACCGCTACCCCGATCCCAAAGCAACGCTCGCGCGCATGAAACGGCACGCGCTCAAGATCTGCGTCTGGGAATATCCGTACGTATCGGTTCATTCTCCGTTGTTCAAAGAGCTCGCCGCGAGGCATTTCCTGCTCACGACGTCGACCGGCGAGCCCTACGTTTTCAAATGGGACACGGCACCGGCGACGTCGCCGTTTTCGGGAGCGCTTACTCCGCTTCCCGAGTCCGGCATCCTGGACTTCACCAACCCCGGGGCGTATGCGTGGTGGCGCGATGCGCACGAGCCGCTGTTCAAGGCCGGCGTAGACGTGCTCAAGTGCGACTTCGGCGAACAGGTTCCCGACGATGCGGTCGCGTTCAACGGTGACCGGGGCGCGCGCCTGCATAACGTCTATCCGCTGCTGTACAACCGCTGCGTCTTCGAGGCGACGAAAAAATTCGCGCCGGCGGAAGCGCAGCCGCCGATCGTATGGAGCCGCGCGGGCTGGGCCGGGAGCCAGCGCTATCCGGTCCAGTGGGGCGGCGATCCGCAGAGCGATTGGGAGGGGCTGGCGGCGAGCATCCGCGGTGGGCTGTCATGGGGTATGAGCGGGGGACCGTATCACGCCAGCGACATCGGCGGCTTTTATGGATCCGAGCAGCCGTCGCCGGAGCTGTATCTGCGCTGGCTGCAGATGAGCGTGTTCAGCTCGCATATGCGAATGCACGGGCTTGGGCCGCGCGAGCCGTGGACGTTCGGCAAAGAGTGCGAAACCATCGCGCGGCAATGGATCGAATTCCGCTACCGGTTGCTGCCGTATCTCAAGTCGGTGATCGCGCAGGCGACGGCGACAGGGATGCCGGTCATGCGAGCAATGCCGCTGGCGTTTCCCAACATCGCGCTGACGCGCGGTTACGAGACGCAGTTCATGTGCGGCGAGGCGCTGCTGATCGCACCGATCGTAACTGCGGGCGGCGAGGTCGAGGTCGCGCTGCCCCCCGGCGCGTGGTACGACCTCGCGAGCCGGAAGCGGCTTGCCGGTCGACAGGTGATCCGCTACCGCGCCACGCTCGACAAGTTTCCGGTGTTCGGGCGCGAAGGTTATGTGCTGCCGCTGGGTCCGGTCGTGCAGCACACGGGTGAGCTCCGTGCGGCGGCGCCTCTCGCCGCGCTGTATCTGTTCGGCAAGCCGACGCAATCGCTCGACGGCTACACCCAGGCGCGGATCGTGCTCGGCGAAGAGCGCACGACCGTGGCTATCGCAGAAAGCGTGAAAGTCGAGACCTTCGGCGATGCGACCGGCATCCGCATCGAGCTGCTGACCTGACGCAAACGCAGGCCGGACCCAATGACGTCGCGACCGACGATCGCAGTCACGATCGGCGAGCCGGCCGGCATCGGACCGGATCTGTGCGTGCGCCTGGCCGAGCGCGCGTGGCCCGCGCGACTGGTTCTCGTCGGCGATATCGAGCTGCTGCGCGAGCGCGCGCGTCGCCTCGGTGCCGGCGTCCGCTTCGGCCCGTATGTCCGCCGCACCCCTCCGGCATCGGCGACGCTCGAAGTCGCGCACTATCCGGTCGCCACAGCGGTCGCCGCAGGTCGCCTGGATCCGGCCAACGCCAAGGTCGTGCTGGCAACCCTCGAGGCCGCGGTGGCCGGCTCTCTGTCGGGCGAGTTCGCGGCGATGGTGACCGCGCCGGTGCAGAAGAGCATCATCAACGAAGCCGGGATCGCCTTCACCGGTCACACCGAATTTCTCGCCAAACGCACCGGCGCCAAGCGCGCGGTCATGATGCTCGTCGGCGGGCCGCCGAAGCATGTGCTCCGCGTCGCATTGGCGACGACGCACCTGCCGCTCGCCAACGTGCCTGCGGCGATCACTCGCGCCGGGCTCGAGGAAATCCTGCGCATCGTCGCCGGCGATCTCGTCGGCAAGTTCGGCGTCGCGCGCCCGCGGATCGCGGTGTGCGGGTTGAATCCTCACGCCGGCGAAGGCGGCCATCTCGGGCGCGAGGAAATCGAGACAATCGAGCCGGCGATTGCCGCAGCGCGGGCTGCGGGGCTCGACGTCGTCGGACCGTTGCCGGCCGACACCGTATTCGTACCGGCAAAGCTTTCCGGCTTCGACTGCATCGTCGCGATGTACCACGACCAGGGGCTGCCGGTACTGAAGCACGTGAGCTTCGGGCACGGCGTCAACGTCACGTTGGGGCTGCCCATTCTGCGCACGTCGGTCGATCATGGCACCGCGCTCGACCTGGCCGCCGACGGAAGGAGTGCGCGCGCGGCCGATCCGGGAAGCCTGTTTGCCGCCGTCGCGCTGGCGATCGAGCTCTCGCGCCGTGAAACTTGACGCGCATCGATATCTCGCCCCACGAGAGCCCTCGTGAACGACATTTTTCTTTCTCACCTGCGCGCTGTCGTCGACGGCATCCGCGCCGACGGCTTCTACAAGACCGAGCGCGTCATCGCCAGTCCGCAATCGCCGTCGATCCGGCTTTCCGGAGGCAAGGAGGTGCTCAACTTCTGCGCCAACAATTATCTCGGCCTCGCCGACGATCCGCGGCTGGTCGACGCCGCCAAAGCAGGCGTCGACCAATGGGGCTTCGGGATGGCCTCGGTACGCTTCATCTGCGGCACCCAGCGCGTGCACAAGGAGCTCGAGGCCGCGCTCTCCGCGTTCCTGGGCACGGACGACAGCATCCTCTACACCAGCTGCTTCGACGCCAATGGCGGTTTGTTCGAGACGCTGCTGACCGAGGAGGACGCTGTGATCAGCGACGAGCTCAATCACGCGAGCATCGTCGATGGAATCCGGCTCGCCAAGGCAAAGCGGTTCCGCTACCGCAATAACGATATGGCGGATCTGGAAGCCAGGCTCAGCGAAGCCGAAAGCGCCGGAGCACGCTTCAAGCTGATCGCGACCGATGGCGTATTCTCGATGGACGGCATCGTCACCAATCTCTCCGCGATCTGCGACCTTGCCGACAAGCATGGCGCGCTGGTAATGGTCGACGACTCGCACGCGGTCGGCTTTGTCGGTGCCGCGGGACGCGGCACGCCGGAGCTCTGCGGCGTCGAGGGGCGGATCGATATCCTCACCGGCACGCTGGGCAAGGCGCTCGGCGGCGCGTCGGGCGGCTACACGGCAGGCCGCAAGGAGATCGTCGAGCTGCTGCGGCAACGCTCGCGTCCCTACCTCTTCTCCAATACACTAGCGCCAGGTATCGCCGCTGCTTCGCTCAAGGTGCTCGAGCTGCTCGGTGGCGACGAAGGCGCGGCGCTGCGCGAACGGGTGCGGCAGAACGGCGAGCGCTTCCGGCGCGCGATGAGCGCGCTGGGCTTCGAGCTGGTGGCGGGAGCGCATCCCATCATCCCCGTCATGCTGGGCGATGCCGCGCTCGCAACGCGCATGGCGGATGCACTGCTCGCCGAAGGCGTCTACGTGATCGGCTTTTCCTATCCCGTGGTGCCCAAGGGCAAGGCACGCATTCGCACGCAGATGAGCGCCGCGCATACCGCCGAGCAGATCGACCGCGCAGTGGCGGCGTTCGCGAAGGTCGGCAAGGCGTTGGGCGTGATCCGGTAGTCGGTTCGTGGTTCGACAAGCCTGTCCTGAGCTTGCCGAAGGGCTCACCACGAACGGAAGCCAAAACGAGAATGCTCGATTACCCGTTCGTCCTGTCGAAGGACGAAGGGTGACGGAAAAATGACTCAAAACTGACGCACATGAAGGCATTGGCAAAACTCGAACGCGCACCCGGCCTTACGCTGACGCGGGTGAAAAAACCCGAAGTCGGGCACAACGACGTCATGATCCGGATCCGCAAGACCGCGATCTGCGGCACCGATCTGCACATCTGGAACTGGGACGAGTGGGCGCAGAAGACCATTCCCGTGCCGATGCACGTCGGCCACGAATACGTCGGCGAGATCGTCGAGATCGGCCAGGAAGTGCGCGGCTTCAAAGTCGGCGACCGCGTTTCGGGCGAGGGTCACATCACCTGCGGCTTCTGCCGCAATTGCCGCGCGGGGCGGCGGCACCTGTGCCGCAACACCGTCGGCGTCGGTGTCAATCGCGAAGGCGCATTCGCCGAGTACCTGGTGATACCGGCGTTCAACGCGTTTCGCATTCCCGACGACATCTCCGACGACCTCGCGTCGATCTTCGATCCTTTCGGCAACGCCACGCACACCGCACTGACGTATAACCTCGTCGGCGAGGACGTGCTCATCACCGGCGCGGGCCCGATCGGCATCATGGCCGCAGCGATCGCGCGCCACGTCGGCGCGCGCCACATCGTGATCACCGACGTCAACGACTATCGCCTTGGCCTCGCGCGGCGCATGGGTGCGACCCGCGCGCTGAATGTCGAGCGGGAGAACCTGCGCGGCGTCATGACGGAGCTCGGCATGACCGAGGGCTTTGACGTCGGACTTGAGATGTCCGGCGTGCCGAAGGCCTTCGGCGACATGCTCGAGCACATGAACCACGGCGGCAAGATCGCGCTGCTCGGCATTCCGCCCTCCGAGATGGCGATCGACTGGAACCAGGTCATCTTCAAGGGGCTCGAGATCAGGGGCATCTACGGCCGCGAGATGTTCGAGACCTGGTACAAGATGGTTGCCATGCTGCAAAGTGGCCTCGATCTCTCGCCGATCATCACGCACCACTACGCCGCCGAGCAGTACGCGGACGCGTTCGCGACCCTGCTCTCGGGCCAGAGTGGCAAGGTCATCCTCGACTGGGCCGCGTAGCGCCGGCGGCCACTTCGCGCGGCGACGCTTCGGCCAGCATTTCCTGGTCGACCGCCATTACATCGAGCGGATCGTGGCCGCGCTCGACCCGCGGCTGAATGACAGCATCGTCGAGATCGGCCCCGGCCTGGGCGCGCTGACGGGTCCGTTGCTCGAGCGCGTCAAGCGGTTGACAGTCATAGAGATCGACCGCGATCTCGCCGCTCGGCTGGCCGCGGAGCATCCCGTCGAGCGTCTGACGCTGTACACCGCCGACGCGCTCGAGTTCGACTTCGCTTCGCTTGGCGCGGATCTGCGCGTGGTCGGCAATTTGCCGTACAACATTTCGTCGCCGCTGCTGTTTCACCTCGCGCAATACGAAGCGACGCTCTTCGATGTGACGGTCATGCTGCAACGGGAAGTCGTCGAGAGAATGTCGGCGGCGCCCGCAACGGCGGCGTACGGGCGCCTGTCGGTGATGTTGCAGGTGCGCTTCCGTATCGAGCGCTTGTTCACCGTTCCGCCGGGCGCGTTCCGTCCGGTGCCGCAGGTCGAGTCGGCGGTCGTGCGCCTCATTCCGTTGCGGGACGCGCGGCCGCGTATCGCCGACGAAGCGCTGTTCGCGCGCATCGTCATCGCGGCCTTCGGCCAGCGGCGCAAGACGCTGCGCAACGCGCTCAAGACGTTTGCCGGCGAAAGCGATCTCGAGCGCGTCGGGATCGCACCGGGTGCGCGCGGCGAAACGCTGTCGGTTGCGAATTTCGTGCGGCTTGCGAATGCACTCGCTTAGCCGCCAATCGGAACCCTGAGAGCTGGTTGCAGCCCGCGTAGCCCGGGTTGAGGGCGAAGGCCGATACCCGGGGCGGCGTTTCCTCGACACGCCGGTCCCGGGATTCGCGGCGCTCATCCCAGGCTACCACTCCCGATCCGGACGTCGCTGCGGCCGCGCGACGTGTACGGTCTTGCGGCGGCCAGTCTCGCCGCGGACGAGCGTGACATCGCGTTGCGCCACGCCGAAGCTCGCGGCGATAAAAGTAATGAGCGCATCATTCGCGCGGCCTTCGACCGCCGGCGCTGCAAGCCGGATTTTCAGGCAGTCGCCGTGGACGCCTGCGACCTCGGTTTTTTTCGCACCGGGCTGGGCGTGAATCGTGAGCGTGATCGAGCCGTCCGCGCCGACCCGCCGCCAAGGCTGCGGACGCGAATCAGCGGAAGAGCTGGACAATCGTTTGTTCCAGCCACGCCACGGGCAGCATGAGCACGAGCTGCGCGATGACGATGACGATCAGCGGCGAAAGGTCGAGCGTGCCGCCGAGCGGCGGCACGAGGCGCCGGACCGGCGTAAGCACGCGAAACGTGAGGGCGTTGAGCACGCCGGCCAGAGGCCCGTCCGGAGCGACCCACGACAGCAGCGCCTGGAGGAACACCGCGATGATGATGATCCAAAGCGTCGCCTTGACGAGCTCGACCACGGCGAGCACGGCGACGAGCCCGACCAGCGTACCCGACAATGCGCCACCGGTCAGCGTCATGAGCGCCGTCAGCCACAGCGCCTGCAGGACCCACGCGAGCAGGAGCGACGCCCAGTCGTAGCCGCGATAACCCGGCACGACGCGGCGCAGCGGCTTGACCGCCCAGTCGGTCAGCGCACTCACCGCCTGGCCGAGGGGATTCCTGAAAGGCGCACGCAGCCACTGCATCAGGAATCGCAGCAACACGGCGTAGACGAGAAGCCCGAATACGATGTTGATCAGAAACCGGAGCGCGTCGTAGAGCATTAGGTTTCATTACCCAGGATTTCGCCGAGCTCCTTGGCGCGCTCGGCGGCCGCCTTGACCGCAGCGACCATCGCAGCCTTGACCGCCGCTTGATCGAGCGTCGCGATCGCGCGCTCGGTCGTGCCACCCTTCGAGGTGACCTGCGCGCGCAACAGCGCCGGCTCGGAATCGCTCTGCTCGGCGAGGCGGATCGAGCCCGAGAACGTCGCCAAGCTGAGGCGCCGCGCTTCCGCAGGCGTGAATCCCAGTTCCCGCGCCGCCTGCTCGAGCGCTTCGAGAAAATACAGGACGTACGCCGGTCCGCTGCCGGACACCGCGGTCACCGCATCGAGCTGGTCCTCGCGCTCGCACCACAGCGTGCTGCCGACCGCGTCGAGCACCGCGGCGGCGCGCGAGCGGCCATCGCTGTCGACGCCCGACAGCGCGTAGAGCCCGGCAATCCCCGCACCGATCAGTGCCGGCGTGTTCGGCATCGCGCGCACGAGCCGCCGATAGCCCAGGAGCCAGCGCGAGAGATCGGGCAGCCGGATGCCCGCGGCGATGGTCAGCACGACCTGGCGCTTGAGGAGCGTGGCGAGCTCGCGGGCGACGCTGCGCACGTTCTGCGGCTTGACCGCGATGACGATGACGTCGGCGTTGACGACTGCGGCGGCCTCGATCGCAGCGAACGTCGCGACGCCGAACCGCGCCGCCACGGTCGACCTCGCTTCGGCGTCGATCTCGACCACTGCCAGCGCGTCGGAGGCGTAGCCGCGCGCGATCAGGCCGCCCAGCAGCGCCCGCGCCATGTTGCCGCCGCCGATAATGGTGATGTTCATGTGGCATGCTCCGTTGTGCTCGCTCTTGCGCCGAAGAGCGCGGTGCCGATGCGCACCAGCGTCGCTCCCTCCGCGACCGCGGCCTCGAGGTCGGCCGACATGCCCATCGACAGCGTATCGAGGGCGAGCCCGCCGGCGCGCGCAGCGTCGAACAATTCGCGCAAGGTACGGAACTGCCGCCGCTGGCGCTCGACATCGGCGGTTTCCTCCGCGATACCCATGAACCCGCGCAAAGCGAGCCTCGGCAGCGCGGCCACCGCCTGCGCAAGCGCGAGCGCGTCATCGGGAGCTATGCCGCTCTTGCTTTGTTCGCCGCTGATGTTCACTTGCACGCAGACGTTGAGCGGCGCGGAGCGCGCGTCGCGGGCGGCGGACAACCGCTCGGCGACCTTCAGCCGATCGATGCTTTGCACCCATGCGAACAGCGCCGCGGCCAGCCGCGTCTTGTTGCTTTGTAGCGGACCGATGAGATGCCACTCGATGTTCGGAAGCTCGGGCAGCAGCCCGGCCTTGGACGAAGCCTCCTGCACGTAATTCTCGCCGAACGCCCGCTGGCCCAGCGCGTACGCGGCGCGGACCGCCGCCACGGGCTGCGCTTTGCTCACTGCGAGGAGCCCGACGGTCGCGGGATCTCGGCCGGCGTGCCGGGCCGCGAGTGCGATCCGGGACCGGACGGCTTGCCACGCCTTCTCGTCTAGGCTCATAATCAGATGACGCCGGCATAGCGGGCCTCCGGCTGTAATGCACAGGTGGCCCCCGCTTGCCGTAGCCGCCGTCCTGGGCTTGCCGGCACGGCCGCCCGAAAAAATACCCGCGGCCGCGCACTTGGCCCGAGGGGATTATAAATGGACATTGCCGAACTCTTAGCATTCGCGGTCAAGAACAGGGCCTCAGACCTGCACCTGTCGGCGGGGCTGCCGCCCATGATCCGCGTTCACGGCGACATCCGGCGGATCAACCTGCCGCCGATGGAGCACGAGGACGTGCACGCCATGGTGTACGACATCATGAGCGATGCGCAGCGCAAGATGTACGAGGAGATGCTCGAGTGCGACTTCTCGTTCGGCATTCCCAACCTGGCCCGGTTCCGGGTCAACGCCTACAACCAGGAGCGCGGCGCGGCGGTTGCGTTCCGCACGATCCCGTCGAAGGTGCTCTCGCTCGAAGAGCTGGCAACGCCAAAGATTTTCGCCGAAATGACGAACAACCCGCGGGGACTGATCCTGTGCACCGGCCCGACCGGTTCGGGCAAGTCGACGACTCTGGCGGCGATGACCAACCACGTCAACGAGAACAAGTACGGGCACATCCTCACTATCGAGGACCCGATCGAGTTCTTGCACGAATCGAAGAAATGCCTCATCAACCAGCGCGAAGTCGGGCCGCATACGTTGTCGTTTGCGAACGCGCTGCGCGCCGCACTGCGCGAGGACCCGGACTACATCCTGGTCGGCGAAATGCGCGACCTGGAGACGATCCGGCTCGCGCTGACCGCGGCCGAGACCGGCCACCTTGTGTTCGCGACGCTGCATACGAGCTCGGCGGCAAAGACGATCGACCGCATCATCGACGTTTTCCCCGCGGCGGAAAAGGACATGGTGCGAGCGATGCTGTCGGAATCGCTGGTCGCGGTGATCTCGCAGTCGCTGCTCAAAACCAAGGACGGGCAGGGCCGCCTGGCGGCGTGGGAAATCATGACCGGCACGCCGGCGATCCGGAATCTCATCCGGGAAAACAAGGTCGCGCAGATGTATTCGACGATCCAGACGAGCCAGGCGGCCGGCATGCAGACGATGGATCAATGCCTGACCGAACTGGTCCGGCGCAACCAGATTCAGCTCGCCGAGGCGCGCCACCGCGCGGTTAACAAAGATTTGTTCGGCGGCTGAGCCGAGGCAATCACCGGAGCAGTTCCATGGAACGCGAAACCGCCACCAATTTTATCCACGACCTGCTCAATCTGTTGGTCAAGCAGAAGGGATCGGACCTTTTCATCACCGCCGGCTTTCCGCCCGCGCTCAAGATCGACGGCAAGATCGCACCGGTATCCAAGACCGCGCTAACGCCACAGCACACCATCGAGCTGGTGCGCAGCGTCATGAACGACAAGCAGGCGATGGAGTTCGAATCCAGCAAGGAATGCAACTTCGCCATCGCCCCGCCGGGGATCGGCCGCTTCCGCTGCAACGCGTTCGTGCAGCAGGGCCGCGTTGGCATGGTCTTCCGCACGATCAACATCGTCATCCCGACCTTCGAGGAGCTGAATCTGCCGCCGGTGCTCAAGGACATCTGCATGAGCAAGCGCGGCATCATGCTGTTCATCGGCGCGACCGGTTGCGGCAAATCGACCTCGATGGCGGCGCTGCTCGGCTATCGCAACGAGAACAGCTACGGCCACATCATCACCATCGAGGATCCGATCGAGTTCGTGCACGATCACAAGAACTGCATCATGACCCAGCGCGAAGTTGCCGTCGACACCGACAGCTGGGAGATCGCGCTGAAGAACTCGCTGCGGCAGGCGCCGGACGTGATCCTGATCGGCGAAGTCCGGGACCGTGAAACGATGGACTACGCGATCGCGTTCGCCGAGACCGGTCACCTGTGCCTGGCGACGCTCCACGCCAACAGCACCAATCAGGCGCTCGACCGGATCATCAACTTCTTCCCCGAGGAGCGCCGCGCGCAACTGCTGATGGATCTTTCGCTCAACATCCGCGCGTTTGTCGCGCAGCGGCTCATTCCGCGCCGCGACGGCCGCGGCCGCGTGCCGGCGGTCGAGGTGATGCTCAACTCGCCGCTCATCTCCGACCTCGTTTTCAAGGGCGATGTTTCCGGCATCAAGGAGATCATGAAGAAGTCGCGCGAGCTCGGCATGCAGACCTTCGACCAGGCGTTGTTCGACCTGTACGAGGCGGGGTTGATCAGTTACGAGGATGCGCTGCGCAACGCGGATTCGCTCAACGACCTGCGCCTCGAAATCAAGCTGCACGGCAAGGACGCGAAGAACCGCAACGTCATGGCCGGCATCGGCAACATGGACCTGGTGCCGGATTCTTCCAACCCGATGGCGACCACCAACCGCTTCTAGTCCAGTAGCCCGGCTTGGGCGGAACAAACCCGGGGCCGCTGCCGTTTCCAAACTTTTTCTCCCGGGATTCGCCTTCGGCTCGTCCCAGGGTCCGCAGGCTAGCGAACCGTAGCGGCAGAACATCGTCATGGTCGGCCTCGAGTCGAACACCCCGATCCCCACCGAGATCAAGCTGCATCAGGCATCGCGTCTGATGGAACTGTCTTTCGCTGACGGCACGAATTTCCGGCTCCCCTACGAATTCCTGCGCGTTTACTCTCCCTCGGCGGATGTGCGCGGACACGGGCCGGGCCAGGAAACGCTGCAGGTCGGCAAGCGCGAGGTCACGATCGCGGAGCTCGAACCTGTCGGCCATTACGCCGTGCAGCCCAAGTTCTCCGACGGTCACGACACCGGTATCTACTCCTGGGATTATCTGTACGATCTGGGCGAGCGGCAGGAAGAGCTGTGGCAGCGATATCTCGCGCGGCTCGCCGCGGCCGGCGCGAGCCGCGATCCCGACCCCAATGCTCCGCCGCCTTCGCCGGCGCATGCCTGCGGGCATCACCACTGACGCCGGGCGCGACGCGAGTCGATGCGCGAGACGACGGATTTCGGTTTCGAACGCGTGCCGCCGGAGGAGAAGGCGCGGCGCGTGCGCGGCGTGTTCGAGTCGGTCGCGGGGAAGTACGACCTCATGAACGACCTCATGTCGGCCGGGCTGCATCGCGCCTGGAAGCGTTTTACCGTGGAAACGAGCGGCGTTCGCCGCGGCGGCGCCGTCCTCGACGTCGCGGGCGGCACGGCCGATCTAGCGCGTCTGTTCGCCGATCGCGTCGGGCCGTCGGGCCGCGTGATCCTCACGGACGTCAACGCGGCCATGCTCGCTGCCGGACGCGACCGGTTGCTCGACGAAGGTCGTCTCGTGCCGGCGATCCAGTGCAACGCCGAGGCGCTGCCGTTTCCGGCGCAGCGGTTCGACTGCGTCTGCATCGGGTTCGGTCTGCGCAACGTGACCCGCAAGGATGCGGCGCTGGCCGAGATGCGCCGCGTGCTGCGCCCAGGCGGCGTGGCCCTCATCCTCGAGTTCAGCAAGGTGGCCGAACCCTTTCGCGCGGCCTACGACTGGTACAGTTTCAACATTCTGCCGCGTCTCGGCAAGCTCGTCGCCGACGACGAAGCGAGCTACCGCTACCTTGCCGAGTCGATCCGCATGCATCCCGATCAGGCGGCACTGAAAGAGATGATGGAGATCGCCGGGTTCGAGCGCGTGGAATGGTTCGACCTGATGGCTGGCGTCGTCGCGTTGCACCGAGGTTACGTGCTGTAGCCCGGGATGAAGCGCCGCCGAATCCCGGGGTGACATATCGATGGAGGATAGCCCGGGATAAGCGCCGCGAATCCCGGGAGCAAACCATGACTCTCGCAGCCGATGCGATCAACCGCGTGCTCGAGCGCGAGGGCTGGGCGCGAGAGAAGCTCGCCGTGCACGCCGGCCGCACGCTGCGGATCAACGTGGGGCCCGCGAGCCGGACCTTTGCTATCGCCGCGGATGGCCGGTTCTCCGCGGGCGACGCAGCGCCGGATGTCACGTTGACGATTTCTCCGTTGCGGCTGCCGGCCCTGCTCGCGCAGCCCGAGCGCTGGACCGAGATCGTCGCCGCCGAGGGCGATGCCGCACTCCAAGCAACGCTCGCCGAGCTCGCATTGACGCTGCCATGGTTCGTCGAAGAGGTTTGCGCCAGGACGTTCGGTCGGGTGGCGGGCCAGCAAGTGGCCGACATCGGCCGGCGCTTGCTCGCGCTCCCCGGGTACGCGGCGGAACGCTTCGGCGAGAGCTTCGCAAGCTACGTCGGCGAGGAAGCGCGGCTTGCGGTGGGTACCGGCGAGGCACGCATATTCGCGGCGGAGATCGCGGCGCTTGCCGCACGCGTCGACGCGCTCGCCACGCGCATCGATGCGCTCGCCGCGGCCGCGCGATCGTCTCGCCCGAAGTAGCCCGGGATGCGCCGCAGGCGAATCCCGAGGCCCCGCCGGCCTCCCGGGTTTCGCTGCGCGCTCAACCCGGGCTACGATGACTTGCGACCCAAAGGATCGTGCGCTCTCGGGTCCAGTCAGTCTTGAGAGATCCACCTACGTCACTTGCTCGCGCGGCCTCGTGCTCGCCACCGCGACGGCGATGAAGAGAAGCAATGCGGCCACGACGACCGCGGCTTCGGTATGCAGCATTCCGCCCGGGCCCCAGCGTGCGGCGGCCCAGCCGTCGACCGCCGTCATATAACCGATGGGCATGTTCGACAGCGAAGCGAAGAGGCTGTACTTGGTCGCGGCCGCGCCGCGCCCGATCGCTTCCAGCACCACTGCCGAGAAGCCGGTGTAAGTGAGTCCCATGATGAACGCGTAGGCCATGGTGAACACGACATACATGGACTCGGTGCGCGGCGCGAGCGCCATCGCCACGGCGCAGAGCGCCTGGAGGATGCCGTAGAGCATATACGCCGCCTTGCGATCCATGCGGTCGCATATGTAGCCGCCTGCCAGGCAGCCTGCCGCGGACACGATGCCGCTAAACACGCCGGTCACGAGCGCGACGGTACCGGCTGTCGCGCTCCAATCTCCGGCGACCGCCGACCAGAGGTTCGACGCCGCGCCGGTGCCGATCGGCAGGAAGCAGATCAGGAGGCCGAGGAAGCCGCGCCGTGAGCGCGCGACCAGCCACAGATCTTTCAAGAGGCTTGCGAGCGTCTCGCGATAACGCTCCAGGTGCGGTGTCGGAGGCGGTTCGCGAATGAACGCCAGCGCGGCACAACAGAGCAGGCACGTCGCCCCCAGCACCGCGCTTCCGATCCACGGCGGCGGAATGCTTTGCGCGAGCCACAGTCCGGCGCCGCCGCCGACACCGTATCCGCCCAGATTGCCGGCCTGGAACCACCCGCCCGCCCGACCCTTGGCGTCGTCGGGAGCGCCATAAGCCATCAAGCTCTCGACGGACATGGCGAGGAACGTCACCGCGAGGTTCGAGATCAGCACGACAGCGGTGAGCAGGGGCAGCGAGCGCTCGTCGGCAGGAACGGCACCGGTCGCGTAGATCCCGAGCGCGGTGACGCCCGCCGAGAGCAGATACCATCGCTTTCGGCTGAGCGTCGTGTCGGCGATCGGAGCCCAGAGAAACTTCCAGGTATGCGGCACATAGCTGAGGGCGACGAGCGCTGCCGACTGTTCTACGCTGACGCCGGCCTGCGTAAGAAGGTAGACGACCGTCACCGTCAGATACCCCGACATCACGCCGAACGGAAGCATCAGGAACAGGAAGACCGCGGGATGCGGAGCGTCCGACGGCGGAGCGAGTCTGAATGCCACTGCGGGTACAGATGCCGGCGCTCGACCAAGCGCGCGGTCACTCCGTGTACTGGGATTTGCCCTCGCCGAAGGACCAGTTTTCCCACGCGACTTCGACCAGGTTGATGAAGAGATTTTGCGGCCTCAGACCAGGTTCCTGTGCCAGCAGCGCGGCCGCGCGTGCGTAGAAATCGCGTTTCTGCTTCGGCTTGCGTCCAGCGCTCAACGTGATTTGCACGAGCACGAAGTCATCGGTCCGGTCGATGCCGAGATAGCTCGGATCGTAGATGAATCCGCTGGCGTCGTGCTCGGTGATGACCTGGAACCGGTCGTGCTCGGGCACCGCGAGCGTTTCGACCATGGCCTGGTGAATGCCGTCTCCGATCGCGCGCCGGTAATCGGCCGGCTTCCCGGCAAAGAGTGAAATGCGGACCAGGGGCATGGCTTCGGGCAACGGCTTCCAATGATGCCTCAGGCGAATCTACGCCGTCGATTCGGGCGCGTCAAAAGACATACCTTACAATCGCGCTCATGCGCTGGTTCCGGCTCGCGAAGATCTGGTTGATCGCGCTCAAATACGGGCTCGACGAGTTTTTGCTCGGCCACGAGCGCTTTCGGTGGCTGCGACCCACCGCGCGCGCGCTCACGTTCTGGCGCGATACCTCGTCGCCGCGCGCGGAGCGCCTGCGCCTGGCATTGCAAGACCTCGGCCCGATCTTCGTCAAGTTCGGCCAGATGCTCTCGACGCGGCGTGACCTTTTGCCCGCCGACATCGCCGACGAGCTCGCCAAGCTGCAGGACCGCGTGCCGCCGTTTCCGAGCGCACAGGTGATCGCGACGCTCAACCGCGTTTACGGGAGGCCGGTGGAACAGGTGTTCAAGTCCTTCGAGCGCGAGCCGGTCGCGAGCGCATCGGTGGCACAGGTGCACCTCGCCGAGCTGCCCGACGGCACGCCGGCGGCGGTCAAGGTCTTGCGGCCGAACATCGCGGCGACGATCGAGAGGGATCTCGCCCTGATGCAGATGGGCGCATGGCTGGTGGAAAAACTCTGGTCGGACGGCAAGCGCCTGAAACCACGCGAGGTCGTCGCGGAGTTCGACAAGACGATCCACGACGAGCTGGACCTCGGACGCGAAGCGGCAAACTGCTCGCAGCTCAGGCGCAATTTCCTGCATTCGACGCTGCTGCGCATTCCCGAGGTCTACTGGGACTGGTGCAGCACCGAGGTCATGGTGATGGAGCGCATGTGCGGCACCCCGATCGCCCAGATCGAGCGGCTGAGGGCCGAAGGCGTTGATATCCCCAGGCTCGCCCACGCCGGCGTCGAGATCTTTTTTACGCAGGTGTTCCGCGACGGTTTTTTCCATGCCGACATGCATCCGGGCAACATCTTCGTGGCCACCGATCCGGCCAACTTCGGCAAATACATCGCGCTCGATTTCGGCATCATGGGCACGCTCTCGGAGACCGACAAGAGTTACCTCGCGCAGAACTTCCTCGCCTTCTTCCGCCGCGATTACCATCGCGTTGCCACTGCGCACATCGAATCGGGATGGGTGCCGCCGGAGACGCGGGTCGACGAGCTGGAAAGCGAGATCCGCGCGGTGTGCGAGCCGATCTTCGACCGGCCGCTGAAGGAAATCTCGCTCGGCCGTGTGCTGGTGCAGCTGTTCAAGGCGTCGCGGCGGTTCAACGTCGAGATCCAGCCACAGCTCGTCCTATTGCAGAAGACGTTGCTCAACGTCGAAGGCCTGGGGCGCCAACTCGATCCCGACCTCGATCTGTGGATCACTGCAAAACCATTTCTCGAGCGCTGGATGCACGACCAGGTTGGCTGGCGTGCGCTCGAGCGGCGGCTGCGCGACGAGGCGCCGTTCCTGGTCACCGTGCTGCCGCAGCTGCCGCGATTGATCCATCAGAAGCTCTCCGCGCCGGCGCCCATGTCGGACGCCATGTTCAGAGAGCTTGCCGCGCTGCAGCGGGCGCGGAACCGCTGGCTTGCGTTGGTGGCAGTGCTGCTCGTCGGCGTGGTTGCCATCCTATTGTGGCAGTCTGTGTAGCCCGGGATGAGCCATGCGAATCCCGGGATTCGCTCCGCTCATCCCGGGCTACGACCTCTTCGGATTCACACTCCGGCGAAACCCGGGATTCGCTTTGCTCATCCCAGGCTACCGCTACGACCTCTTCGGATACACACTCCGGCGCGCTGCCGAACGCATTTTCTGCAATAATCGATACCCATACCTGATTCCGCGAGGCAGTTCGCGTGAAGATGGTGAAGTTGCTCATCGCGTCGGCGGGGCTCGCATTTGCCGCGGGCGCGGGC
>JALYSM010000044.1 GCA_030854785.1 Pseudomonadota bacterium
GGCATCGACCATCCGACGATGATCGTCGGTCTCGTCAGCGGCGGCATCAACACCAACGTGGTTCCGGACCGGCTTACGTTTCGCATGGACCGGCGCATGACCCCCGAGGAGAATCCCGCTGCGGTCGAGGCACGCGTCCGGGCGTTGATCGACGCCGCGGTGGCGGCGCACGACGGCATCCGCGTCGAGATCAAGCGCCTGCTGCTCGCGAACGCGCTGAAGCCGCTTCCGGGCCATGAAAAGCTGGTCGCGGCGATCCGCCGCCACGCGAAGCGCGCTTTCGGCGAGGACATTCCGGCCGTCGGAGTGCCGCTCTACGCGGACGCACGCCTATATGGCGAGCACGGCGTGCCGATCGTGATGTACGGCGCGGGTCCGCGCACGATCGCCGAATCGAACGCGAAACGACCAGACGAGAACCTGTTGCTCGAGGACCTGCGCCGAGCGACGCATGTCATCGCCGCAACGGTCTACGATCTCTTGCGGACAACCTGACCGAGGCAGAAGCGATACTACCGGGCTGACAACGAGTAAGGAGAGGACGAGATGAAGATTCCAAATGCATCGCCCGCGCTGTACAACGAGGACCTCGCCCCCGCCACGGAGCGCAAGTGGGGCGCCTTCAGCATCTTCAACGTGTGGACTTCCGACGTGCACAGCCTGTGGGGTTATTACCTCGCCGCGAGCTTGTTCCTGCTCTGCGGTAGTTTCTTCAATTTCATCGTCGCGATCGGGTTGGGCTCGCTCATTATCTTCTTCCTGATGAATCTGATCGGCTATGCCGGAGTGAAGACCGGCGTGCCGTACCCGGTGCTCGCGCGCGCGTCGTTCGGCATCTGGGGCGCCAACGTTCCCGCGCTGGTCCGCGCCATCGTCGCCTGCTTCTGGTACGGCGCTCAGACCGCCGCGGCTTCGGGCGCAATCGTCGCGCTGCTGACGCGCACCGACCTGTTCATGGCGTTCCACAAGGGCACGCACGTGCTCGGTCACTCGGGGCTGGAAGTGATCTGTTTCGTCGTCGTCTGGGCGCTGCAGCTGCTCATCATCCAGAAGGGCATGGAGACCGTGCGCAGGTTCCAGGACTGGGCGGGTCCGGCGGTGTGGGTGATGATGCTGATCCTTGCGGTGGGCCTCGTCATCAAGGCCGGCGGCTTCTCCTTCGACCACGGCATTCCGCAGGATGTCCTGCTGCGCGAAACCAAGGACGCCGGCGTCACCGGGGAGCCAGGATCGTTCACGGCGCTAATGGCGGTCGGCGCGACCTGGGTCACCTACTTCGCCGCGCTGTATCTCAACTTCTGCGATTTCTCGCGGTACGCACGCGACAAGGATGCGGTCAGAACCGGCAACCTCTGGGGCCTGCCGATAAATCTCGTGCTCTTTTCGCTGGTGGCCGGGATCACGACGATCGCCGCCTTCCGGGTTTACGGCGAGGTCATGCTGCACCCCGAGCAGATCTCGGCCAAATTCGACAGCTGGTTCCTGGCGCTGCTCGCGGCAGTGACCTTCGCGGTGGCCACGCTGGGCATCAACGTAGTCGCGAACTTCGTCTCCCCTGCCTTCGATTTCTCCAACGTGTTCCCGAGGCTCATCGACTTCAAGAAGGGCGGCTATATCGCGGCGGCCATCGCGCTCGTGCTCTATCCTTTCGCTCCCTGGGAGGGCAATGCCGCCGCTTTCGTGGGCGCCATCGGCGCCACGATGGGGCCGCTGCTCGGGGTGATCCTGGTGGACTACTACCTGATCGCCAAAGGCTCGCTCAACGTCAATGCGCTGTACCAGGAGCACGGCCAATACCGCTACCGGGGGGGCTTCAACGTGGTGGCGTTCGTCGCGGCCGGGGTAGGCGCGGTATTCTCCAGCATCCTGCCCAATTTCAGCAACGTGCTCCCCGGCTGGTGGGGTGTATACGGTTGGTTCTTCGGCGTGGCGATCGCCGGCGTGACGTATTTCGTGCTGACGCTGCTCGTGCCCCGACCGAGTCCGCAGGCCACCAGCTAAGCGGGCCGCTGCTCAGTCCTCGTCCACGCCGAACAGCGTGCCGAGGTCGGTGGGCGACTCGACGTCGTTGAGGTCGAGCTGGTCTTCGAGGCTTTGGAGGTGAGCGGTCATCGCCGCGACCGCCTTGGCGATGTCGCCCGCCATGATTGCATCGACGATCTGCGAGTGCTCGTCGATCGAGCACGCCGGGTCGGTGCCCCGGCCCCGGTAGGCGAGGACCACAAGCGGCGTGCGCGCGATCAACTGGTCGAGAAACTCGGCCAGCACGCCGTTGCCCGCGATCGCCGCGAGCTGCTGGTGGAACTTCAGCGACAGCTTGAGCGCCTTGCGCAGCTCGCCGCGATAATAAGCGTCACGCTCGCTCGCCGCGAGCGCGCGCAGCGCTTTCACGTCCGACGGCGCGATCTTGCGCGTCACCGCGTCCACGATCGCCGCCTCGATGGCGCGACGTGCGGCGAAGAGATCGCGGCTCTCCCCGACAGAAGGGCTTGCCACGACCGCGCCACGGTTCGGACGCAGGACGACAAGCCGGTTGTGGGCGAGTCGCGCGAGCACTTTGCGTACGACGCTGCGGTTTGCGCCGAACACTTCGGCGAGCGCTACTTCCTTGAGCTTCGTACCCGGCTGCAGCCGTTGGTCAAGCACCGCCGCGTGGATGCGCCGGTAGATCTCGTTCTCGTCGACGCGGGCCGCCGCTGGCTTGCGCGCCGCGGACACCCTCAGCGTGGTGGCTGCGGTCGATGGCGCGCGTGCGGCCTGCGATGAGACGGTTCCTGGTTTTCGTGTGGCCATGTCGAATCTATATTGTTGGCAAGAGCTACATATATTGTTAGCACACCGTAACGGCAAATGCAAGCGCGTGGCCCGATCGTGCCACGTCCGAGTGCATGTCAGGGTGGTCGCGGGCCTTGCCCTGTCCGGCGCCACCCCCCTATCAACCGGCGTACGTTCGGCGAGGCGATCGCAAGCCCAGGGGATACCCCGTAGCAATGTTCACAAGAACCAAAAAATTGTTGACACGATGTTGTCGCGATGGCAGCATTGCGTCTTGTTCCAGGAGGAGAGGCGGGGCGGCTTACGACACATGTGCTGGACACGCCGCAGGGTAAGCCTGGCGCCAGCATCGCCATAACGGTCGGCTCCCGATCAGCACTACCATGTGCCGCTGCTGGTCTCGCCGTGGAGCTATTCGAGCTACCGCGGGAGCTAGCCGCGGCATCGCGATGGCCACACGGGGCGAGCGCCAACCAGCGAACGCGACTGAGGGCAAGGAGACAGCATGGCAAGTAGCAAGCAGAAGGCGACGACGAGCGGCGCGGTACGGTTCGTGCTGGACGGCGAGGTCATCACCGTGAGCGATCTCGAGCCGACGCGGACCGTGCTGAACTTCCTGCGCGAGGACCTGGGCCGCACCGGCACCAAAGAGGGGTGTGCCGAGGGTGATTGCGGCGCCTGCACAGTCGTCGTGGGTGAGCTCGAGGGAGACGGTGTGCGCTTTCGTGCCATCAACTCGTGCATACAGTTCGTCCCGACGCTCGACGGCAAGGAGCTGATTACCGTCGAGAGCCTCAAGTGTGCAGACGGCTCGCTGCATCCCGTCCAGCAGGCGATGGTCGACTGCCACGGGTCGCAGTGCGGTTTTTGTACACCGGGCTTCGTCATGTCGCTGTTCGCGTTGTACAAGTCGGCGCAGAAACCCTCGCGCCAGGAGATCAACGACGCGATCGCGGGCAACCTCTGCCGCTGCACCGGCTATCGGCCCATTGTCGACGCCGCCCAAAAGATGTACGAATACGGCAATGGCGCCCCCAAGTCGCACGAGCACTGGATGAATTGTTCGTTCTCCTCGTTGGGTGACCGCCAGCTTTCGGCCAGCGAGCAGGAGATGATCGAGCGCTTGCGTTCCATCCAGCGCCGCGACACGCTGATGCTCTCGTATGGGACCAAGACCTACTTCGCGCCCTCGCGGGCCGCCGATCTCGCTGCCGTGCGCGCAGCGCATCCCGACGCGCGCATCCTTGCCGGCGGCACCGACGTCGGCCTCTGGGTCACCAAACAGCACAAGGACCTCAACGCGGTCATCTATGTCGGCAACGTCGTCGAGCTGACACGGGTCGACGTCACCGACCGCCACATCGAGATCGGTGCCGCCGTCTCGCTCACTGACGCGTTCGCCGTGATCGTCAAGCACTATCCGGAGCTCGACGAGCTGTTTCGCCGCTTTGCCTCGCCGCCGATCCGCAATGCCGGTACGCTGGGCGGCAACATCGCGAACGGCTCGCCGATCGGCGACTCGATGCCGGTGCTGATCGCCGTGGGCACCTCGCTAGTCCTGCGGAAAGGCAACCGCACGCGCGAGCTGCCGCTCGACGAGTTCTACGTCGCGTACCAGAAGACCGCGCTGGATCCGGGTGAGTTTGTCGAGACGATCCGCGTACCGCTGCCGGCCCCCGGCGCGAAGGTGCGCTCGTATAAGATCGCCAAGCGCTTCGATCAGGACATCGCCGCGGTCTGCGGCGGCTACTGTATCGTGCTCGAAGGTGGTGTCGTGCGCGATGTGCGCATCGCCTACGGCGGCGTCGCCGCGACGCCGAAGCGGGCGCTTCGCTGCGAGCGTGCGCTGCTCGACCGGCCGTGGACACAGGATACCGTCGAAGCCGCGATGGCCGAGCTCGACAACGACTACGCGCCGCTCACGGACATGCGCGCGAGCGCCGCGTACCGGCGCCTGGTGACGAGGAACCTGCTCTACAAGCTCTTCCTGGAGACCGACGGCAAGCAGGTGCAAACCCGGGTCTTCGAGTATGCGGGGTGATCAGACATGGCTGAGCCAAGAGTGAAAGGCGGCGTCGGCGCCGCGGTCCCGCACGACAGCGCACACCTGCACGTCAGCGGCGAAGCGACCTATACCGACGATATCCCGGAAGTCCGCGGCACGCTCTACGCGGCTATCGGGATGAGCGAGCGGGCACACGCACGCATCAAGTCCATCGACCTCGGCCGGGTCCGGGCGGCGCCGGGCGTCGTGGCCGTGATCACTGCCAGAGACGTTCCAGGCAAGAACGACTACGGTCCCGTCGTCGCCGATGATCCGATCTTCGCTACTGCGCTAGTCCAGTATTTCGGCCAATCGATCTTCGCCGTCGCGGCGAAAACGATGGAGCAGGCGCGCCGCGCAGCACGGCTCGCCGTGATCGAGTACGAGGATTTGAAGGCCAATCTTTCGGCCAAGGCAGCGCTCAAGGATCAGTCGTTCGTACTGCCCACGGAGCGCCTGGTGCGCGGCAATCCGCAGGCTGCGATCGCCACCGCACCCCACCGGCTGCAGGGCAGGATCAAAATCGGCGGCCAGGACCAGTTCTACCTCGAGGGAATGATCGCGTACGCGGTGCCGGAGGAAGACGGCACGATGCTGGTCTACAGCTCGACGCAGCATCCGGGCGAGGTCCAGCACCAGGTCGCGCACGCGCTCGACGTCAGCGCCAAGGATGTCGTGGTCGAATGCCGGCGCATGGGCGGCGCATTCGGCGGCAAGGAGAGCCAACCCGGTCTGTTCGCCTGCGTTGCCGCGCTGCTCGCGCAAAAGACCGGCAAGGCGATCAAGCTGCGCGTGGATCGCGACGACGACATGCTGATGACCGGCAAGCGGCACGATTTCGAGACCGAATACGAGGTGGGCTTCGACGACGATGGTCGCATCCTCGGCGTCGATTTCGTGCTGGCCGGACGCTGCGGCTATTCGGCGGACCTGTCGGGTTCGATCAACGACCGCGCGATGTTCCACAGCGACAACTGCTACTACCTCGAAAACGTCAGCATCCTCTCCTTCCGTTGCAAGACCAACACGGTATCCAATACCGCGTTCCGCGGGTTCGGCGGGCCGCAGGGCATGATGGGCATCGAGTGTGTCATCGATGAGATCGCGCGCCACCTCGGCAAAGATCCGCTGGACGTGCGCAAGCTGAATTTCTACGGCATCGACGAGCGCAACGTAACGCACTACCACCAGCCCATCGTCGACAACGTGATCCACGACATCGTAGGGCAGCTCGAGCAGAGCTCCGATTATCACGCGCGGCGCAAGGCGATCCGCGACTTCAACGCCGGCAGTCCAGTGCTGAAGCGCGGCATCGCGCTCACCCCGGCCAAGTTCGGAATCTCGTTTACCGCGACGCATTTAAACCAGGCCGGTTGCCTGCTCCACGTCTATACGGACGGCACACTGATGCTGAACCACGGCGGGACCGAGATGGGACAGGGGCTGTTCATCAAGGTCGCGCAAGTCGTAGCCGAAGAGCTGCAGGTCGATATCGATCGCATACGCGTCACGGCATCGGATACGAGCAAGGTGCCCAACGCGTCCGCGACCGCGGCGTCCTCGGGCGCAGACATCAACGGCAAGGCCGCGCAGGCCGCGGCGGTGGCGCTGCGCGAACGCCTCGCGCAGTTTGCGGCCGGGCAGTTCAAGGTCGCACCGGAACAAGTGTTGTTTCGCAACAATCAGGTGCAAGTCGGCGACAAGACGATCAGCTTCATCGAGCTGGTGAAGCTCGCCTACTTCGCGCGCGTTTCGCTTTCCGCCACCGGCTTCTACCGGACGCCGAAGATCGGCTACGATCGCAAGGTCTGGAGGGGCATGCCGTTCTACTATTTCTGTTACGGCGCGGCGGTGTCCGAGGTCGTGATCGATACGCTGACCGGCGAGAATCGGTTGCTGCGGGTCGATATCCTCCACGACGTCGGCAAGTCGCTGAATCCGGCGATCGACATGGGACAGATCGAGGGCGGCTTCATCCAGGGCATGGGCTGGTTGACGATGGAAGAACTGTGGTGGAACGAGAAGGGCAAGCTGATGACGCACGCGCCGTCCACTTACAAGATTCCGGTGGCGAGTGATGTGCCGCCCGTGTTCAATGTGAAAATCTACGAATCCGGAATCAACGCCGAGGATTCGATCTTCCGCTCCAAGGCGGTCGGCGAGCCGCCGCTGATGCTCGCCATCTCGACCTTCCATGCGATTCGCGACGCGATCGCCGGTGTGGTCGATTACCAAATGAGCCCGCGCCTCGATTCGCCGGCGACGGCCGAGCAGATCCTGATGTCGATCGAAGAGCTGAAGGCGCGCCAGGCCAAGCAGCAGGATCACCCAAGGACCCTCACGGAGGTGGTCGCATGAGCGACTGGGTTGACGAGTTGCAGCGGCTGCGTCGCGACGGAATCCCGGCCGTCCTCGTCACGGTGGCTTCGATCAAGGGTTCGGCGCCGCGAGAGCCCGGGGCCAAGATGATCGTCACCGCCGGCGCCGCGCACGGCACGATCGGCGGCGGACATCTCGAGCACCAGGCCATCGCGATCGCCCGCGATCTCATCGCGGGCGGCGGTAGCGGCGAGCTTCGGCGCTTCCCGCTCGGTGCCAGCCTCGGCCAATGCTGTGGCGGCCTCGTCAATCTGCTGTTCGACTCGGTGATCGCAGCGGCCGATTGGGTGGACACGCTGGCGACATTGCGGCGCGACGGAACCCCTTGCGTGTTGGTGACCGCGACGAACGGCGCCGCGCACGCAGGCAAGCTCGTCGTCACCTCCGAGCGCATTCTCGGCATGCTCGGGTCCGACTTGGATATGCAAGCGGTGGAAATCGCCCGCGAGTTGCTCGCCGATGATGAAGGTGCACGACTCAAGCAGATTGGCGTTCCCGAAGCGCCCGCGCTGCTCTTGTTCGAGCCGCAACGCGCAGCGGACTTTCACATCGTTCTCTTCGGCGCCGGTCATGTCGGCCGCGCGCTGGTGCACGTGCTGGCAGGCCTGCCTTGCCGTATCACCTGGGTCGACAACCGCGACGACCAATTTCCAGGCGAGTTACCGGCGACCGTGACGGCCGTCTGCACCGATACCCCGACAGCGGAAGTAAACGCCGCGGCACCGGGAAGTTACTTCCTCGTCATGACGCACAGCCA
>JALYSM010000075.1 GCA_030854785.1 Pseudomonadota bacterium
GTGATCCTGCCGTTCATCTTGGGGCGCTGGTCGCCGGTCATCGCCGCCGGCCTGTTCCTCGCCCTGTGGATCGTCGTCAGCAACGTCGTCAACCTGCGAGAGCGCCTCGCCGGATCGCATCGGCACGGGCTTTGGGCAAAACTCGCGGCGAACTCGCCCTCCTACTACGGCATGCTGCTCGCGCACCTGGGCGTCGCGGTGTTCATCGTCGGTGTCACGCTGGTCAAGGGCTACGAGAGCGAGCAGGACGTGCGTCTCGACGTCGGCCAGACGATCGAGGTGGGCGGCTACGCGTTCAAGTTCCTGGGCGTTGTTCCCGGCCCGGGTCCGAACTATCGCGCATTGACAGGTACGGTCGAAGTGCGCAAGGACGGCCGGCTCATCGAGACACTGAAGCCCGAAAAGCGGATCTACAACGCTTCGGGCCAGACGATGACCATCGCCGCGATCGATATCGGACTTCTCGGCGATCGTTACGTGTCGCTGGGCGAACCGCTGGCCGCCGACAACATCAACGGAGCGTGGGGTGTGCGCATTTACTTGAAGCCCTTCATCGACTGGATCTGGATGGGCGCCTTCCTGATGGCGCTGGGAGGCTTCGTTGCCGTCTGCGACCGGCGCTATCGACTCGCGCTCCGGCGCAGGACCACGCCCTCCGCCCTTACCCCCGGCACAGCAGCGCCGGCGGATTAAGCTCGCGCCTTTGAGGAGCAGGCACTGAAATCTTTTCGCTGGTCGCTGCCGCTGGCGATCTTCGTAATCCTGGTCGCTTTCCTCTGGGTGGGTTTGAGCCGCGATCCACGCGAGGTGCCCTCGCCGCTGATCGGCAAGCCCGCGCCTGCGTTTCAGCTCGCCAAGCTGCACGCACCGAGCGAGACGCTGTCGACCGCGGACCTCAAGGGCACCGTGTGGCTCTTGAACGTGTGGGCTTCGTGGTGCGTGTCGTGCCGGGTCGAACATCCGCTGCTCGTGGAGCTGGCCAAGGCAAATATCGTCCCTGTATATGGCCTGGACTACAAGGACAATTCCGACGACGGCCGCGCGTGGCTCGCGCAGCATGGCGATCCGTACACGGCATCGCTCGTCGATCGCGACGGACGCGTCGGCATCGACTATGGCGTGTACGGCGTGCCCGAGACATTTCTGATCGACAAGGCCGGCATCGTCCGCTACAAGCAGATCGGCCCGCTAACGCCCGAGGCGCTGAAGCAAAAAATTCTGCCTCTGGTGCGGGAGCTGCAGAAGTGATCGCGCGCGCTGCGATCGTCGCGCTGCTGTTTTCCGGCGCGGCCACCGCGACCGGGCTGGACCCGGCGCCGCCCAGCGCCGAAAACGCGGCCGGCATGAGCGCGCTCGACGTGAGGCTCAAGCACCTCGAAAGCGAGCTGCGCTGCCTCGTGTGTCAGAATCAGACGCTCGCCGATTCCAACGCCGACCTCGCCGACGACCTTCGCCGCGAGGTGCGCGCGCTCGCGCTCGCGGGCAAGAGCGACGACGAAATCAAGGCATACCTCCTCACACGCTACGGCGACTTCGTCCTTTACAACCCGCCGGTGAAACCCACCACCTGGATGCTATGGTTCGGGCCGTTCGCGCTGCTCGCGGGGGGCGGCGCGACATGGTGGATGGTATTGCGGCGCCGCGCGCGTATCGCGAGCGCGGGAGACGCCGCGGGGGAGGCCAGGGCGCGCACGCTTTTGGACGACAGCAACCAGGACAACGACTCGGGACCGCAGGTCCGCTATTAAGCGGATGCGTTGCGCTCCCCCGTCGCGCCGGTCTGGAGATCGGCACCGTAGCCTGGGATGACCCCGGACTTGATCCGGGGGAATCCCAGGGCGGCGCTTAGGCGGGACCACGCCCCGGGGATCGCCTGCGGCTCACCCCGGGCTACAGACTCCGCCCGCACTTCCAGCACAGCTCGAAATTCGCCGGATTGTCTTCGCCGCAGTTCGCGCAGCGGATGCTGCCCGTCTTCAATCGTTCAGCGCGCAGCGCATCGAGCACCGTTTCGGCACGCAGCCGATCAACGGCGCGTTCGAGCCATACCTGCGGCTGCGCGAAGTCCGGCGGGACGTCGCCGACGATGCTCTGCATGTGCTCGTTGAAAACGTGCGCGGCGATACCTGCCTGCTGTAGCCGATGGAGCAGCAGATAGGCGTCGAAGCGGTTGAAGGCGTTGTAGAAGCGCTCCATGTCACGCAGCGTTCCCGCTGCCTCGGGCGATGGTCGCGGTGCGTTCTTGGTCACAATGTCGCAGGCGCGATCACACGCGTCAAGCGTTCCAGCGCACGACGTTGCCGCCTCGCACCATGCCGACGAGTGGGTTCGCTCCGATGGCGTACGCGAGCTCCACCGGCTCGCCGATATCCCACAGCACGAGATCCGCGCGGAGGCCGGCTTCGAGGCGGCCACGGTCGTTCAATCCCAGCGCCTGCGCGGCATTGCGAGTGACTCCGGCCAGAGCCTCCTCCGGCGTGAGCCGGAACAGCGTGCAGGCCATGTTGAGCATGAGAAGGAGCGAGGTGACGGGCGAAGTCCCCGGGTTGCAGTCCGTTGCCACCGCCATCCTTACCCCGGCTGCGCGCAGCGCCGCCACCGGTGGGAGCCTGGTCTCGCGCAGGGTATAGAACGCTCCCGGCAGCAGCACGGCGACGGTGTGCGCGTTCGCCATCGCCGCGATGCCGGCATCGTTCGAGTACTCCAGATGATCGGCCGAAAGCGCGCCGAACTCGGCCGCCAGCGCCGCGCCGCCGCTATCGGAAAGCTGATCGGCATGCAACTTGACGCGCAATCCGGCCGCGCGCGCGGCGGCGAAGACGCGGCGCGTCTCACCCGGCGAGAAGGCGATGCGTTCGCAAAACGCGTCGACGGCGTCGGCGAGTCCATCGCGCGCCGCTGCAGGAATGGTCTCCTCGCACACGAGCGTCACATAATCGGCGGCGCGGCCCGCATACTCGGGGGGCAACGCATGCGCGGCCAGCAGCGTTGTGTGCACGTCGATGCCGTTGGCGGCGCCGAGCTGGCGCGCCACGCGCAGCAGCTTGAGCTCGTTGTCGGGGTCGAGTCCGTACCCGGACTTGATTTCGACGGTCGTCACGCCTTCGTCGAGCAGGCGCTTCAACCGTGGCTCGCTCTCGCGGAGCAACTGCTGTTCGGATGCCGCGCGCGTCGCGCGCACCGTTGCCTGAATGCCGCCGCCTTCGCGCGAGATGTCCTCGTAGCTCGCGCCGGCCAACCGCCGCTCGAACTCGCGGGCGCGATTGCCCGCGTAGACGAGATGCGTGTGGCAATCGATCAGCCCCGGCGTCACCCAGCAGCCCCTGCCATCGAGCTCCTCGCGCGCGCGAAGCGCGGGCGACAAGTCTGCACGCGCGCCAACCCATTCGATGCGTCCGTCGCTGACGACAAGCGCGCCGTCATGAATCGCGCCGAAGCCCCCTTCGCGCGCCATCGTCGCGAGCCGCACGTTGACCATCAGCAAATCGCAGTCGTTCATGCGAGCAGGCGCTTCAGCGTCTGGCGATAGCGCAACAGAATCGCTTCTTCGTCCGCGTGGTGGCCTTCGCCGATCACCCATCGTCCCGCGACCATGACATCGCGGACAATCCGGCGAGCAGGACCGTAAATCGCCGCGTCGAGAACGGAGGATGCGGCGTGCTCGACCAATCCCGGATCATCGCCGTTGAGCACCAGTAGGTCCGCGCGGCGACCGGCGGCGATGGCGCCGACGGGCTGGGCCAGCGAGCGCGCGCCGCCGGCGAGCGCCGTCTGGTATAGAGCGAGCCCGCTGGATTCGCCGTCGCGCGCAAGAACGTTGCGCCTCTCGAGCGCAAGGCGCTGCGTCACGTCGACGAGGCGCAACTCGAGAAACGGATCGACGCCGACGTGACTGTCGCCGCCGATCCCCAGATACCCGCCGGCAGCCAGGTAATCGACCGCCGGGAAGACGCCGTCGCCGAGATCGGCTTCGGTGGTCGGGCACAGGCCGACGACCGCGCCGGTCGCGGCGAGGCCCCGCGTCTCTGCCGGAGTCATGTGCGTCGCATGCACGATGCACCATTGCGTGTCGACTGCGGCGTGCTCCAGCAGCCATTCGACGGGGCGCGCGCCGCACCAGGCGAGGCAATCGTCGACTTCCTTGCGTTGTTCCGCGGCGTGGATATGAATCGGCGCACCGACGAGCTTGGTGCGCGTGAAGGCGACGATCTCGGCGAGCTCGTGCGGCGTGACCGCTCGCAGGCTGTGCGGCGCCACGCCGACAACCTGCCCTTCCTTATGCGCCAAGGCAGCGACCAGCCGGAGAAAGCCGGCGATATCGTGGATGAAACGCCGCTGTGCAGGCAGCGGCGCCACGCCGCCGAAATCCGAGTGCGCATAAAACACCGGCAGCAGCGTGACGCGCATGCCGGTCGCGGTCGCTGCGGCGCGAATGCGCTCGGCCATCTCGCCCGGGTCGGCGTAGGGCCGTCCGCGAGGATCGTGATGCAGATAGTGAAATTCGCCGACGCTCGTATAGCCGGCTTTCAACAGGTCGATGTAGAGCTGCGCCGCGATGGCTTCCTCGTCGTCCGGCCCGATCAGCTCAAGGAAGCGATACATCTCCGTACGCCACGTCCAGAAGTTGTCCGCAACGGGACCTCCGCGCTCGGTGAGTCCGGCAAGCGCCCGCTGAAAGGCATGCGAATGGACGTTCGGCATACCGGGAATGAGCGGGCCCTGCATCCGCTCGGCGTCTGCCGGCGCGGCGAACGCGACTTCGACGGTGCGGATCGAGCCGTCGCCGGCGATATCGACGAGGACATCGCGCGCCCAGCCCGAGGGCAACAGCGCATCGCGGGCGAATAATTTCATGATGAGCGCCGGCCTCCCATTCCGCGCGTCGATCGATCAAAGCCGCCAGCGCGGCTCGCGGCGACATTATGCCGCGGATTGACACGGCGCCGGGCCGCACGGACCATTCGTCCATGCTTCGCCACTGGCTCCCGGTCGCCGCGATCGCCGCTGGGCTTGCCGGATGCGTGACCGTTCCCGAGCAGCAGCATGCGCTCGTGCTCGAGACCGACGGAACGGTCGCGCAACGCAACTGGACCTGCGCGCATCCCGGCGCTACCGCATCAGCGGGCGAAGGCGCGCTCGATGCGCACGCCGTCCGCATCGCATCGTGGAACCTGCACAAGGAAGTCGATCCGGGCTGGCAGGCCGATCTCGCCGATCTGGTTGCGCGCAGCGACGTGTTGTTACTGCAAGAGGCCGGGCTCGTACCCCAGCTGCGCACCGCCATCGAGCGGGGCGGCCTTGGGTGGGTCCTTGCGAGCTCGTTCGCGTACCTCGATGCTGAATATGGCGTGCTCACGGCGGCGCGGGTGCGCCCGGCGGCCGCCTGCACGTTGCGGGCCTACGAGCCGCTGCTCGGAATCCCGAAGTCCGCGCTGCTCACCTATTTCCGCGTGATCGGGCGCGATGAAATGCTTGCCGTCGCCAACCTTCATGCCGTCAATTTCGCGCCTGGCAGCCTGGGCTACCACGCTCAGCTCGAAGCGCTCGGCGACGCGCTCGCCGCACATTTCGGGCCCCTCGTCATTGCCGGAGATTTCAACACCTGGAACGAAGCCCGGGACGGCGAAGTGCGCGCGCTCGCGGCGCGGCTGTCGTTGGCGCCTGTCGCCTTCCCGATCGACGCCCGGCGCCGGTTTTTGGGACGGATCTTCGATTGGGTTTACGTGCGAGGCGTGGAGGTGCATGACGCGACTGCATGGGAGGTCACGTCGTCCGATCATAACCCCCTGCTCGTCACGTTCCGCATTCGCTAGAAAGCGACTGCGGTAACGCCGCCGCGCAGCTCAAGCAGACTGGTCACCGCGGATGCGCCAGCGCCACGCGTCGGCGCAGATCGCGTCGAGGTCGAGGCTGGCGCGCCAGCCCAGCAAGGCGCTGGCGCGCGCGGGATCCGCATAGCAGATTGCAATGTCTCCCGGCCTCCGCGGTCCCGCTCGGCGCGTTAATGGCCTGCCGCAGGCGCGTTCGAACGCGGCGATCACTTCGAGCACGGAGCAACCGCGGCCCATGCCCAGGTTGAGCGTGACGACGCCGGATTGCCGCCCGAGATGGGCGAGCGCCGCCACGTGCCCCGCGGCAAGGTCGGTGACGTGGATATAGTCGCGCACACCCGTGCCGTCGGCGGTCGCGTAATCGTCGCCGAATACGTCGACCCAGGGCCGGCGCCCCGCCGCCACATCGGCCAGAATCGGGACCAGGTTGTTCGGCGCGTTCGAAGGAGCTTCGCCGATCTCGCCGGATGGATCGGCGCCGGCGGGATTGAAATAGCGCAGCAGTGCAATGCGCCACGAAGCGTCGGCAGCAGCGAGGTCCTCGAGAATGAGCTCGATGGTGCGCTTGGTGCGCCCGTAAACGCTCGCGGGTTTGAGCGGCGCATCCTCCGTCACGGGATTGCGCTCCGGTTCACCGTATACCGTCGCCGACGAGCTGAAGACGAGCGTCTTGACCCCCGCCGCGGTCATCGCCTGCGCCAGCGCAATGCTGCCGCCCACGTTGTTGTCGTAATAGGCAAGTGGCTGCGCCTCGCCCTCGCCGACGGCTTTGAGCCCGGCACAATGGACTACCGCGTCGATCGCGTGCGTGGAGAACGTGCGCGCCAGCGCCACGCTATCGCGTACGTCGGCTGCGATCAGCGGCAGCGCGGCCCCGGTTAGGGCCCGCAGTCGCGGCAAGACCGTCTCGGAGCTGTTGGCGAAGTTGTCGAGAACGATGGGAACATAGCCCGCGCGCGCCAGCGCGACGACGATGTGCGAGCCGACGTAGCCGGCGCCGCCGGTGATCAGAACCGTGCCTCCCATATTTTCCATTTTACGCGACAACGATTGGCACACCCGCGCCGCAAGAGCCTCGGGCGGCGTGTATGATTGCAGTGATACTCGAAGTTTATCGACCGGCTGCCGCCGTTCGCGATGACCGCCGCACCCGAGCTCTACCTCGATTATCTGAACGGCCAGGACGTCGCCGCGCTTGCGCTGACCGATGACGACATTCTCGCCGCGGTCGAAGGGGGACTGCTCGCGCAGGGCCGCGGCGAAACCGTGATCGAGCCACGCGTGCACCTCACGCCCGATGCGGACTTTCGCGGGCACCTCAACGTGCTGCGCGGCTACGTCGCGCCACTGGGATTTGCCGGCGTCAAGGTGGTCGGCGACTACGTCGACAACTATCGCCAAGGGCTGCCGTCCGAAATGGGGCTGCTGAACCTGTTCGACCCGCGTACCGGAGCGCCGCTCGCCGTGATCGACGCGGCGGGCCTGACCGACATGCGCACCGGCGCAGTCACCGCGATCGGCGCCAGGCATCTGGCGAAGCGATCGAGCAGGGTGCTCGCACATATCGGCGCGCGCGGGACCGCGTACTGGAATGTACGTCTGCTCCACCGCATTTTCGATTTCGCCGAAATTCGCGTGCATTCGCGCCGCGCGGAAAGTCGCGACGCATTCGCCGCGCGCCTATCTCGCGATCTGGCGAAGACCGTCGTCGCGACGAAAGACTGGGAGAGCTGCGTGCGCGGAGCGGACATCGTGGTCGAGGCGTCGCGGCTCGAGCGGCCGGCGCCGATGCTCGAAACCGCGTGGATCGAGCGCGGTGCGCTGGTCGTTCCTTACGGCACGATGAGCGCGGTCGAGCTGTCGCTGACCGATATCATGGACAAGATCGTCGTCGACGATTGGGGACAATGCAAGGCGGGACCGCTGGGCAGCCTGCGCGCGCATGTCGAAGCGGGAAAGCTCTCGGAGGCCACACTCCATGCCGAGCTGGGCGAAATCGTCGCCGGCTTGAAACCCGGCCGCGAGCGCGACGAAGAGACGAATCTCTTCTGGCACCGCGGGCTGTCGCTGTCGGACATTGCGCTCGGCGCCGCGATGCTCGCCAAAGCGAAAAGATTGGGCATCGGCCAGCGGCTGCGCTACGCCTAGTGAGGCGAGGCGCGATGCTGATTGCCAATGCCCGCATGTACTCGGTCAACGCGCAGGCAACCGCGGCCTGGCGGACGCTCCTCGAGTGGGTCATCGACCGTGCAGGCGTGCACGCCGAGGTCATCGACTATCCCCCGCCACGGCCGTTGTCCTCGCTCTGGGCGCGGTCCGACGTCGGCTGCGCGTTCATCTGCGGCTACCCGTACGCGCTCGCCGCACCGAAGCCCGCGTGGCTCGCGGCGCCGGTGCCGAGTCCTGACGCGTACCGCGGCAAGCCGGTGTATTGGAGTGATCTCGTCGTCCGCGCCGGTGCGCCGTTCGTCGAACTCAAGGATGTATTCGGCCAGCGTCTGGCGTACACGACCGAGGATTCGCAATCGGGTTATCAGGCGGCGCGTGAATTGCTTGCGCCGTACGCGCGCGAGCGCGGTGGCCGGTTGTTCACGGAGACTGTCGGCCCGCTGATTACGCCGCGCCGGGTCGCCGAGGCCGTCATTGCCGGCGAAGCCGACGTGGGCCCGCTCGACAGCTACGCACACGAGCTGATTCGCGCGCACGAGCCCGAATTGGCCGCGCAGTTGCGGACGATCGCGACGACGACTCCGACACCGATTCCGCCGCTGGTGGCGGCACCGGGCATCGCGACGTTGGACATCGAGCATTTGCGCGCGGCGCTGCTCGATGTTGCGGAGGCGGGCGAGCTCCGCTCGATCCGCAGCGCATTGCTGCTCGATGGATTCGTCGCGGTCGAGCCCGGTGACTACGGCGTGCTGCTCGAACGGGCGCGCGCAGCCGATCGCCACGACTACCCTCGGCTCGCCTGATGTCCGATCAACTTTGGCTGCGTGCCGCGATTGACACGATCTCGCTTCGCCCCGAGAATGGTCTGACGCGCCTCGCCTATCATTCGCAGGCTCCTACCGAGGGAAATAACCATGCGTGTCGCCCACTTCGTTCGCGCTTTCGCACTCGTCACTGCAGTCGTCGCGCTGACGGCAACAGTTGCGCTCGGTCAGGTACGCGTCGGCTCGAAGAACTTCACCGAGCAGTTCATCGTCGCCGAGATCTACGCGCAGGCGCTCGAGGCCGCCGGCATGAAGGTCGAGCGCAAGATCAATCTGGGCGGGACGCTGATCGCGCACAAGGCGCTCGAGGAAAAGCAGATCGACCTCTATCCCGAGTACACGGGAACGATGCTGCTGGCGGTCCTCAAGGCCGAACCGATGACCGATCAGAAGGCGGTATACGAAAAAGTTCGCGCCGAATACGCGACCAAGGGCCTCGTGGTCCTCAACCAGGCGCCGCTGAACAACACTTACAACATGGTCGTCCGTCCGGAAACGGCAGCGCAATACAAGCTGGAAACCTTGTCCGATCTCGCCAAGGTCGCGAAGGAACTGAAGCTGGGCGCCGGGCCCGAGTTTCGCGACCGCAAGGACGGCCTGCCCGGGCTCAAGGCGAAGTATGGCATCGAGTTCAAGGAAGACCTGCAGATGGCGATCGGCTTGCGCTATCAGGCGCTCGCGAACAAGCAGATCGACGTCGTCAACGGCTACGCGACTGACGGCATGATCAGCGCGATGAAGCTCAAGCGGCTCAAGGACGACAAGAACCTGTGGCCACCCTATTACTTGGTGCCGATCGTGCGCAAGGACGCGCTCGACGCCAATCCAAAGATCGCCGACGTGCTGAACCAGGTGGATGCGCTGCTCGACGAACCGACGATGGCCGAAATGAATTACAAGGTCGACAACGACAAGGAAGAGCCCAAGGATGTCGCGCGCGCCTTCCTGAAGGCGAAAGGCATCGTCCGCTAGCGGGAGCTGCCGGACGCGCCGATGATCGTACTTGAAGGTCACGGCGTCACGCTGACCGACGTCTTGCGTGTTGCCCGTGGTGGAGTGCACGTCACGCTGGACCCGGCTGCGCGCGAGCGCATCCGTGCAGCGCGCGAGACGGTCGACCGGCTCGCGCAGTCCGACGAGGCGATCTACGGTCTGACGACCGCGCTCGGCGCGAACACCGGCCGCAGGATTCCGGCCGGCGAACTCGCCGCCTACCAGGAGCATGCCGTACGAGCGCGGGCCGTCGGCGTCGGACCGCCCCTCGCGGCCGACGCTGTGCGTGCAATCATGTTCGCGCGCCTCGCGGGCATGGCTGTCGGCGGCTCCGGCATCTCGCCGGCGGTGTTCGACGCGCTGCTCGCGATGCTCAATGCGGGCGTGCATCCTGTCGTGCCCAGCAAGGGCTCGATCGGCGTCGCCGATTTGGCGCCGCTGTCGCACATGGCGCTGCCGCTGTTGGCCGAGGGCACGGCCGAATATCGCGGCGAAATCCTGCCCGCTGTCGAAGCACTTGCCCGTGCCGGACTCGCGCCGGTCGCGTTGAATGCGAAAGACGGCCTGGCGCTCATCAGCTCCAACGCGGCAAGCGTCGGCTGCGCAGCGCTGGCGCTGCAGGATGCGACAGCCGCGCTCGACGCGCTGAATGTCGCTGCGGCGCTGTCGTTCGAGGGTTTCCGCGCCAACTTGAGTCCGCTCGATCCGCGCGTGCAGGCGGCGCGACCGGCGCCCGGGCAGTGCCAAGTCGCGGCGCGTCTTATCGCCCTGCTGGACGGCAGCGCGCTTTGGACGCGCGGCGCGGCGCGCCGCGTGCAAGATCCCGTTTCGTTCCGCTGCGTCACGCAGGTACATGGTGCAGCCTTCGCGGCGGCCTGCTCGGCGCGAGAGCAGATCGAACTCGAATTGAACAGCGCCGCCGAAAGCCCGCTGGTGTTGCCCGATACGGGTGAAATGCTGTCGAATGGGAATTTTCATGTGCCGGGGCTGGCGCTCGCGTTCGATGCGCTGGGCATCGGGCTTTCCCAGGCCGCGGCGATTTCGGTCGAGCGTTGTCTGAGACTCTTCTCGCCTGCGTTTTCCGATCTGCCGTTGCAGCTTACGCGTCACGGGCCGATGCACTCGGGTTTCGCGACGGTGCAGAAGACGCTGACCGCGTTGTACAGCGAAATCCGCCATGCGGCCAATCCGGCAAGCCTCGATTTTCTGCCGGTGTCCGAAGCAGTCGAGGACCATGCGCCGATGACCCCGCTTGCGATCGCGAAGAGCGTCGTCATTGCCGGCAACCTGCGCTATCTGGCCGCGATCGAATTGCTCGCCGCGGCGCAGGCAGTCGACCTCCGCGGCCTCGCCCCGGGCGCGCTCGGCCAGGGCGCGAAGGTCGCGTACGACGCGGTTCGAAAAGCCGTGACCGCGCTCGACAGCGACCGGCCGATCGGGCCGGACATCGAAGTGATCGAGCGTCTCGTTGCTCGGGGCGCGATCGACAACCAGGGAATCGGTGCGCGATGAAGTGGCTGACCAATCACTGGGAGGACGTGCTGATCGCGCTCGGCGAGCACGTGACGATCGCACTGACCGCGCTGGTGATCGCGACCGCCGTATCGCTCGCGATCGGCATCTGGGCCGCAAAGAACGAGCGCGTCTATCGCGTCGCGCTCGCAGTCAGCGGATTCCTGTATACGATCCCGACGCTCGCGTTTCTCGCGCTGCTGATCCCGGTCGTCGGACTGGGCAAGACCAACGCCATCATCTGCATGGTCGCGTTCTCGCTGATGATCATGATCCGCAACGTCGCGGCCGGCATCCGCGAGGTGCCCGAAGAGGTCACCGATGCCGCGCGCGGCATGGGCATGCATCCCGTCGAAGTACTGGTCCGCGTCGAGTTGCCGCTCGCGTTGCCGGTGATCGTCGCCGGGTTGCGCATCGCGGCCGTGACGGTGATCAGCGTTACCGTCGTCGGCGCGTACGTCAACGCCGGCGGCTTGGGCACACTGATCTTCAGCGGCATGAGCAACGACTTCGCGCCGAAGATCTGGACCGGAGCGATCACAGCCTGCGCGCTCGCTGTCGCAGCCGATCTTTCGCTGGCGCGGCTGGAGATCCGGCTCAAGGCCCGGGCGGCTTGAAGACATGCTTATCGAAGCCTGGGACTATCTCGCCGGCCATCAGGCCCAGTTCCTGGCGGCACTGTGGCGACACGTCGCGCTCTCGGCATCGGCGCTGGCGATCGCCGCGGCGGTCGCAGTGCCGCTGGGCGTGCGCCTCGCCGACGCACGCGGCACCGCGCTCGTAGCGATCAACGCCGCGAACATCGGCCGCACCTTGCCGTCGCTGGCGGTATTGGCGCTGGTGATGCCGATCCTGGGAACCGGATTCGCGCCGTCGCTGTTCGCGCTGACGCTGCTCGCGCTGCCGCCCATTCTGATCAATACCTACACCGCGATCCGCCAGGTCGACCCCGACATCGTCGATGCGGCGCGCGGGATGGGCATGACCGCGTTCGAGATCGTGCGCAAGGTCAAGTTGCCGGTCGCGCTGCCGGTCATCTTCGCGGGCATTCGCACCGCCGCTGTGCAGGTCGTCTCGGGCGCAGTGCTCGCCGCGTATATCGGCGGCGGGGGCTTGGGCGACTTCATCACCGCGGGCATCGCGATGATGGCGCTGCCGCAGCTTATGGTCGGCGCGATCCCGGCGACACTCTTGTCGCTGGGCACCGACGCGCTTTTCGGGTGGATCCAGCGCGCTTTGACGCCGGCGGGCTTGCGCGCGCGATGATCGATCTCGACGCGCTGACGAAATCGTTTCCCGGCTCGCCGCGTCCCGCGGTGGACCGCCTGACGCTCACCATCCCGGCGGGCGAGGTGTGCGTGCTGATCGGCCCCTCCGGCTGCGGCAAGACGACGACCATGCGCATGATCAACCGCATGATCGAGCCCGATGCAGGAGCGATCATGGTCGAGGGCCGGAATATTCTGCACGTTGATCCGGTCGAGCTGCGACGGAGCATCGGCTATGTGATCCAGCAGGTCGGCTTGTTTCCGCACTGGTCAATCGCGGATAACATCGCCACGGTGCCGCGGCTTCTCGGATGGGAACCAACGCGTACCGACGCGCGCGTCGACGAGCTTCTCTCGCTGGTCGGCATGGAGCCTGCGCAATACCGGCAGCGCTTCCCGCGCGAGCTCTCCGGCGGGCAGAAACAGCGCGTCGGCGTCGCCCGCGCCCTTGCCGCCGATCCTCCGGTGATGCTGATGGACGAGCCGTTTGGCGCGCTCGACCCGATCACACGGACGCGTCTGCAGGCGGAATTCCTGCGCATCCTGCGCGGGCTGAAAAAGACGATCGTGTTCGTGACTCATGACATCGACGAGGCGATCAAAATGGGCGATCGCATCGCGATCATGAAGGATGGCGAGCTCGTGCAGTACGATACCCCGGAGGCGATTCTTGCGAGACCGGTAGATGCATTTGTCGAGGAGTTCGTCGGCAGCGACCGCGTACTCAAGCGCCTCGCGCTGATTCCTGCTGCGGACGTCATGAGCGCCGGTGCCGGCGGCGGCGACGTGCAGCCCAGAATCGCCGTCGATGCAAGCGCGCGCGACGCCCTGGCGGCGATGCTGGCCGCCGGTGCCGACAGCGTGACGCTCGTCGACGAAAATGGCGCAGCGTGTGGAACGATTACGCTTGCCGCAATGCGTGCACGCCTGACCGCGCCCGACGGTGGCAGCACCGGCCAGCTGCAGTCACTACCCATCCACTGAGATGGCGGAGTTCCGTGCCATGCGTATCTTCACCCTCCTCGCTTTCTCCATGCTGCAGGCGGCTGCGGGCGTCGATGCGATCGCCGCCGACGCGTATCCGGCGAAAGCTCTGCGGCTGATCGTGCCGTTCCCGCCGGGAGGTCCTGCGGATGCGCTCGCCCGCCTCGTCGGCGACAAACTATCCGGCAGCCTGGGCAAAGCCGTCGTCGTCGACAATCGCCCCGGTGCCGGAGGGAACATCGGGATGGAACTCGGCGCCAAGTCTGCGCCCGATGGCCACACGCTGGTGCTGGCGCCTGCCGGAAATCTCACCGTCAATCCGTTTCTCTACCGCAATGTTCCATACGATGTCGGGCGCGACTTCGCCCCGGTCACTGTGATCGCCGCCGTGCCTAACGTGCTGGTCGTCCATCTGTCGGTACCCGCGAAGAGCGTCGCCGAGCTGATCCGCTACGCCAAGGCGCATCCCGGAACGCTCAATTATTCTTCGCCCGGGAATGGCAGCGGTGCGCATCTCGCCGGCGAGCTCTTCAAGAACACCGCCAGTATCGACATCGTGCACATCCCGTTCAACGGCATCGCTCCTGCCGTCACTGCTTGTCGTCGGCGGGCAGGTGCAGATGATGTTCGCGGGCGCACCGGCAGCACTGCCGCAAGTCAAGGCAGGAAGGCTCGTCGCGCTCGGCGTCGCGAGCCCGAAACGCATTGCCACCGTGCCGGAACTGCCCACGCTCGCCGAATCGGGTTTGCCGGGATTCGACGTCACGTCCTGGTACAGCATCGTCGCCCCGGCCGGAACGCCGAACGACATCGTCGCCAGAATCAGCTCCGAAGTCGCCGCCGCGCTGACGCAACCCGAGGTACAGGAAAAACTCGCCGGCTTGGGCGCCGAGCCGATCGGCAATACGCCCGCGGAGTTCGCGGCAATGATCAAGGTCGAGACTGCGAAATGGGGCAAGATCGTGAAAGACGCCAATATTCAGGTCGAATAGGGTCCATAAAAAAGGCCGGGCGAGGCCGGCCTTTTTTTGGGCAGTCGCGACGGTTATCTACGCGGCAGCCTTGGCCTCTTTCGTTCTCCTCGACTTCTTGGTCGCCCCGGGAGGCGGGTTTTCCGTTGCGACCTTCGCCGCCTTGCCCGACTTGGCAGGTTTGGCCTCTACGGTCGTTTCTGCGGCGGGCTCCGGCCGGTCCATCAGCTCGACCAATGCCATCGGCGCGTTGTCACCGACACGAAATCCGAACTTGAGAATCCGCAAATAGCCGCCCGGGCGCTTGGCGTAGCGCGGACCGAGCTCGTTGAAGAGCTTGTACACGGCGTCCTTGTCGCGCAGGCGGTCGAACGCCAGCCGGCGGTTGGCGAGCGTCGGGGACTTGGCCAGCGTGATCAGTGGCTCGGCGACCCGGCGCAGCTCCTTCGCCTTGGGCAACGTGGTCCGGATCGCTTCGTGAGTCAGAAGCGAGTTGGTCATATTCCGCAGCATCGCCAGCCGATGGCTGGTGGTGCGGTTGAGCTTGCGCTGGCCGTGACGGTGACGCATGGTTTCTTTCCTTATGGCCGGTCGAGATTCGGCGGCGGCCAGTTCTCGAGCTTCATTCCCAGCGACAGCCCGCGCGAAGCCAGCACTTCCTTGATCTCGTTCAGCGACTTGCGGCCGAGGTTCGGAGTCTTCAGGAGCTCGGTCTCGGTGCGCTGGATCAGGTCGCCGATGTAATAGATGTTCTCGGCCTTGAGGCAGTTCGCCGAGCGCACCGTGAGCTCGAGATCGTCCACCGGCCGCAGCAGGATCGGATCGACCTGCGGCATCGAACGCTGCTCGATCGGCGCCTCCGTTCCCTTAAGGTCGGCAAACACGCCAAGCTGCTCGACCAGGATTGAGGCGGCATATCGGATCGCCTGCTCGGGCTCGATGACGCCGTTGGTCTCGATGTCCATTACCAGCTTGTCCAGATCCGTACGCTGCTCGACGCGCGCGCTCTCGACCGAGTAGCTCACTCGCCGCACCGGCGAGAAAGACGCATCGAGCAGGATGTTGCCGATGCTCCGCCCACCTTCGGGCTTGACGCGAACCGTCGCGGGCTGGTAGCCGCGCCCCTTCTCTACCTTGATCTCCATCTCGATCTTCCCGCCCGCGGTCAGATGCGCGATGAGGTGATCGGGATTGATGATCTCCACGTCGTGATTGGGCTCGATATCGGCCGCCGTGACCGGCCCCTCGCCGGTCTTTGCCAACTTCAGCGTGACGTGATCGCGATTGTGCAGCTTGAGGACGACCCCCTTGAGGTTGAGCAGCACGTCGACGACGTCCTCCTGGACGCCGTCGAGCGCTGAGTATTCGTGCAACACGCCCGTGATCTTGACTTCCGTGGGCGCGTACCCGGGCATCGACGAGAGCAGCACGCGCCGCAGCGCGTTGCCCAGCGTGTGGCCATAGCCGCGCTCGAACGGCTCCATCACGACCTTGGCGTGAAACGGCGACGTGCTCTGCACGTCGATGATGCGCGGTTTCAAGAAAGCATTGCTCTGCATGCGGAGTCCTTAGTGCGAAACGCTGGCCAAACGCGGCCCAATCCGGTTACTTCGAATACAACTCGACGACGAGGCTCTCGTTGATGTCCTGACCGAATTCGCTGCGGTCCGGGGCGCCCTTGAACGTGCCGGCCATCTTTTTCACGTCGACCTCGACCCACGACGGAAAGCCGATCTTCTCGGCGAGCTGCAGCGCATCGACGATACGCAGCTGCGTCTTGGCGCCTTCCTTGACCGCGATGACGTCGCCGGCCTTGACGAGCGCAGACGGGATGTTGACCACCTTGCCGCCGATCGTCACCGCGCAATGCGATACCAGCTGTCGCGCCTCGGCGCGTGTCGATCCGAAGCCCATGCGGTAGACGACGTTGTCGAGCCGCGATTCGAGCAGCCGCAGCAGGTTCTCGCCGGTCGAACCCTTGCCCTGTGCCGCCATGGTGAAGTAGCGCTGAAACTGCCGCTCGAGCACGCCGTATGTCCGGCGCAGCTTCTGCTTCTCGCGCAGTTGCTTGCCGTAGTCGGACATCCGCATCCCGGACTTCACGCCGTGCTGGCCGGGCTTGGAGTCGAGCTTGCACTTGGAGTCGAGCGACCGGCGCGCGCTTTTCAGGAAAAGGTCGGTACCTTCCCTTCGCGCCAGCTTGCATTTAGGTCCGATGTATCGAGCCACTTTAGTCTCCCGGTGTGCCTAGATCCTGCGCCGTTTCGGCGGACGGCAACCGTTGTGCGGCACCGGTGTTACATCCGAAATGTTGGTTATCTTGAGGCCGAGCGCGTTCAAAGCGCGCACCGCGGACTCGCGTCCCGGGCCCGGGCCCTTGATGCGCACTTCGAGGTTCTTGACGCCGCATTCCTGCGCCGCCTTGCCTGCCGCCTCGGCGGCAACCTGCGCCGCGAACGGCGTCGACTTGCGCGAACCCTTGAACCCGGCGCCGCCCGAAGTCGCCCACGACAGCGCGTTGCCCTGCCGGTCGGTGATCGTGATGATCGTGTTGTTGAACGACGCGTG
>JALYSM010000090.1 GCA_030854785.1 Pseudomonadota bacterium
GTTGCCGCGGGCGCAGCGGCGGCAGGCGGCGCCGCCGGCGCCGCAGTCGCGGCCGCAGACACGCCCTTTGCATCGGTATCGATGACTGCGATGACTTCCTGTGCACTGACCGTCGCGCCGTCGGGCTTGCGGATCTCGGTCACGACGCCGGAACCTGGCGCGGGCAATTCGAGTACTACCTTGTCGGTTTCGACGTCGACGAGATTCTCGTCGCGCTTGACCGCATCGCCGGCCTTCTTGTGCCAGGTGACCAACGTCGCTTCGGTCACCGACTCCGGCAGGACGGGGACTTTGACTTCGATGAGCATCTCGCTTCCCGACTCCGCAGCTCAATGCGCCGTTACCATCTCGCCCGAACCCAGCTTGGGAGCGAACGCGTCCGCGATCAGCTGCTTCTGTTGCGCCAGATGCTTGGCCGCATACCCGACCGCCGGCGATGCCGAGATCGGGCGGCCCGCGTAGGCCAGTACCTGCTTCTCGGCGATGTCCCCGCGCAGGTACGCTCGCAGCCGGTACCACGCGCCTTGGTTCTGCGGCTCTTCCTGGCACCAGACGACTTCCTTGGCATTCGGATACTTGACGATCTGCGCGTTGAAGTCGGCATGCGGGAAAGGATACTGCTGTTCGAGCCGGATCACCGCCATGTCGGCGATGTTGTTCGCGCGCCGGAAGTCGACGAGGTCGTAGTACACCTTGCCGCTGCACACGACTACGCGGCGCACGTTCTTGGCGACGAGCTTGTCGGTTTCGGCGATCACGGTGTGGAACTTGCTTTCGGAGAGCTCCTCCAGCGCCGACACCGCGGCCTTGTGCCGCAGAAGACTTTTCGGGCTCATGACGATCAACGGCTTGCGAAAGTCGCGCACCATCTGCCGCCTCAGAAGATGGAAGATCTGCGCCGGTGTGGTCGGCACGCAGACCTGCATGTTGTGCTCGGCGCAGAGCTGCAGATAGCGCTCCGGCCGCGCGGATGAATGCTCGGGCCCCTGCCCTTCGTAGCCGTGGGGCAGGAGCAGCGTGAGCCCGCAGACGCGGCCCCATTTGACTTCACCCGCGGCGATGAACTGGTCGATGACGACCTGCGCGCCGTTGGCGAAATCGCCGAACTGTGCCTCCCAGATGACCAGCCGGTTCGGCTCCGAGGTCGCGTAGCCGTACTCGAACCCGACCACTGCCGCCTCCGACAGCACCGAGTCGATGATTTCGAAATCGGGCTGGCCCTCCTTGATGTGCTGGAGCGGGATCCACGTCCCCGCGTCCCATTTCTCGCGGTTCTGGTCGTGGAACACGGCATGGCGGTGCGAGAACGTCCCGCGCGCCGAATCCTGCCCGGAGAGCCGCACGCCGTAACCCTGATCGAGCAGGGTCGCGTACGCCAGGTTTTCGCCCATCCCCCAGTCGAGCGGCAGCTCGCCATCGCCCATCGCGCGTCGATCGGAAACGACCTTTTCCACGCGCGGATGAAGCTTGAAGTTCGCCGGCACGTCGGTGAGCTTTCGCGCCAGCGCCCTCAGCGTCTTCATCGGGACCGCGGTCTGCGCCGCATCGGTCCAGTGCTTGCCCAGGAAGGGCGTCCAGTCGACGGCGAACGGCGGCTTGTAATTCGAGATTATCGTGGTGTTGGTGTGGAACCCCTTGTCCATCGCCGTACGATACGTGGCGATCATCGCCTCGGCCTCATCGGCCTTGACCACGCCGTCGGCGACCAGGCGCTGCGCGTACAGCGCGCGCGTTCCGGGATGCTCGCGGATCGACTTGTACATCAGTGGCTGAGTGATCATCGGCTCGTCGGCTTCGTTGTGGCCCTGGCGACGAAAACACACCAGATCGATGAACACATCCTTGTCGAACTTCTGCCGGAACTCGATCGCTATCTCGATTGCCAGCAGGCAGGCCTCCGGGTCGTCGCCGTTGACGTGGAAGATCGGCGCCTCGACCATCTTCGCGACATCGGTGCAATAGAGCGTGCCGCGGGTGTCGCGCGGGTCGGAGGTCGTGAAGCCGATCTGATTGTTAACCACGATGTGGGTCGTGCCGCCGGTACGGTAGCCGCGCGTCTGCGCCAGGTTGAGTGTCTCCTGCACGATGCCCTGACCGGCAATCGCGGCGTCGCCGTGAATGAGTACCGGCATTACCTGATCGAACGTTGGATCCTTGCGCCGATGCTGGCGCGCGCGCACCGAGCCCTCGACGACCGGATCGACGATTTCCAGGTGCGAGGGATTGAACGCGAGCGTCACGTGCATCGGGCCGCCCGGCGTCGTGACGTCGGACGAGAATCCCTGGTGATACTTGACGTCCCCGGCGGAAAGGTCGCTCGCCAGCTTGCCTTCGAACTCGGCAAACAGATTGGCCGGCATTTTCCCCAATGTATTGACCAGAACGTTGAGTCGCCCCCGGTGCGCCATGCCGATGACCATTTCCTGCACTCCGGCGGCGCCCGATTTCTGGATCAGATGGTCGAGCATGGGGATCATCGTGTCGCCACCCTCGCCGGAAAAGCGCTTCTGGCCGACGTATTTGGTGCCCAGATAGCGCTCGAGCGTTTCGGCCGCTGTCAGGCGCTCGAGGATGTGCTTGCGGAAGTCCGGCGGATAGTTCGGCCGCGCGCGCAGCGGCTCGATGCGCTCCTGGAGGAAGCGCTTCTGCGGCGTATCGGACATGTACATGTACTCGGTGGCGAAGGTGCGGCAGTACGTCTCCCGCAGCGCCGCGATCAGGTCGCGCAGGCGCATGCGATTCGCGCCGCCGGGAGCACCCCTGAACGAGCCGATATCGAACTCCGCCTCCATGTCCGCTTCGGTGAACCCGTAAGTGCCGATGTCCAGATCCGCGATGTAGGGTTTCTCCTGGCGCTTCAGCGGATCGAGATCGGCGTGGAACATGCCGAGCGTGCGGTATTTGCTGATCAGCCGCAGCACCAGCACCTGTTTGTGCATCGCCTGCGCGTCGACCATCGGTGCGGCCAGGCGGCGGTTCTTGGCCAGCTGGATGAACGAGTCGATGACCGGCGCGTGCGCCACGTCGTGTGCGCCGTCGCGAAGCTCGTCGAAATACACGCGCCAATCAGCGCTCACCGCGCCGGGGTCGGCGAGGTAGATTTCGTATTGCTGCTCGATGAACGGGGCGTTGGTCCCGTAGAGCGTGGATGTGCCGCGGAGCTCTTCGATCATGATGCGTTGCCTCGTCGTTCGGGTGTCCCGGAGGGTCGCTTACCTCTGCGCGATCGGTGGCACGTCGCGGCGCGTCGCGCCGGTGTAGAGCTGCCGCGGGCGGCCGATCTTCTGCTCGGGGTCCGAGATCATTTCGTTCCATTGCGCAATCCAGCCGACGGTTCGCGCCAGCGCGAAGATCGCCGTGAACAGGCTGACCGGAATGCCGATCGCGCGCTGCACGATCCCCGAGTAGAAATCGACGTTCGGATAAAGCTTGCGCTGCACGAAGTAGTCGTCCTCGAGCGCGATCTTTTCGAGCGCCATCGCCAGCTTGAACAAACGGTCGTCGTGCAAGCCCAGGTCCTCGAGCACCTCGTAGCAGGTCTCGCGCATGAGCTTGGCGCGCGGGTCGTAGTTCTTGTATACGCGATGACCGAATCCCATGAGCTTGACGCCGGAATTCTTGTCCTTGGCGCGCTTGATGAACTCGCCGATCTTCGACACGTCGCCGATTTCCTCGAGCATGTTGAGCGCGGCCTCGTTGGCGCCGCCGTGCGCCGGCCCCCACAGACAGGCGATGCCGGCGGCGATGCAGGCGAACGGGTTCGCGCCCGACGAGCCGGCCAAACGGACCGTCGACGTCGATGCGTTCTGCTCGTGATCGGCGTGCAGGATGAAGATGCGGTCGAGCGCGCGCACCAGCACGTCATTGATCTTGTATTCCTCGCAGGGCACCGAGAACATCATCCGCATGAAGTTCGCGGTGTAGTAGAGCTCGTTGCGCGGATAGACGAAGGGCTGGCCCAGCGTGTACTTGTAGCAAATGGCGACAAGCGTCGGCAGCTTGGCGATCAGGCGGATTGCCGATACCTCGCGGTGCCAGGGATCGGTGATGTCGAGCGAATCGTGATAGAACGCCGACAGCGAACCGACGACACCGACCAGCATCGCCATCGGATGCGAGTCGCGCCGGAAACCGCGGAAGAACTGGTTCATCTGCTCGTGCACCATCGTGTGCTGGGTAACGATGTGCACGAATTCGGCCTTCTGCGCCGTGGTCGGCAATTCGCCGCGCAGCAGCAGATAACAAACCTCGAGAAAGTCGCAATTGACCGCGAGCTGCTCGATCGGATAGCCGCGATAGAGGAGCTCGCCCTTGTCGCCGTCGATGTAGGTGATCGTCGAGGAGCAGGAAGCGGTCGACAGGAACCCCGGATCATAGGTGAATTTGCCGGTCTTGCCGTACAGCGTCCGGATGTCGACGACGTCCGGACCGATCGTGCCGGGCAAGGTCGGGAACGTGACGGGAGGCGAGCCGTCGCTGAAACTCAAGGTGGCGTTACGGTCGGTCATATCGTGTCACTCCAGGCGGAGACAGGTACGGATGCGTCCGGCGGCGGCGCATCCTCGCGTGCTTTAGACGGCTCTCAACGCTTCCAGAAGCGGCTTCATCGCCGCGTCCTCGGACTCTTGCCGGCCCGACAGCAGATCCCACAGCTCGTTATCGCCGAGCTGCAGTAGACGGTCCAGCGCGGCGATCTCCCGATCGGTGATCGCCTCGCCGCGCGCGTCGAGGAACCGCTCGAGGATCAGATCGTTCTCCAGCAGCCCCCGTCGGCAGCGCCACCGCAGGCGATTGAGCTCAACGCGCGACGTCACGGCATTCGGCCGACTGCTCTTGAACCGGACGACCGATAACGCCGATATGGGGGCGAGAGAGCTCTTTCACACGGCCCGCTTGACCATGAGTTCCTTGATCTTGCCGATGGCCTTGGTCGGATTCAGGTTCTTCGGGCACACGTCGACGCAGTTCATGATCGTATGGCATCGGAAGAGGCGGTACGGGTCCTCGAGGTTGTCAAGGCGCTCGTTGGTCGCGAGGTCGCGCGAATCCGCGATGAAGCGGTACGCCGCAAGCAGACCCGCGGGGCCGACGAACTTGTCCGGGTTCCACCAGAACGAAGGGCACGCCGTCGAACAGCACGCACAGAGAATGCATTCGTACAGTCCGTCGAGCTCTTCCCGGTCTTCCGGCGACTGCAGGCGCTCTTTTTCCGGCGGCGGCGTGTCGTTCACCAGGTACGGCCTGATCGAGTGGTACTGCTTGAAGAACTGGCTCATGTCCACGATCAGGTCGCGGATCACCGGCAGGCCGGGAATCGGCCGCAGCTCGACCGGCTCCTTGAGCTCCTTCAGATTGGTGATGCAGGCGAGGCCGTTCTTGCCGTTGATGTTCATCGCGTCGGAACCGCAGACCCCTTCGCGGCACGAGCGCCGGAACGCGAGCGTGTCGTCGTGCGCCTTCAGCTGAATCAGTGCGTCGAGCAGCATGCGGTCGTGGTGGTCGAGGGCGATGTCGTAGTCCTGCATACGCGGCGCTTCGTCCTGGTCGGGGTTGTAGCGGTAGACGCGAAATTTCATTGGTTACTCCACCGGCCGGACAGAGCACCCGCAGGCAAGGCGCTCCGGAGTGAGCGACCGGAGCGTACACGGTAGTACGTGAGGATTGCGAGCGAGGAGCAACGCAGTATGTGGGCCATACGCGACGTGTCGGCTAGTAGGTACGTGCCTTGGGCGGGAAGGCGTCGACTGACAGCGGCTTCAGGTTCACGGGCTTGTACGCGAGACGGTTGCCGTCGCGATACCACAGCGTGTGCTTGAGCCAGTTGGCGTCGTCGCGACTGGGGAAGTCGCTGCGGGCCTGCGCGCCGCGCGACTCACGCCGCGCGTGGGCCGATACGATCGATGCCTTGGCGACCTCGATGAGGTTGTCGAGCTCGAGCGCCTCTACCCGGGCGGTATTGAACGTCCTGCTCTTGTCCTTGATCGCGACGCGCTGCACGCGCTGCTCGATCTCCATGACCTTGGTCACGCCTTCGGACAGGAGCTGCTCGTTGCGAAAAACCCCGCAATGCGACTGCATCGTCTGGCGCAGGGTGTTGGCGACTTCCGCGACCCGCTCCCCCGAAGTCGCGCCGTCGAGGCGCGCGAGCCGCGCCAGCGTGGAATCGGCGGCGTCCTTCGGCAATGGCTTGTGTGCGCGTCTCGGTAGAGCCTGGTCGACGATATGATTGCCCGCTGCGCGGCCGAAGACCAGAAGATCAAGCAGCGAGTTCGTGCCGAGGCGGTTGGCGCCGTGCACCGAGACGCACGCGCATTCGCCGATCGCGTAGAAGCCCCTGACGGCCGCATTGGAACCACCATCCGCCGGTGCGACAACCTGGCCGTGCATATCGGTCGGGATCCCGCCCATCATGTAGTGGATCGTCGGCACGACCGGAATCGGCTCCTTGATCGGGTCGACGTTCGCGAACTTGATCGCGATCTCGCGGATCGACGGCAACCGCTTGTTGATGATGTCCGGGCCGAGATGATCGAGCTTGAGCAGCACGTAGTCCTTGTTCGGTCCGCAGCCGCGTCCTTCCTTGATCTCCTGATCCATCGACCGGCTGACGACGTCGCGCGACGCGAGGTCCTTGAGATTGGGCGCGTAGCGCTCCATGAAACGCTCACCGTTGCAGTTGAGCAGGATTCCGCCCTCGCCGCGCACGCCCTCGGTGATCAACACGCCCACGCCGGCAACGGCGCTGGGATGGAATTGCCAGAACTCCATGTCCTCGAGCGGAATGCCGGCGCGCGCCGCCATGCCGAGTCCGTCGCCGGTGTTGATGAACGCGTTGGTGCTCGCCGCGAAGATACGTCCCGCGCCACCCGAGGCAAACAGCGTCGCCTTTGCTTGCAGGATCATCACCTCGCCGGTTTCCATTTCCAGCGCGGTCACACCGAGCACATCGCCGTCGGAGTCGCGGATCAGGTCGAGCGCCACCCATTCGACGAAGAACTGCGTACGCGCGCGAACATTGACCTGATAGAGCGTGTGCAGCATCGCGTGCCCGGTGCGGTCCGCCACGGCGCAGGCGCGCTGCACCGACTTCTCGCCGAAGTTCGCCGAATGGCCGCCGAACGGCCGCTGATAGAGCGTTCCGTCCGGGTTGCGGTCGAACGGCATGCCGAAATGCTCGAGCTCGTAGACGACCTCGGGGGCCATGCGACACATGTATTCGATCGCGTCCTGGTCCCCGAGCCAGTCGGAGCCCTTGATCGTGTCGTACATGTGCCATAGCCAGTGGTCCTCGCTCATGTTGCCGAGCGCTGCGCTAATGCCGCCCTGCGCCGCAACCGTGTGCGAGCGTGTCGGAAACACCTTGGACAGCACCGCGACCGAAAGCCCCGCCTCGGCGAGCTGCAGCGACGCGCGCATCCCCGCCCCGCCGGCGCCGACGACGATCGCGTCGAACTTGCGGACGGGCAGCGTCACTTGCCACCACCCCACAAGATCTCGATGAGCCACGCCGCATAGCCGACGAGAGTCAGCACCGTCAGAATTTCCAGCGTTAGCCGCAGCGCGGTCGATTTGATGTAGTCCATCCAGATATCGCGAACGCCGATCCAGGCGTGCCAGAGCAGCGCCAGCCAGAACAGCAGCGTCGCCACCCGGAACGCGGCGTTGGCGAACAACGTCTGCCACAACGGGTAGTCGATACCGCGGTGGTAGACCGCGATCGCGAGCCACAGCAGCGTATAGACCGCCATTACGATCGCGGTAACGCGCTGGGCGAGCCAGTCCTTGAGGCCGTAGTGCGCGCCGACGACGACGCGGTTCACCACAGGAGGACCCCGACGATCAACGTCAGCGCAAGACTCATGACGAGCACGATAACGCTGGAAACACGCGCAGGCCGGAGCTCGATGCCCTGGTGGATATCGAGAAGCAGAAAACGAATTCCCGCGCAAAAGTGATGCAGATACGCCCAGATCAATCCGATCAGGACAATCTTCGCCAGCGGGCTCGAGAGCGTGGCGCGAAAGCTGTCGAACGCTTCCGACGCGAGACTGCACTGGACGCCATACAGCAGCAACGGCAGCCCGATCAGGTATAGCGCCGCGCCGCTCAGGCGATGCAGGATCGACACGATGCCTGGCAGCGGCAGGCGGATGCGCACCAGGTTCAAGTAAACCGGGCGCGGCCTGGTCACGGGTCGCTCGAGGGCAGGCATGGCTCCAGAAAACCTAGTCTCGGCGCGAAAAAGCGAGGGCGCCCGGTGGTCGGTGCACGGCAAAATTATACAGGCAATCGATGCGCGCCCGCCACCGTGGCTGGCTGCTCGCAGCGCGTGCATTCGCTCGCATCGATCTGGGACTCGACACCCAGCTGCCGGCACCGTAACATTCGCTTGCCGACGCTCGCCAACCGATCTTCACGTCGGCTCGCGAGTGCCCGCCACCGCGACCGGATGCGTTACGCGAAGCGGAGCGCCGCAGCGGCCCCCCGATCGCCAGATGCTCTCCAGGAGTCTTTGATGAAGAACCCCGTCCGCGTAACGGTCACCGGCGCCGCCGGCCAGATCGGTTACAGCCTTGTGTTCCGGATCGCCAGCGGTGAAATGCTCGGCAAGGACCAACCGGTGATCCTCCAGTTGCTCGAGCTTCCGCTCGACAAGGCACAGGCGGCGCTCGAGGGCGTGATGATGGAGCTGGAAGATTGCGCGTTTCCGCTGCTCGCCGGGATGAGCGGCGCGGCCGATCCGAGGGTCGCCTTCAAGGACGCGGAAATCGCCCTGCTGGTCGGCGCCAAACCGCGCGGCCCCGGCATGGAGCGCAAGGACCTGCTGCTCGAGAACGCAAAGATCTTCATCGAGCAGGGCAAGGCGCTCGATGCCGTCGCCAGCCGCAACATCAAGGTGCTCGTCGTCGGCAACCCTGCCAACACCAATGCCTATATCGCCATGAAGTCCGCGCCCTCGCTGCCGAAGAAAAATTTCACCGCCATGCTGAGGCTCGATCACAACCGGGCGCTGTCGCAACTGGCGGCCAAGGCTCAGGTCCCGGTCGGCTCGATCGAAAAACTGATCGTCTGGGGCAACCATTCGCCGACGATGTATCCGGATTACCGTTTTGCCACGAGCGGCGGCGTCTCGCTCAAGGCGAAGATCAACGACGAGAACTGGAACCGCACCGTGTTCATACCGACGGTGGGCAAGCGCGGCGCAGCGATCATCGAGGCGCGCGGCTTGTCTTCGGCCGCTTCGGCTGCGAACGCCGCGATCGACCACGTACGCGACTGGCTCGCCGGCAGCAACGGCAAATGGGTGACCATGGGCGTAGCGTCCGACGGCAGCTACGACATTCCCCAGGACGTGATGTACGGCTTTACGGTCACCACCGCGAATGGTGAATACACGCTTGTACGCGGGCTGGAGATCGACGCGTTCTCGCGTGAGAGGATGAATGCGACGCTCAAGGAGCTGGAGGAGGAGCGGGCCGGCGTATCTTCATTGCTCGGTTGAGCCGTCGCGAACCAGGGACTGTCATGCCTGCCCAGCTA
>JALYSM010000095.1 GCA_030854785.1 Pseudomonadota bacterium
CGCCGCGGTATCCCGCGTCGCGATAGGAATCAACTCCGCCACCGGCTTGCCATGGCGAGTGATCACGAAGCGCTCTCCCTTCTCCACGCGTTCGAGAAGCTTGGGCAGATGCGTCTTCGCGTCGTAGGCACCTATGTCAGCCATGTCAAAGGGACTCGATAAATTAGACTAGTCTATACTAGTCTGATCGATCGAGCAACCGGCAGGCAGCTCTCCTCGAGCGAGTCTCACCCCTGGTTCCCGCGCAATGGGCCGAACGGATGCTGTCCACCCGCCACCCACTCCGGCTCTCTCGCAGTTGGTATGATCTATTTCCTCGATACGATCCCATGACGTCCATCGCCCCATCCGCCGCTGTTTCCGATCTCGCCCCGACCGGCAAGCTTCGCGCCGCGATCAACTTCGGCAACCCGGTTCTCGCCGGCAGGGATGCGGCGACCGGCGAGCCTTGCGGCATCTCGGTCGACCTCGCGCGCGAGCTCGCACGCCGCCTGGGCGTGGCGATCGAGTTCGTGCCCTACGACGCGGCGGGCAAGGTGGTCGAAGGGCTGCAGTCGCAGGCGTGGGACGTGTGCTTTCTCGCGATCGACCCGCTGCGCGCGGTCGATATCAGCTTCACCGCGCCCTATGCCGTGATCGAAGGTGTCTACCTCGTGGCGAGGGCGTCGCCGATTCTCAGCAACGCGGAGATCGATCGCCCGGGCGCGCGCGTCGGGGTCATCGTGGGCAGCGCCTACGATCTCTTTCTTTCGCGCGAGTTGAAGCAGACGACGATCGTTCGCGCGGACACGTCCGACGCGGTCATGGATCTGTGGGTCGCGGGAAAGATCGACAGCGTCGCCGGCGTCAAGCCTCAGCTCGAGGCCGATGCCAGGCGTATTCCCGGATTGCGCATGCTCCCGGGCCGGTTCATGGCGATCAATCAGGCGATGGGAACGCCGCGCGGTCGCGAGGCCGGCGCGAGCTATCTACACGATTTCATGGGGGAGATGAAAGCCTGCGGTTTCGTCGCGCAGTCGTTCGCGCAGAACCGCATCGAGGGCGCCTCGATCGCGCCGTGAGGATATGGCTGGTGAGTCGTAGCCCGGGTTGAGCTCCGGAGGGCGAACCCGGGGCGGTGGCGGATTCCCGGGATTCGCTGTCGCTCATCCCGGGCTACAGCCTCATCCCAGGCACAACCCGTTACGGAGTTTCACAGGCGACGGGTGCGCCGCCCTTCATACCCGCCGGTGCAAGCGATGATCGATGTGCAGCAGGAGCGAGCTGACCGCGGCGGCGAAGACGATGATGATCAGGGTCACCGACATGATCAGCTCGACGTTGTGCAGGCCGATGCCGTTCATCAGCAGATACCCCAAGCCCCGCTGCGAGGCGAACATCTCCGCGAGCAGCGAGCCGATCAGGGTCAGCGCGAAACCGACGCGCAAGCCGGTGAAGATCTCCGGGATCGCCGCCGGAAACAGGATCCAGCGCACCATCTGCGAGCGCGAGAGCTTGAGCACGTGCCCGGTCTTGATCAGGATCGGCTTGGTGTTGTGAACCGCGGCGAGCGTGAACAGGATGATCGGTATCACGCCGTGCAGCACGCCAAAGGCGACCTTCGCCGAAAGCCCGAGCCCGAACGCCAGCAGCAGGATCGGATACAGCGTGAGCTTCGGGATCGCATACACCGCGACGATCATCGGCTCGAGCGTGTCGCCGGAGAGCCGGTCGAAGCCGAGCCAGAATCCGACCAGGAGCCCGATCGCGACGGAAAGCGCGTAGGCGATCGCGAACGCCCGCATCGTGTCGAAAAGATGCACGTCGAAGGTCTCGCTGGTGACGAGCTTCGCCGTGTAACGCAGCGTCGCAAGCGGCGACGCCAGCGCGACGTCGCCGACCCACCAGTAGACTCCCTGCCATATCGCTACCAGCGCCGCGATCAGCACCAGCGCATTGCGCAGCCCGCTCCAGCGCGAAGCGCTCATCGCATGCCCCGGTTGGCGAGCAGCCGCTGCTCCCAGCGCGAAAGCACGGCATTGATCGCGATCGACGCCAGCAGGATCAGCACGATCAGCGGATACATGGTCGCGTTGTCGAAGTTGCTGTACGCGAAATTGATCTCGTAGCCGATCCCCCCGCGCGACATAATGAACTCGGAGCCGATGACGCCGATGAAGGCGTAGGCGACGGCAAGCTTGACCCCGGTCACGATGTAGGGAGCGGCGGAGGGCAGCGTCATGCGCAGCGCCGTGTCGACGGGCGAGAGGCGCAGGATGCGCGCGGTCTTGAGCAGCACGAGGGGAACGCGGTCGAGGCCGTTGAGTGTATTGACGATTACCGCGACGACGCCGAGCATGAAGGCGATCAGAACCTGCGGCAGGTCGCCGAGGCCGAAGACGACGATGAAGAACGGGTAGAACGCGAACACGGGCACCGCGTAGTAGGTCGCGAACAGCGGATCGAGCGTTTCGCGGAGCGCCCGGAAGCGGTGCAGGAGTGCGCCGGCGACGATGCCCACGCCGAGCGCCAGCAGCAGCGCGACCACCGTGTTGGTCAGCGTCTTCACGATCGCGCCGTTCATGCGACCCGAGACGAGCATGCGGTACAGATCGCGCGCGATCAGGTGCGGCGGCTGCATGGTGATCTTGTCGATGGCGCCGGTAAGGCACAGCACCTCGAGCAGCGCGATGGCGCCGGCGATGACGAGCAGTCGGTACCATGCCACTCGACTCATGGCGACGGTGCCCCGAAGTCGCTGGCGCGGCCGATGGTCTTGATGGATTCCTCGCGCAGCGACTTCCACAGGCGCGCGGTGATCGCGCCGAACTCGCTGTTCTCGATGATCCGGCTGTCGCGCTCGCGCGGCCAGTGCGTCTCGACGACGTCGATCAGCCGCCCGGGACGCGCCGACATCACCGCGATGCGATCGGCAAGCATCGTCGCCTCGTCGAGCGCGTGGGTGATGAGAAAGACCGTCGCCTGCGTCTGGCGCCACAGTCGCAGAAGCTCGTCGCCCATCAGCAATCGCGTCTGCTGATCGAGCGCACCGAACGGCTCGTCGAGGAGGATCAGCGTCGGCTGCATCACCAGCGTGCGGGCAATGCACACGCGCTGGCGCATGCCGCCGGAGAGCTGCGCGGGATAACTGGTCGCGAAATCGGAGAGGCCGACGAGCTTGAGCACGTTGTGCACGCGCTCCTTTTTCTCTTGGTTGCCGAGATTCGAGCGGCGCAAGCCGAAGGCCACGTTGTCGGCGACGTTGAGCCACGGAAGCGACGCATCGTCCTGGAACACGACGCCGATGCCGTCCGGTGCCTCGCCGGCGATGGGCTGGCCTTCGAACTCGATCGAGCCTTCGGTCGCCGGTGTGAGCCCCGCGATCAGCTCGAGCAGCGTCGATTTGCCACAGCCCGACGGGCCGACCACCGCGAAGAATTCGCCGCGCCTGAGCTCGAGATCGATCGGCCCCAGCGCGTGCAGCGGCGCCGGCGGCCGGCCCGTCGTGAATACCTTGCTGACGTTGGAGAGCCGGACCTGCTCAACCGTCACGGGCCGCCCCAACTGCTGCAAGCAAACCGATTGACAAGGATAGGTCGTCCCCGCGAACGCGGGGACCCAGCGTCTTTGCTGGTACGACACTGGATTCCCGCTTTCGCGGGAATGACGGGTGGCGGTTTCAGGCCGTTACTCGTTTGGTCACACCTGACAGCCTCACAACAAACGGCCGCAATTACCGTGCACCCTGAACCGATCCACTATTTGATCGCCTTGAGATCGTCGGGGAGGAAGCGCGTGTCGATGATCTTGCTGTAGTCGACCTCGCCGGTGATCGCACCGACCGACCGCTGGGCCTCGATCATCCGCTTCAGGCCATCCATGTGGATCTCGCCTTCGCCCCAGTAGGGCACGCCCTTCGTGGTGCTCGTCGTCAGGTTGCGCACCGCGCTAAGGGCGACCGGGAGTTCGATGTTGTATTGCTTGGCGACGATCTCGGCGGCCTCGTCCGGATGCTCCTTCATGAACTTGACCGCCTTGCGCCGGGCGCGGATCACCGCGCGAAGGAAGTCGCCTTTCTTTTCCGCCATCTCGACGGTCGTCACGCCCACGACGTTGTCGAGCGGCGGCAGCACTTCACTCGCGACGACGACGGCGCGATACTTGTGCTTGACCTTCGACCACAGCGGCTCGGTGATCGCCGCGACGTCGATGAGGCCCGAATCCAGCGCGGCGATCCCCTCGCCGAAGCCACCGGTCTTGACCAGCTCGGCGTCGGCTTCGGTGTATCCGCCCGCCTGCAGCAGCATCCGCGCGAGTGCCTGGCTGGTCGAGCGCGGGTTGGTGTAGCCGATCTTCTTGCCCTTGAAGTCCTTGAGGGACTTGATCGGCGATTCGGGCTTTACCGCCCACACGAACTCGGCCACGGTGAGGACGTTGTCGCTGATGATCTTGAGGTCCGCGCCGGCCAGGATCGCGGAGACGACCACGCCCGGGTTCACTTCGCCGTAGGGTACGCCGCCGCCCGCGAGCATGTTGCGCAGCGATGTCCCGCCGCCCGCCGACGAGATGAGGCCGGTTATGTTGAGGCCTTCGTCCTTGAAGTAGCCCTTGACGAGCGCGACGCCGAACGGCATGCCGTTGGCCGAAACGCCGTAGTTGCCGACCGCGATCTCTTCGCCCGCTGCGACGGACGCAAAGACCGCGAGCAACGTGCCGATGAACAGCGAGAAAATGCGATGCATGATGCGCTCCTCCAATTGAGCCTTGTCAAATTGAGCGGCAACGCCCGATGTCGTCCCCGCTCCCGTCTTCGCGTGGGCAGGTCGCGGGGACCGAGTGACTTCGGACTTACGACACTGGATTCCCGCCTGCGCGGGAATGACGGCGGTACGTTGCGCGTCGGCGCTCTCGATGATCGTCGTCCCCGCGAAGGCGGGGACCCAAGTGTCATGCATTTCGCCTGAGCGTCACGTTGACGTTCTTGATCTGCGTGCAGGCGAGCAGCTCCTCGATCGACTCCTCTCGCCCGATACCCGACTGCTTGTAGCCGCCGAAGGGAACGCCGACCCAGTGCTGCGCGGCGCCGTTGATCCACACATAGCCCGCTTCGACGCTGGAGGCGAGCCGGTGCGCGCGGTCGAGGTCGTGCGTCCAGATCGAGCACGTGAGCCCGACGTCGAGCGCGTTCACGCGCGCCAGCAGGTCGTTCTCGTCCGACCAGCGGAGCACGCTCACCACCGGCCCGAAGATCTCTTCGCGCGCGATGCGCATGTCGTCGGTCACATCGGCGAATACGGTCGGCTCGACGAAGAAGCCGCGCGCGAGCCTGGGATCGGCCGGCCGTTTGCCGCCGTACGCGAGCCGGGCGCCCGCCTCGATGCCCAGCTTGATATAGCTCATCGTCTTGTCGAACTGCGCCTGGCTGGAGAGGCATCCGACTTCGCTCTCGCGCTCGGTCGGCAATCCCACCTTGAGCTCTCCCACGCGCCTGACGATCTCGGCCAGCGTCGCGTCGTGGATGTCTCGGTGCAAATACACGCGGCTGGTCGAGTTGCACGACTGGCCGGTGACGTAGCGAAAGTTCATGCCGCGCACGACGCCATCGGCGACTTCCGCGGGTGCCGCGTCCGGACAGGCAATCAACGCGTTCTTGCCGCCCAGCTCGAGCGTGAGCGCCTTGAGCGTACCGCTCGCACCACTCATCACCGCGCGGCCCGCGTT
>JALYSM010000102.1 GCA_030854785.1 Pseudomonadota bacterium
GCGAAACCCTTTGCCGATGTCGTCAAGGACGCGCACGAGTCGCCCGGGTTGTTCCGAGTGTGGCAGAAGGAAGACAAGGTCTGGATTGAGTTCGCGCCCGAGCAGTTCGGCGTTCCCTACCTCTTCACGGCCAACCTGAGCCGCGGCGTAGGCGAACAAGGCGTGTACGGCGGAATGATGCTGCTAGACCAGATCGTCGAGTTCAAGCGCATCGGCAACGCCGTGCAGTTAATCGCGAAGAACTACGCGTTCACCGGTGGTACCAACGCGCCGATCGCCCAGGGGGTCAAGGAAGGCTTCACCGACAGCCTGCTCGGCGCAACGACGGTCGCGAGCCAGCCGCATCCGGAGCGCAAGACGGTGCTGATCGACGCCAATGCGCTGCTTCTGACCGACATCGCCGTCGGCCAGCGCTTCACGACCGCCATCTACATGCGCAACTACACGTTCGACGCGAGGAACTCGAGCTTCGACGGTGTGAAGAGCGCGGCCGACCAAACGTCGTTCACCGTCTCGGCGCACTATTTCAATCCCAAGGCCACGGTGCCGCCAGCGCCGACGCCGACTCCTCCGCCGCCGAACCCGTTCCCGCCATTCACCACGCTTCCCGACGGTCGCAGCCTGTTTCTCGGCTACACGTACAACTTCGTGAAACTGCGCGAGCCGATGGCCGCGCGCCGTGCGGATCCGCGCGTCGGGCATTTCGAAAGCCTGGTCTGGGACTTTTCGGCCGACTCGAAATTCACGGCCAAGACGCACTACGTCAATCGCTGGCGGCTGGAAAAGAAGGATCCGGACGCCGCGCTGTCGGAGCCGAAGGAGCCGATCGTCTTCTGGATCGACCGGACGGTCCCCGAGAAGTACCGCCCGGCCGTGCGCGACGGCATCCTCGAGTGGAACAAGGCGTTCGAGAAGATCGGCATCAAGGACGCGATCGTCGCCAAGCAACAGGGTCAGGACGGCGCGATCGACACGTACGACGCACGGCATTCGACGGTCCGCTGGTTCGTCTCCACCGACGCGGCCTTCGCGATCGGCCCGTCGACGGTGGACCCGCGCACCGGCGAGATCCTGGACGCGCAGGTCGCCATTGCGGAATCCTGGTCGCGCCTGTATCGCACCTTCATCGTGGAGGAGGCGCCGTCGGCGTGGCCGGCGTTCGACGCGTACAAGGCATCGCTCGGCCTCAACGGAAGCCTCTGCACCTACGCGTCGGACGCGCTCGCGGAAATGCAGTTCGGCCTCGACCTGCTCGTCGAGCGCGGTGAGATCGAGCCCGGCAGCCCCGAAGCGGACGACTTTGTCTTGGCATCGCTGAAGGCCGTCGTGATGCATGAAGTGGGCCACACGCTGGGCCTCCGGCACAATTTCCGCGCATCCACTGTCTTTTCGCTCGCCAAGATCTCCGACCCGGTGTTCAGCCGCGAAACCGGCATCTCCGGCTCGGTGATGGATTACAACCCGCTCAACATCGCGGTGAAGGGCGAATCGCAGGGTGCTTACGTCGAGCCGACGATCGGGCCCTATGACTATTGGGCGATCGAATACGCGTACCGACCGCTGCCCAAGGAGACCGAGACCGAGGAGCTCGCGAAGATCGCCGCGCGCGGCACAAGCGATCCACTGCTCGCGTTCTCGTCCGACGAGGAAGCGATCGCGGGCCTCGATCCCGACGCGAGCCAGTTCGACCTCGGTTCCGATCCCTTGCTTTACCTCTCGAAGCGGCTCGTGATCTCACAGGAACTCTGGCAACGGCTGCAGACGAAGCAACTGAAGACGGGCGAGTCGTACGACGTCCTGCGGCGCAGCTTCGAAGCGGGGTTCCGGCAGTTCAGTCGCGCCGCCGCGCTGACCGCGAAATACGTCGGCGGCGTCTATTACGTGCGCGACTTCGCGGGGACGTCGCGCCTGCCGTTGACGCCCGTGGCGCCCGACAAACAACGCGCGGCACTCAATCTCATTGCGACCGGCATCTTCTCGGCGGATAGCTTCCGGTTCAAGCCGGAATTCCTGCGTAGCATGGGAATCGACTATCTCAACATCGGCTTCGGCGGTGGCCAAGCCAGCCGGTTCAATCCCGATTTCAGCCTCCGGAGCCGCGTGCTCGCGCTGCAGACCTCCGTCCTAAACCAACTCCTGAGCGACACTGTGCTCGCCCGGCTGCTCGATTCCGGGATCAAGGTGAGCAAGACTGACCAGGCGTTGACGCTGAACGAGCTATTCGCCGCGCTGCGCGGTTCGATCTGGAGCGAGTTGAAGACCGGCGGCTCGATTTCCGGGCCGCGCCGCGACCTGCAGCGCGAACACCTGCGCCGCATCGCGACCGTCCTCATCCGACCAGCGCCGAGCACTCCCGCGGATGCCACCGCGCTCTTCCGCGAGGAGGCGAAGCTGCTCGCGGCGCAGATCAAGGCCGCCGCTGGCGGCGGCAACCGGGACGACGTTACTCGCGCGCATCTCATCGAATCGGCGAGCACGCTCGGCGAGGCGCTCAAGGCACCGCTGATGCGACAAGGTGTCTAGCCGCGCCTCGCGGCCATACATGCTTCGTCCCGCTTGAAGCCGCACAGCGCCGAGGTTACGCTCGCGCCGGTCGATAACCGGGCGCTGGCGAACCTTTGCGGGGCGCTCGACGCCAATCTGCGGCAGATCGAGGCTGCGCTCGACGTCGCCATCGCGCGCCGCGGGGCGACCTTCACGCTGCGCGGCGCCCGCGGCTCCGTCGAGCAGGCTGCGACCGCACTCAATCGCTTCTACGCGCAGGCCCAGGAGCCGTTGACGGTCGATGACGTCCAGCTCGGGTTGATCGAACTGCGTGGTGAGACGCCGGGGTCTCCCCCGCCGCCCGAGGTCGCAGAACGCGAGGGACCGGTGTTGCGCACTCGCCGCGCCGACCTGCACGGGCGAACGCCGAACCAGCTCGCGTATCTGCAGCATATCCAAGATCACGACATCACTTTCGGCATCGGACCGGCCGGCACCGGCAAGACATATCTCGCCGTCGCCTGCGCGGTCGACGCGCTGGAACGCGACGTGGTCAAGCGGCTCGTGCTGGTGCGCCCCGCCGTCGAGGCCGGCGAGCGGCTCGGTTTTCTTCCCGGCGACTTCGCGCAGAAGGTCGACCCCTATCTGCGCCCGCTCTACGACGCGCTGTACGATCTGATGGGCTTCGACAAGACCGCGAAGCTCTTCGAGCGCAATACCATCGAGATCGCGCCGCTTGCCTACATGCGCGGCCGGACGCTCAATCACTCGTTCATCATTCTCGATGAAGCACAGAACACGACGCCCGAGCAGATGAAGATGTTCCTGACCCGCATCGGCTTCGGCACCAAGGCGGTCATCACCGGAGACGTCACGCAGATCGATCTCGCGCGCGGTCAGAAGAGCGGATTGATCGAGGCACGGCGCGTGCTCGCTGACGTGCGCGGGATCGCGTTCACCGATTTCACCAGCGCCGACGTCGTACGCCACCCCCTGGTGCAGAAGATCATCAGCGCCTACGAAAAGCACACGCAGAGCGAGCGCATCGACGCTCCTGCGGTCGACCGGCGCCGCGAGCGCTGATGCTCTCCGGGCGCGAGCTGGAGGCGCTGCGGCGCCGCTGCGTGCTGCATGTGTCCGGCCACGCGCCGGAAATCCCAGGGGTCGAGCTCGCCCGCACCGCGGACTGGTGCCGCGAGCACGGCTGGCATGCCGACCGATACGGCGACGGCGAGCTCATCGAGTCGTTCGAGGCGAAGGTCTGTGCCCTCCTTGGCAAGCCTGCGGGGGTATTCATGGTCAGCGGCACGATGGCGCAGCTGATCGCGTTGCGCATCTGGTGCGAGCGCGCCGGTGATCGCCGTGTCGCCATGCACCCGACGGCGCATCTCGAGCTGCACGAGGAGCGTGGCTATGCCCGATTGCATCGCCTGGAGGCGACGCTCTTGGGACCGCGCGATCGGCCGACCTTGGCGCTGGATCTGGCGGCTTGCCACGAGCGCCTCGCGGCGCTGTTGCTCGAGCTGCCGGCGCGCGAGATCGGCGGCCGTCTACCGGCGTGGGACGAGCTCGAGGCACTGACGGCGCTTGCGCGCGAGCGCGGCGTGAGGCTGCACCTCGATGGCGCTCGGCTGTGGGAAACGCGCGAGTTTTACGCACCGAAGACGCTTGCGGATATCTGCGCGCATTTCGATTCGGTCTACGTTTCCTTTTACAAGGGGATCGGTGCGCTGGCGGGAGCCATGCTGCTCGGCCCTCGAGATTTCATTGCCGAGGCCCGCATCTGGAGGCGCCGTCAGGGCGGTACGCTCTTCCAGTTGCACCCCTTCGTCGCGTCGGCCGCCATGCGGATCGACGCGCAGCTCGCCAAGATGCCGGCGTATCGCGCACGCGCGCTTGCGCTCGGGCAAGCACTGTCGGAGATCGATGGCCTGGTCATCGATCCGCAACCGCCGCAAGTGAATCTGTTCCACCTCCATTTGCCGGCGCCGGCGGCGGCAGTGGCCAAGGCCCGCGATCACCTTGCGGCCGCGGAGGGAGCGTGGCTTGCGCAGCATATCGGTAACGCACAGGTTCCCGGTTGGTCGACGATCGAGCTCTACGTCGGCGATAACCTGCTCGCTCTCGACGATGCGACAGTCGCGCCACTCTATGCCAGGTTGCTCGCCCGGGCGCGGGCGGCAGCATGATCTCGTATCGAGCGCAGCTGTCAGTGACCGTGCAATACGCGGCGGCCGGCGACGATCTGCCGGCACGTCCCTTGCTTCGGCGCTGGGTACAGGCGGCCCTCTCCGCGCACAGTGCGAGCATGACGGTCGTGCTTCGCTTCGTCGACGAAGCCGAAAGTCGAGCGCTCAATCGCCGGCATCGCCGCAAGGACCGTCCCACCAACGTGCTGTCGTTCGTGTACGATGACGAACATGGTGCGCCCGGCGGTGATATCGTGCTTTGCGCTCCGGTGTTGAGACGCGAGGCGATGCAGCAGGGCAAACCGTTCGCCGCGCATTGCGCGCATCTCGTCGTCCACGGCATGCTGCACCTGCAAGACTACGGTCACGAACAGGCCGCCGAGGCCGCGAGGATGGAAGCGCACGAGATTGCCATCCTCGCGGGACTGGGTTTCGCCAACCCCTACGCGGCGCATCCTGCCCCGGCGACGTCGCTTTCGCGGCCCGCCCGCCGATGAACCAACAGACAAAGGACAAGAGCCATCAGCGTCCGACGCTGCTCGAGCGCCTCTCGGCGTTCCTGATCCGCGAGCCGGAAGACCGCGAGGAGTTGCTTACGCTGCTGCACGGCGCGTTCGAGCACAAGCTGCTGGACGCGGACGCTTTGTCCATCATCGAAGGCGCGCTCCAGGTCTCCGAGATGACCGTGCGGGACATCATGATTCCGCGCGCCCAGATGGACGTCGTGTCGATCGAAGACGAGCCCGTCCAGTTCATTCCCTTCGTGATGGAAACGCGCCACTCGCGCTTTCCAGTCGTGGGCGAGAACAAGGACGACATCGTCGGCATCCTGCTCGCCAAGGAATTGCTCAATTACTACACCAATCCGGAGTCGTTCAACCTGCGCGATACACTGCGCCCCGCCGTCTTCGTGCCCGAGTCCAAGCGGCTCAACGTGCTGTTGCGCGACTTCCGCGCCAACCGCAACCATATCGCCATCGTCGTCGACGAGTACGGAGGCGTCTCGGGCCTGGTGACCATCGAGGACGTGCTGGAACAGATCGTCGGCGACATCGAGGACGAATACGACTTCGACGAGGCCGAGGACAACATCATTCCCGAGGCGGGAGGGCGCTACCGGGTGAAAGCGCAGACGGAGATCGCCACTTTCAACGAGACGCTGGGCGCGCGGTTCAGCGACGAGGAATTTCATACCATCGGCGGCCTGGTGCTACAGGCCTTCGGCCGCCTGCCCAAGCGCAGCGAGTCGACAACGATAGACAATTTCCGCTTCAAGGTCGTGCGCGCCGACAGCCGCCGCATCTACACGCTGCAAGTCGAGCGGCTGGCGCCGGAACCCGAAGAAGATTCGTCGGCGGACGCGGCTTAGCCTGCCAGAGCCTTGGCGATGGTAAGGCTTTCGGTACCCGCGATCGCACCGATCGTCGCGTCGCTACTGCTCGGCGCCGCGACGGTCTTCGGTTTCGCGCCTTTCGGCTTTTCCGCACTGCCCGTTCTGACGCTGGCCTGCCTGTTCGCACTGTGGCGGCGAGCCGCGTCGCCTCGCGCCGCCGCATGGCTCGGGTTTGCGTTCGGGCTCGGGTTGTTCGGCGCCGGCGTGTCCTGGCTCTATGTCGCCCTGGCGATGTTCGGCGGCATGGCAGGCCCGCTTGCCGCGCTGGCCACCGCGTTCTTCTGCGCCTTCCTCGCACTCTTTCCCGCGCTCGCAGGCTGGGCGATGGCGCGCCTCGCCGGTGTTGATGCGCCTCAACGTCTTGCCGCAGCCGCGGCGCTCTGGACTGTGACGGAATGGCTGCGCAGCTGGCTTTCGATCGGCATGCCGTGGCTCGCCGTGGGTTACGCGCAGACGCAAGCGCCTCTTGCCGGTTACGCGCCGCTCGGAGGCGTTTTCCTGGTCAGTCTCGCGGTCGCGTCTTCAGCGGCACTCGTGGTCTATGCCGTCGAAGCGTTCCGCCCGGCGCGCCGGCGCGCTGCCGTGGCGGCGGCGGCTCTGCTTGCCGTGTGGAGCACGGGTCTTGGCTTGCGCAGCATCGAATGGAGCCGCCCGAATCGCGATCCGGTTGCGGTGAGCCTCGTGCAAGGCAACATCGAGCAGGACCTCAAATTCGCAGCGAAGTATCGCGAACAGACGCTCGCGATCTACTTGGAGCTCGTCGCTCAAGCCAAAGGCCGGTTGATCGTGCTCCCGGAATCGGCGCTGCCCATGTTCGCCGACGAGGTTCCGGAGGAATACGCTGCCCGACTGCGCGCGGCGGCGCAGCAACGCGGCGGCGACCTGCTCATGGGGCTCTTCTTCTTCGAGCCAAGGACGGCAGGCGAGGACGAGGATCATTATTTCAACAGCGTCGTGAGCCTCGGCACGGCACCGACGCAGGTCTATCGCAAGCGCCATCTCGTGCCGTTGGGCGAGACGATTCCCGCCAAGCCAGTCCTGGGCTGGTTCATCCGCCGCGTGCTTCACATTCCGCTCGCCGATCAAACTCCGGGTCCCGCCTTCCAGGCGCCATTCGAAGTTGCCGGCGAACGCGTGGCGGTCAATATCTGCTACGAGGACGCATTCGGCAGCGAGCTCATCGCAGCGCTGCCCGAGGCGACGCTGCTCGTCAACGTCACCAACGACGCCTGGTACGGCCGCTCATTCGCGGCGGAGCAGCACGAGCAGATCGCAGCCATGCGCGCGATCGAGACTGCGCGGCCGATGCTGCGCTCGACCAACACCGGCATCACGTCGATCATCGATCACCACGGCAAGGAACTGGCGCGGTTGCCATGGTTCACGCGAGGCGTGCTCGAAGGCAGCGTCGCGGGACGCACTGGAACGACACCGTATATCCGCTTCGGCGACACGCTCGCCATCTTCGCTGCGTTCGTGCTCGCGGGCGCAGCGTCCGCGTTCGGGCGACGACGTCCGACCGGATTCGTTTGAAGCGGTGGCGTGGCGATGCGATCATCCAGTAATATCAAGATCTTCGGCCCGATCCCGCCTCTTTGATGCTCAGCTTTCAGCAGGTCATCGGCAAGCTCCAGGACTATTGGGGTGCGCAGGGTTGTGCCTTGCTGCAGCCGTACGACATGGAGGTCGGCGCGGGCACGTCGCATACCGCGACGTTTCTGCGCGCCCTGGGCCCGGAGCCGTGGCGCGCCGCGTACGTGCAGCCTTCGAGGCGTCCCAAGGACGGCCGTTACGGCGAGAACCCGAACCGGCTGCACCAGCATCACCAGTTCCAGGTCGCGCTCAAGCCTTCGCCGGCAAATATCCTCGATCTCTACCTCGGATCGCTCGAGAAGCTGGGTTTCGATCTGAAGAAGAACGATGTGCGCTTCGTCGAAGACGACTGGGAGAATCCTACGCTTGGCGCGTGGGGACTTGGCTGGGAAGTGTGGCTGAACGGCATGGAGATCACGCAGTTCACTTACTTCCAGCAGGTCGGCAGCCTCGACTGCAATCCGATCACCGGCGAGATAACGTACGGGCTCGAGCGAATGAGCATGTCGCTGCAAAATGTCGAGTCGGTATTCGATCTCGTCTACGTCGAAGGCATTTCTTACCGCGACGTCTTCTTCCAGAACGAGGTCGAGCAATCGCAGTATGCCTTCGAAGAGTCCAATGTGCCGAAACTCTTCGAGCAGTTTGCGTTCTTCGAAAGCGAGGCCACACGCCTGCTGGAGGTGAAGCTGCCGCTGCCGGGCTACGAAATGATCCTCAAGGCCGCGCACACTTTCAACCTGCTCGACGCGCGCGGCGCGATCTGGGTGACCGAGCGCGCGGCCTACATCGGCCGCATCCGTACGCTGTCGCGCCTGGTCGCGCAGGCATATGTCGAGTCGCGTGAGGCGCAGGGGTTTCCGATGCTTCCCTCGGATTTGCGGCGGAGCGCTGCATGACATCCACGCCGACGCGCACGCTCGTCGTCGAGTTGCTCACCGAGGAGCTGCCGCCGAAGGCGCTGAAAGACCTCGGCAAGGCGTTCGGGAACTCCGTGTTTGATTACCTTCGTAACGATCATTTCTTGATGCCCGAAAGCACGCCGATTTCGTACGCGACGCCACGGCGCTTGGCGGTCTCGATAAGCAATGTGTTATCCGAGGCGCCGGATCAAGAGCTAGTCGAGCGGCTGATGCCGAAGACGCAGGCCCAAGATGCATCAGGCAAACCGACGCCTGCCCTGCTCGGGCGCCTGAAGAAGCTCGGGCGCCCGCATCTTGTGGAAGGGTACCCGGACGTTTGGGACGGCACTGACCACCTCTACGTACAGTCGGACGGCAAAGTGGATTGCGTTTGGCTGCGTTCGCTGGCGAAGGGTTCCACGCTGACGCCCTCGCTGCAGAGCGCGCTGGAGCGCGCCATCGACGCCTTGCCGATTCCCAAGGTCATGAATTACGCCCGCGGCGGCGGTTACTACAACGACATCAAGTTCGTACGTCCGGCGCATGGGCTTCTCGCCCTGCATGGCGCAGCGATCGTTCCGGTCAGCGTGCTTGGACTCGAGGCCGGGCGCACGACCGCGGGCCATCGCTTCTTGAGCCGGCCCGATATCGAAGTGAAAACCGCCGACGCGTATGCGCCGACTTTGGAAGCCGAGGGCAAGGTATTGCCGAGCTTTGCGGAGCGCCGCGACAGGATCGTCGCCGGGCTCGAGGCTGCTGCGGGCGGAGCAAGCATCCTGATGTCAGACGCGCTGCTCGACGAGGTGACGGGGCTGGTCGAGTGGCCGAAGGTATACCCCGGCGGCTTCGATCCGGCGTTTCTCGAGTTACCGCCGGAATGCCTGATCCTCACCATGCAGCAGAACCAGAAATATTTCGCGCTGGCCGGCGCCGACGGCCGGCTGCAAAACCGTTTTCTGCTCGTGAGCAACCTCGACATTCGCGATCCCGAAGCGATCATTCACGGCAACGAGCGCGTACTGCGCGCGCGGCTTGCCGACGCCAAGTTCTTCTACGATCAGGATCGCAAGCAGGCCCTCGCCAGTCGCGTGCCGAGGCTTGCGAAGGTCGTGTATCACCACAAGCTCGGCAGCCAGCTCGATCGCGTCGAGCGCATTCGCGCGATCGCACGATTCATCGCGGAAAAAACCGGAACCGATGCGATTCTCGTCGATCGCGCTGCGTACCTCGCCAAAGCGGACCTCCTCACCGAAATGGTCGGCGAATTCCCCGAGTTGCAGGGCATCATGGGCCGTTATTACGCGCTGCACGACGGCGAGCCCGCCGAGGTCGCGGAAGCGATTGGCGCGCAATATATCGTGCGGCAGGATCCGGAAGCATGGGCGGAAAACTCGATCGGGGCGGCTCTCGTTGCGGCCGATCGAACCGAGGCTCTGGTCGGCTTTTTCGGCATCGGACTCCAGCCGACGGGAGACAAGGACCCGTACGGGCTCCGGCGGGCCGCGCTGGCTCTGATCAGCGCGTTCGATGTTTTCGGCGCAAGCGCCCGAGTGCAAGGGGGGCCGCTGCAACTGGAATTGCGGGCGTTGCTGCAACTCGCGGCGTCGACCTTCCAGCCCGGGACGCTCTCGGCCACCGTCGTCACCGACGTCGAGGACTTCGTCTACGAACGTTATCGTCATCAACTCGCTGCCGCCTACGAGCGTGAAATCGTCGACTCCGTGGTCGACAAACGGCCCCCTCTCGACGAGGTTCCGTCGCGAGTAAACGCGGTGCGCGAATTCAAGCGGCTTCCAGAGGCCGGGGCGCTAGCGTCGGCCAACAAACGCATCGTCAACATCCTGAAGAAATCGGGTACGGACGCGGCGCCCGCCGTCGACCGGTCGCTCTTCGCCGACGGCGCCGAGCACGACTTGTTCGCGGCGGTGCAAAAGCTCCTTCCCGTCGTGCACCAGCACGTCGACCGCGGCGAATATACCGAAGCGTTGCGCGCGCTGGCTTCCACGCGCAAGAGTGTCGATCGCTTCTTCGACGACGTGCTCGTCATGGCGGAGGATCCGGCGCTGCGCGCCAACCGGCTGGCGCTTCTGCGCGGCCTGGCCGAAGCGATGAATCAGGTTGCCGACATTTCGAAGCTGGCCGTCTGAGGCACCGCCACCTTGGTCCAGTTCGCCTCCGATCCCGCGCCGCACACGCGCCAGGTGAAATTGATCATCCTGGACCGCGACGGCGTCATCAACTACGACAGCGACCAGTACATCAAGTCCCCGGATGAGTGGCGCCCCATTCCCGGCAGCCTGGAAGCGATTGCGCGGCTCAACCACGCCGGCTTCCGCGTCGTCGTGGCGACGAACCAATCGGGCCTTGGCCGCGGACTGTTCGACACAACGACGCTGATCTCGATCCACGAAAAACTGCACAAGGCGCTCGCACAAGTCGGCGGCCGCATCGACGCGGTCTTCTTCTGTCCGCACGCCGCCGATTCGGATTGCCTATGTCGGAAGCCCAAGCCCGGCATGCTCGCCGACATCGGTCAGCGATTCGGCGTCGAGCTGACCGGCGTGCCGTGCATCGGCGATTCGCTGCGCGACCTGCAGGCGGCGGAAGCCATCGGCGCGCAACCGATCCTGGTGTTGACCGGCAAGGGCGAGAAAACGCTGCGCGAGGGCAATTTCCCCAAGAAAACCGTGATCTTTCCGGACTTGGCCTTCGCCGTCACCGCGCTCCTCGCCGGGGATTGACGGCCGTGCCGATGTCGGATGTGCGCTCACTCCTCTTCGCGCTGTTCCAGCTCATCGTTACGCCGATCTATGCCGTTCTGGTGCTGCTCTCGTTCTGGCTGCCGCGCGTGCCGCGTTTCAAGTTCATCACGGGCTGGTGCTGGATCAATCTCGCCGCCGCACGGCTGATCTGCGGCATCCGCCATCGCGTCGTGGGCAGAGGAAACATTCCGCCTCGCGTCGCGCCACACATCGTCATGTCCAAGCATTCGTCGACCTGGGAGACGCTCGCCCTCAATTTCCTTTTTCCGCCGCTGGCGTTCGTCGCCAAGAAAGAGCTGCTGTCGATTCCGTTCTTCGGGTGGGCATTCACGCTCGCCTCGCCAATCACCATCGACCGCAAGGCGGGCAAGGACGCGATGCAGCAAATCGCGGAGCAGGGACGCGAGCGGCTGCAGCAGGGGTTCTGGATCGTCGTTTACCCCGAGGGAACGCGGATCCGGGCGGGAACGCGTGCGCGTTACAAGAGCGGCGGGGCGCGGCTGGCGATCGCTCTTGGCGTACCCATCGTTCCGGTGGCGCATAATGCCGGCTATTTATGGCCCAAAGGCGTACTCCGCAAACGGCCCGGCACGGTTACCGTGTCGATCGGCCCGCCGATCCGCCCCGAGGGCAAGGACATGCAGCGGCTGACCAACGAGGTCGAAACGTGGATCGAGGACGAGGTCGCGCGGCTCGGAAATCCTCTAGGCGAAACGCCGACACCGCACGGCTGATCGGACGCCGGCAGGAGGAAGGCGATGCCGGCCTGCGCCGCGTGCTGCTCGCGGGGCAGGACGTCGACTACCGTCTCATTCGCGCCCGCCGGCAGTCGATCGGCATGACGATCGACAACTCCGGCCTCGTCGTGCGGGCGCCGCGCTGGGTCACGATCCGCGAAGTCGACTTGGCGCTGAAGGAACGCGCGCGCTGGGTCATCGACACGCTCGCCGAGTGGCGAGGGCGCAACCGCGAATCGCTGCCTACCGAGTGGCACGAGGGCGCGCCGCTCCTCTTTCAGGGAAGGGCGCTGACGCTCGCGCTTTATCCCGCGCTCAAAAAGGCCATCGCCGCGGACCTTCTGCATCTGACCGTGCTGCACCCCAACCCCGGCGACGAAACCGAGATCGCGGCGTTTTGCTTTCGCTGGCTCAAGGAGCAGGCGCTGTCGTTGCTCACACCGCGAGCCCTCCACTTCGCGAGCCGTCTCAAGCGGCCGCCGCCGGCGGTCAAGCTGTCGAATGCGCGCTCGCAATGGGGCAGTTGCAATCATCGCGGCGAAATCCGCCTCAATTGGCGCCTGGTGCAGCTGCCGCCACGCGTCGCCGACTACGTCGTGGCCCACGAAGTAGCGCACTTGGTCGAGCTCAACCATTCGCCCCGCTTCTGGGCCCTTGTCGAATCGCTGCTGCCCGGGGCCGCGGAGGCGCGGCGCGAGCTCGACGCACTGACGCCGTTGCTCGATTGATCATCGATGCGTAGACCGGGACGCGCCCTGCGAATCCCCGGCAAGTCGCGCGCGTGCTGCCGCTGACCCGGGTTTCGCCTGCGGCTCAACCCGGGCTACGCGACCGTGCCGGCCAGCAATGGCGGAAGTTGGACGACCACGCCGCCCTGCGACTGCAGAACCCGCTCCAGCGCGCTACCGAGCTCCTCGCCGCTCTTCGTATCGCGCCACGCGCCGCTTTCGGCGCGAAAGTGGAAGCCGCCCGATTTTGCCGCGACCCACAGCTCGCGATTGGGCACGTGACGATTGACGATCACGCGGCTGCCATCGGCGCATTCGATGGTCAGGACGCCGTCGTTCGCCGACCAGTCGAGGTCGCCTCCGGCGGCGTCGAGGGCTGCGCCGATGATGTCGAGGACGCGCTCGGTCAGCGCGATAAATGCGCTCTCGTCGATCATCGGGTTGACCGACTTCGGCGTGATAGACTTCGGCGCAATCGCATGAAGGTGTCGTCCACAGAGTCCTGGATGTTACGCCGTTCCATCGCGGCGATCATCGCCTGTGCGGCGGTGTTCGCAGCTGTCGGTTGCGGTATCAAGGGACCGCTGAAACTTCCGCCGGGCAAGTCCGCCCCGGCCCCGACCGGCCTGCCGCCGGGAGCCGCACCTACCACGACACTGCCCAGACCTGCCGACACGCCGGCACCGCCGGCACCGGTCGAGCCCGCCCCGGAAGAGAACAAGGATAAGCAGCAGTGACCGCGCTCGCTGAACGCGAGGGCGCGCTCTGCGTCGAGAGCGTCTCGCTCACCGAGGTCGCGGCACGCTACGGGACGCCATGCTTTGTGTACTCGCGTGCCGCGCTGGCGGCTGCGTACCGCGAGTTCGACGAAGCTTTTTCGGGCTTGCGCCATCTCATCTGCTACGCGCTGAAAGCGAACTCGAATCTCGCCGTTCTCGACGTCTTCGCTCGGCTCGGCAGCGGATTCGACGTCGTGTCCGGCGGCGAGCTCGCGCGTGTGATCGCCGCCGGCGGCGATCCCCGCAAGGTCGTCTTCTCCGGCGTCGGCAAGACCGACGACGAGCTCTCTCAGGGGCTGGAGCTCGGCATTTTCTGCTTCAACGTCGAGTCGGCGAGTGAGCTCGAGCATCTCAACCGCATCGCCCGGCGGTCGGGCAAGGTCGCGCCGGTCAGCCTCCGCGTCAACCCCGACGTCGATGCGCGGACGCATCCGTACATTTCCACCGGCCTCAAGCACAGCAAGTTCGGGGTCGCCTTCGATGAGGCGCCGGGACTCTACCGGCGCGCCGGAGAACTCCCCGGCATCGCGATTCGCGGCATCGACATCCACATCGGCTCGCAGATCACCGCACTCGAGCCCTACCGCGAGGCGACGACAAAGCTGCTGCAACTGGTCGACGCGCTCGCCGCCGACGGCATACATCTCGAGCACGTCGACCTCGGCGGCGGTATCGGCATTCGCTACCGCGACGAAATTCCCGTCGCTCTCGCCGATTACGCCGCGATGATCGCCGAGCTTTTCCGCGGCCGGACCGAGATGATCGTCTTCGAGCCTGGCCGGCGGTTGACCGGCGATGCCGGTGTGCTGCTGACGCGAGTCAGCTACCTGAAACCAGGCCACGAGTGCAGCTTCGCCGTCGTCGACGCCGCGATGAACGATCTGCTTCGGCCGGCGCTATACGAAGCGTGGCACGAGGTACGCCCGGTGCGGCGGCGCAACGACGAACAACCCCGTACCTGGCAGATCGTCGGTCCTGTGTGCGAGAGCGCAGACGTTCTTGCTCGCGACCGCACGCTCGCGCTCGCCGAAGGAGATTTGCTGGCGATCCTGTCGGCGGGCGCTTACGCAATGGCGATGAGCTCGAACTACAACTCGCGGCCGCGCGCCGCGGAGGTGCTTGTCGACGGCGGCATGATGCAACTTGTCGGGCAGCGCGAGACTGTCGGCGAGCTTTTCGCGCGGGAATCGCGGCTGCTTTGAGCGTGTTCGGTTTCGCCGTCAAAGTGGTTGCGAAAGTCGAAAGTTGCGATGTGCGAATCCGCAACAGTGACGTGCAGCGTCACCCGAATTTGCAATTAAATCTTGTAATTCAAAAAAAAGTGGCTAGAATTCAGGCAGCAGGTGTCAATGGGTTTGTCAAGGGGTCGACTGAAATAGTAGGCGAAGTAGGCGACGCTTCAGACAGAACCGGCGGGACCTGCGCTGAAGCAGTAGCACATAACAGTTTCAGCAACTCAGACAGGAGAACTGAAGATGATGGCTGACATGATGACCATGGCGTCTCCGGCAGCCCCGGCTGCGCCGAAGAAGAAGGCGAAGAAGCGCAAGGCGAAGAAGGCCGCGCCGAAGAAGGCGGCGAAGAAGAAGGCGGCGAAGAAGAAAGCGGCGCCGAAGAAGAGGAAGGCGGCGAAGAGGAAGTCGAAGGCGAAGAAGGCCGCCCCGAAGAAGAGAAAAGCGGCGAAGCGCAGACCGGCCAAGAAGAAGAAGGCCACCAAGAAGAAGGCTGCCCCGAAGAAGAAAGCCAAGAAGAAAACAGCCAAGAAGAAGAAAGCCAAGAAGGCAAAGAAGCTGTAGGCTTCCGCAGCCGGATGGCCATCGCGGGCTGCGATGGCCCCAGAACAGGCGACACGAGAGTGTCGCCTGTTTTGCCTCAGACGGGCCGCTAGCGCTGAGCCGTGTGGTGCCGCGGACGTTTTGCGGGCGCTGAGGCCGGCTTCGCGCTGCCCCCGCCCTTGCCCGCCGCAGGCTTGGCCGAAACTGCGCGGGTCTTGCCCCCGCGTTTGGACTTCCTCCCCGGTACGGAGCCAGCGTCGCTCACCACGCGCAAGCGCTGCCCCGGAACGATTCTCGCGGCCCGCTCGGCGTTCCAGGTCTTGAGATCCTGGGTGGAAACATCGTAGCGCGCAGCGATCGACGCCAGCGTCTCGCCTTTGCGCACGCGATGGTAGAAACTACGTCCGCTCGGAACGGTGGTAAATACCGCGTTCTGCAGGCTCGCCGCGGTCGCATCCGACGAAACCTGCGACGGGACCAGCAACGCGTGGCCGATCGGCACTTTCGCGCGTGGCCCGATGCCGTTGACCGCCCTGAGCGTCTCGAGTGGCAGGCCGAAGCGGACCGCTACCTGTTGCAGGGTTTCGCCGGCCCTGAATTTGTATGCCTGCCACGTCACTATCGGCTGATCGGTCAACTCGAGCTTGGCGGCGAACAGCTCCGCCTTGTCGTAAGGCAGCAGTATCGTCGTCTGGTCGGCGCCCGCGATCACGGGCCGGTTGTGCTGCGGATTGAGCGAAAGGAACTCGTCCAGCGGCATTTCGGCCAGTTCGGCGGCCACCTTGACGTCCATTTTCTTCTTGGTCTGCACGACGGTGAAATACGGTGCGTCGGGCATGTCGGCGAGCGTCAGGTCGTAGCGCTCGGGATCGCTGAAGATATTCTTCACCGCCTGAAGCTTGGGAATGTAGCTGCGCGTTTCGGCAGGCATCTTGAGGCTCAGATAGTCTATTGGCTCGCCGCGCTTCCGGTTGGCCGCGATCGCGCGCCGCACCGAGCCTTCGCCCCAGTTGTACGCGGCGAGCGCGAGATACCAGTCACCGAACTCGGCGTGCAACTTCTGCAGGTAGTCGAGCGCTCCGTCGGTGGCGGCGATCACGTCGCGGCGCTCGTCGAACCACCAGTTCTGCTTCATGCCGAACGACCTGCCGGTCGAGGGTATAAATTGCCAGATGCCCGAAGCGCGGCTGCGCGAGTAGGCCATCGGGTTGTACGCGCTCTCTATCATCGGCAGCAGCGCGATTTCCAGCGGCATGGCGCGCTTCTCGACTTCGACGACGATGTGATAGAGGTAGCGGCGGCTGCGCTCGACCATCCGCGCAAAGTACTCCGGCCGCGCCGCGTACCACTCCTCCGATTTTTTCACCAACGGCGTATCGAGATCGTCGAGGATGAACCCCAGGCGGATCCGCGTCCAAAGGTCGCCGTACTCGGAGCGCAATTGCAGCGTCGCGTTGGTGACCGAATCCGGATCGCCTCCGGTCGCGAGCTCCGCCGGGGGCTCCGGTGGCACGCCAGGATGCATTGGCTCGACCGCGATTTCCGCCGCGGTGATCGGGTCCTCCGGCCCAGCGGCGGGCTCGGCTACGCTCGGCGGCGCGGGCGCTGCGATCACCGCCGCCGGCCTTTCGTTTGGCACGGTCGCGCAGGAGGCGAGCACCAGCGCGAGCGACACAGTGACGGCGCGCGATGTCGCGCTCGTAAAAGCTGACGAACTTGATCTCAAGAGACGCAAAATGGCGCGATGGTAGGGGCCCGCGCCGCTATGCGTCAAGCCGGCTTGTGAAAGACTCAGAACGCATTTTTCCAGGCGCGAAGCTCGGCGAATCCCCGACTCGATCAGTGAACCTCCGACCGGAATGCACCTCGGCGGCAGCGCGAACCGCCGGCCCATCTACGCAGGAACGGATTCGGCGCACGTTCCTCGGTGCTCGTCGACGGAACCGTCGGCTCGCCCCGATCGCGCTTCGCCTGTGCGCCGGCCCGGCGCTGGCGCAACAAGGCATTTCCGGTTCGACCGCCTGCGCGAAGCGAAGGTTCGCGAGCGCATGCTCGTGGCCGCAGAAGACGCGAGTGTCCGGGGGGCAGCGCGGCCAGCTTGGACAGCGAATCGACCATTCGTGCCGGCGTGCCTGGCGAACAGCCCTCCGCAACCTCCAGTGAACAGCGTATCGCCGCAGAAGACGATCGGGCGCTCGGCACGCCGTCCGATGCAAGCGATGTGACCGGCCGCGTGGCCCGGCACGTCGAGGACGGAAAGACCGAGCCCGATTGCGGACACAGAGAACGTGTCGCCCTCCGCAAGGACGCGCGTAACCCCAGGGATTGTGCGCCGGCCCGAATACCGGCACCGAGCAGCGCGCGATTGCCGCCGACGAGGTCGCTGTGGTGATGCGTGTTCACAATCGCGGCGAGCTGGAGGCATTCGCGTTCAAGCTATCCGAGCACCGGCGTGGCGTCGCCGGGATCGACGACAGCGGCCATCCCGCGTTCCCGGAGCAACCAGATGTAGTTGTCGGCGAATGCCGGGATCGGGATAATCGCCGTCATGGCCGAATCTTCGACAGCACCGTTGACCCTGTCAACCGGAACCTTGGCCGCGTGGTTCGCGAAGCCGCTCGGCCGCTATCTGCTCGAACGCGAACAGGCCTACTTCGACCGTACGCTCGCCGATATCTTCGGCTTCCACGCGCTGCAGATCGGCCTGCCGGAATACCCGCTCTTGCGAGGCTCGCGCATCACGACGCGATTGACCGTCGACCTGGAAGAACCCGCACAGGTGCTGGCCGATCCGCACTGGCTTCCGTTCGCGGAGAACGGCGTCGACCTTATCATCCTGCCCCACGTGCTGGAATTCACCGATCAGCCGCATCAGCTGCTGCGCGAGGTTCACCGGGTTATCCGACCCGAGGGTCAGCTCATCATCGCCGGCTTCAATCCCTTCAGCCTGTTCGGCTTCAAGCGCTACTTCGGCCGCGAGCAGACGATGCCCTGGACCGGCAACTTCATCGCGCTCCACCGGCTGAAGGACTGGCTCTCGCTGCTCGGCTTCGAGGTCGCCGGCGGTCGTCTCGACTGCTACGTGCCACCATTCGCGCAGGAAAAATGGCTCCAGCGCTTCCACTTCTTCGAAAAGGGCGGCGATCGCTGGTGGCCGATCGCTGGTGGCGTGTACTTCCTGCGCGCCACCAAGCGCATATTGGGAATGCGTGTGATCACGCCCGCGTGGTCGCGCCGCGTGCGCAAGAAGGCGCTGGCATCGGCTGCGCGGCAAGTACGCGAGTGCGCGGACGTGCCCGAGTGAGCGGCGCCGCATGACGGCGCCGGTGGTGATCTACACCGACGGCGCGTGCAAGGGCAACCCCGGTCCGGGCGGCTGGGGTGCGCTTCTCCAGTACGGCCGGCGCGAACGCGAGCTCTTCGGCGGTGAGTCGCGGACGACCAACAACCGCATGGAACTTATCGCGGTGATACGCGCGCTGGAAAGCCTCAAGCGACCCGCGAAGGTCGAGATCTACACCGACTCGAAATACGTCAAGAACGGCATCGAGACCTGGATCAACGCCTGGAAGCGCAACGGCTGGAAGACCAGCGACCGCAAACCCGTCAAGAACGCAGATCTGTGGTTCGAGCTTGACGAAATGGTCCGCGAGCATGAAATCACGTGGCACTGGGTGAAGGGACACGCCGATACCGAAGGCAATCTGCGCGCCGACGCGCTGGCCAATCGCGGCGTGGACGCGGTGCGCACGGCCGGCGCGTAGCCCGGGACAAGCGCAATAGCTCGTAGCCTGGGATGACCCCGGACCCCGGATCGAGTCCGGGGCAGGCTCTGATTCGGGGGAATCCCGGGAGGGCATCAGATCGAAACGCCGCCCCGGGTTTCGCCCGGCGGGCTCAACCCAGCTACAGCCTCAACCCAGCTGCATCGGCAGAATCACCATCTGCATGCCGTTAAGATGCAGCCGGCGCTGCAACGCGAGCGCCGTCTGGTTGTGCAGGAGCCGCGTCACCCAGTTCTCGTTGCGAAAGACCAATTTACTGGTGAAAAACACACAGTTTGAATATTCCGTCTGGACTCCCTCGGCCAGCTTCGTCAGTTCGTCGACGCGGTCGGTGCCGAGCGAGAAACGCGCGGTCGCGGCGAGTCCATTGGCATGGCAGTAGTCGACGTAGAATGCCAGCGCGCGATCGAGCGCCGTCCGCAGCCGGTCGATCTGTTCGGCGCCGCCGTAGCTCTGCGCGTCGACCGCCTTGGCGCTGATGAAGATGAAGTTCCGGAAATGACCGGGAAACAGGCGCTGCACCCAGAGCACGGTGTGGATCCCGCCGCCGCGGCTCGAGCCGACCATGAACACTGCCGTCGGTGCATTCGGATCAAGCGCGGGAGGGTTCGCGGATTTTGCACACGGCGCGGCGCTGAATATCTCGTCGACTTCCTTCAGCCGCGCTTTGACCCAGTCGTAATGGCGGTGTATCGCCAGGCACAGGCCGATGACCAGCGAAGTGATGACCACGGTGACCCAGCCGCCTTCGCCGAATTTTTCTATCACGGTGACACCGAGAATTGCCGAAGTCACCGCGAGGCCCAACCCAGAAAACGCCAGGCGATGCAACCAGCGCCAGTCCTTGCCGCGAGCGCGCCACCAGTAGATGCACAGCCCGAGCAGTGAGAGCGTGAATGTCAGGAAGACGTTGATCGAATAGAGCACGACCAGCAGGTCGACGCTGCCGCGGCTCCACAGGACGATGACCAGCGCGGCGAGGCCCATGATCACGATGCCGTTCTGGGTGACGAGCCGCGTCGACAGATGGCGGAACTGATGCGGCAACCAGGAATCGGCGGCCATGTTCGACAGCACCTGCGGACCGCCGAGAAAACCGGTATTGGCGGCGGCGAACAGCAGCCCCGCCTCGAACACGAGCACGAGCAAGAGGGCGGCATGGCCCAAGCCGGCGCTCATCCCGAAACTGTCGATGATCCTGCCGAATACGACGGCGTTCAGCGTCTGCCCTTCGACCGGCTGCGCCCGCCAAAGCAGGTAGAGCAGGATGATGCCGCCCGCCGTGAACGCCAGCGAGGCCGCCATGTAAAACATCGTCAGCTTGCCGGTGCGTACGCGCGGCTCCCGGAGCGTCTGCACGTTGTTCGACACCGCCTCGATGCCGGTGTAGGTGCCGCCGCCCAGGGAGTACGCGCGCAGGAACAGCGACAGCGCGCCGACCCAGCCGATGTCCTGCGCCAGCCGGCGCGTATCCTCGATCGCGTCCGGCATTACGCGGGACAGCCCCTCGGTATGGCCGAGGATGCCGTACGCTATCAGGAACGTGTGCGTGATGAAAAAGCCGAGAAAGATCGGCAGCAGGATCCTGATCGATTCCTTCATGCCGCGCAGATTTAGCACAAGCAATACTGCGACGAGCGACAGCTCGGTGCCCAGCTTGAACGCGCCCGCCGACGCGGGCAGCAGGCTGAATAGCGCATCGACGCCGCTCGCGACCGAAATCGCGATCGTCAGGACGTAATCGACGATCAATGCCGCGCCAGAAACGAGTCCTGCGCGCGGCCCGATGAGGCTGGTCGCGACGCGATAGCCGCCACCGCCCGTCGGAAACAGCTCGATGACCTGGTTGTACGCGAGCGAAATGATGAACACCGTCGCGGCGGTGGCGATCGCCAAGAACAAGCCGAGGTGCGTGTGCGCGCCGAGCGCGCGAAATGCTTCTTCCGGTCCGTACGCCGAAGACGACAGGCCGTCGGCGCCCAGGCCCACCCAGGCGAGAAACGCGGCCAGGGCGATGTGCTGGCGGGTCTTCTGGCTTAAGGGATCGAGCGGCGCGCCGATGACCAGATGGCGCAGCTTTTGGTACCTTGTCATCGCTAAGGACCCCAGCCGGGTTGTCCGTCGACTCGTGACGACCGTGCGGAAACGGCGTTAATTCACCACGGCTGAGGTGCTCGGCGGTGACAGTCGATCGCGCAACGCGATGGCTATGTTGCGCCGCAGCGCCGACGACTTTACGCTTGCGATCGTTGCTTGGCAAGGCGGCGCACGAACACCTGCATTTCTCGCATCGCCTGCTTGTCGCCCTTGCGCTGCGCGGCGGCGATGCCTTCGTTCCATGCGACCTGCGCCTCGTCGTCGCGCTGCGCTGCGATGAGCGCCTTGCCGAGCAGTTTCCAAGCCGCGGAGTAACCGGAATCGAGCGCGACTGCGTGCCGGAGATGAGTGATGGCGGCTTCGACATCACCACACTTGAAAAACTCGTTGCCCAGGCCGAAGCGAAGCAGCGCGCCATCCTTCCCGGCGGCGAGCAAACGCTCGAAATTACGCAACGCGGCGCTGGGTGGCGCGGTCGGCGCCGGCTCGGCCATGATCAGTCGCGTGGCGGCGCGCCCGTTGCGCAATCGACGCGGTGCATCGGGTAGGTCACTTCCTTGTCCTTGCCGTCGACCTTGCCGCCGACTTGCGCGAACATCAATCCCCCTTCGGTACGGCGGTAGACGATACGCTGCGGAAACACATCCTGCGCACCGTTGAAGGTAAAGACCTTGACGCCCTTGTCGTCCTCGATGCTGGTCAGCTTGAATGCAATTTCCTTCTTGCCCGATGGAACGGCGACATAGTACAGGCCGTCGGGCCGCGACTCGATGCGCATGTACGTGTAATCCTCCGTCCGCTGACCGAGGACCGTCTGGCTGCTGCCGAGCATCATGCCGCCGCGCGCGCTCTGCCATTGCTCGCTGAATTCGCGCCGGGTCACTTTGCCCTCCCAGCAGCCGCGCAGCCACGCCAGCGCCTCCAACGTCTGCGGCGGAACCGATGGCGGCGTCGCCGGTGCAACGCTCTGCGTTGCCGCGGGCGTGGCAGGTTGCGTCGCGGAAGGCGTGGTGGGTTGCGTTGTAGGCGGCGCCGGGGTCTGCCCGTCCGCGGCCAACGGGGCCAGCGCCGCGGCAACGCATGCCACGATGATACGCAGTCGGTGCCTCGATCTACTCATACGCATTCGTTCCTCATTGTGGCCGCGCCAGCGGCAGGTTCAACAGCAGGTTCTGCGGCTTTAGCTTGAGCCGGTTCTCGCGGTCCACGGCCATCGCCAGGTAAACCGGCCGGCCGGCGAGCGCGGGCCGCATGTCGCCCGCGTCGGCGAAGGCGAGCTCGAACAGGCACAGCAAGCGCTCCATGCGCTCGCTGACGACCTCGACGCGATTGTACAGGTCGTTCAACAGCGCGCTCGCCTCCGCGTCGAGCCCGACGTGCCACACCCAGCGCACGTCGTCGATTTTCCGTTGGGGACGGATTGAAACCTCGACCGCGAGAAAATGCGCGATCCAGCGCTCGAGCACGCGGCAGAGCGCATCGAGCGCCCGCCCGCCACGGTTCAGGCTCACGGCAAAATCGAAGCGCTCATCCCGGCCCCAGTAGGCCGCGGCATTGTCCTCCGACAGCACATCGAGGTCGATGGTTCGGGTCGGCGTCCGCTGTTGCGCAAGGAGCTCCCCCAGATTGCCGAATCCGCCGGTCGTCGCGTACAGCTCGACGGTTTGCAGATCGGCGGCCAATACCGCGCCGTCGGGAAGCACGCTCACCCGCTGCGGCCGGAAGAGCATTTCCGCAGCCCGCGCCTCGAACGGGTCCACCGACTCGCCCAGGATGTGGCGCAGCATCAACTGCGTGAGTTGATGCACGAAAAGCGGGGGCACGTCGACGCCCTCGCCGTGAAACAGCGCGACGTACGCCGATTCGAGATCAGGCGCGGCAAGCAGGCGATCGCGGAAGCGCAGCCAGATGCGGTAATTGTCGCGGGCGTCCGGATCGGCGATCGCCGCGATCTCCGGTTCGGACACCGCCCGGCGCGGCTCCGCGAGCAGCCGCTCGTGCAGCGCGCTTTCGGATGCGCAGGACTCAGCCACTGGCGCGAGCTCGGGTCGCAGCAGCGAGTCTCTGAGAAAATCATCGCTCAACAGGAGTCGGCCCGCGGGCGTTGCCGCAAGCAGGCGGTAGCCGCAGGAAGGCCAGAAGTCGGGCATAGGCTAGAAGCGCGTTGGCGGTGTACGCAGCCGATCGGCGATTCAGCGACGGCGCATAAACTGCGCGTCGCGCCTCGCTTTACATCGCCTGGGCCCGAGGATAACATCGCCGCGGTCACCGGCGCCGTTGTGCCGTCGGCGCGCAAATTCAAGCGATCGCCCAACGCGATGTACGCGCCATCTTTGTCCCTGAAAAGCACCGTCCCGACTTTTTCGCGCCTCCACCGCAACGGTTCGTCCAAAGGAGCTGCGGTATGATCGTCCAGGACTACCTGCCCCGCACGATGTACAAGGGCAAAACGGTTTTCATCACCGGCGGCGGCTCTGGCATCAATCTCGGGATTGCCCGCAACTTCGCCGTCCTTGGCGCGCATCTCGCGCTCTGCGGCCGCACGCAGGCGAAGCTCGATGTCGCGGCCGACGAGCTGCGCGCGTTGAGCGCGCATGCCGGAGGGAAGGTGTTGCCGGTTGCCGCTGACGTGCGCGACTACCCCGCGCTCGAGGCCGCCTTTGCCCGCACGCAAACCGAGATCGGTCCGATCGACGTGCTCGTCGCCGGCGCCGCCGGGAATTTCCTTTGCGCCGCCGAGGAGCTCTCCCCGAACGGCTTCAAGACCGTCATCGACATAGACCTCCTCGGCGCCTTCAATGCAGCGCGTGGCGCTTTCGCGCAACTCAAAGCGACGCGCGGCTGCATCATCTTCATCTCCGCCGGCCAGGCCTTCGTGCCGCAGGCGTATCAGGTTCACGTCGGCGCGGCCAAGGCCGGCATCGACAATCTGATGAAGAATCTGGCGGTCGAATGGGGCAAGAACGGCATCCGCGCCAACAGCATCGTCCCCGGGCCGATCGAAGGTACCGAGGGCATGCGCCGCCTTTCGACGCCGGAAAACGATCGGCGGAACAAAGAGGTCATTCCTCTGCGCAGCTACGGGCAGACCGACGATATCGGGCAGGCGGCGGTGTTTCTCGCCTCGCCGCTCGCCGCATACGTTACCGGCACCGTGTTCACAGTCGATGGCGGCTCGAACCTGGTCGGGTCGGCGCTGTGGAATCAATTCGTCGAAGCGATGGACCTGCGTCGCAACTAAAGGTACGCGCGACGCGGCTATCTTATCGGCCAGCCATGGGATCCACGAACCGCGACGCGTTTGCCGGCACGATGCCCGTGTCGGAGAAAAATCGCTTCGACCTGGCCAAGTTGGAGACGTATCTCCGCGAGCACATCGAGGGCTTCGACGGTCCGCTGGAGGTCGAGCAGTTCAAGGGCGGCCAGTCGAATCCGACGTTTCGTCTTACCGCCGCCGGCAAGCGTTACGTGCTGCGCCGCAAGCCGCCGGGAAAGCTGCTCCCCTCCGCGCACGCCGTCGATCGCGAGTATCGGGTGATGACGGCGTTGCGCGACAGCGACGTACCGGTGCCGCTGACCCGATGTCTATGCGCCGACGACACCATCATCGGCACGGCGTTCTTCGTCATGGATTGCGTGAACGGGCGCATCTTCTGGGATCCCTCGTTGCCGCAAATGAATCGGTCCGGGCGCGCGGCGATCTTCGTCGAGATGAATCGCGTCATTGCCGCCTTGCACAAGATCGACTACCGCGCGCTCGGCCTCACCGATTACGGCAAGACGGGCAATTACCTCGCGCGGCAGATCGCGCGCTGGACCAAGCAATACCGCGCGTCCGAGACCGAGAAAATCGAAACGATGGATCGGCTGATCGAATGGCTGCCGCAGAACATTCCGGTGGACGACGAGACGACCATCGTTCATGGCGACTATCGCCTCGACAACCTGATCTTTCATCCGACCGATGCCCGCATCGTCGCCGTGCTCGATTGGGAGCTGTCGACGCTGGGGCTTCCGCTCGCCGATTTCGCATACCATTGCATGAGTTGGCACATTCCCGGGGGTGGGCCGTTTGGCGGCATGCACGGGCTCGACCTCGGCGCGCTCGGCATTCCCTCCGAAACAGAACACATCGACGCGTATTGCCGGAGCGTCGGCCGCGGGCCGATCGATCCCGATCACTGGGACTTCTACATCGCGTACAACATGTTCCGTGCCGCGGGTATCGCGCAGGGCATCATGGGCCGGGTCGTCGATGGGACGGCGGCAAGCGAACACGCGCTGGAGGTCGGGTGCTGGGCACGCCGGATGGCCGAGCATGGCTGGCAGCAGGTGGAAAAGATTCTCGCGCGGCGCTGACTGCAACGCGGGCCGGCTTTTTTCTTTGACCGCATTCGCGCAGGAGTTCGCCATGGACTTCGAATACTCGCCGAAAACCAAGGAGCTGGCGGCGCGGCTCGCCGCCTTCATGGATGCGCACATCTATCCCAACGAGGGGCGGTATGCCCGTGAAGTTGCCGAGGGCGACCGCTGGCAGCCGATCGCGCTCATCGAAGAGCTCAAGGGGCAGGCCAGGGCGCAGGGATTGTGGAATCTGTTCCTGCCGCGGTCGAAGTCAGGCGCCGGGCTGACCAGCCTGGAATACGCGCCGCTGTGCGAGATCATGGGACGCGTGCCCTGGTCGCCCGAGATCTTCAATTGTTCGGCGCCGGATACCGGCAACATGGAGACGCTCGAGCGCTACGGCACCCCGGAGCAGAAGCAGCAATGGCTCGAACCGCTTCTGGAGGGCAAGATCCGCTCCTGCTTCGCGATGACCGAGCCCGCAGTAGCGTCGAGCGACGCGACCAACATCCAGAGCTCGATCGTCCGCGATGGCGGCGACTACGTCATCAACGGCCGCAAGTGGTGGCTGTCGGGAGCGTGCGATCCACGGTGCAAGGTTTTCATCTTCATGGGCAAGACCGACGTGGATCACCCCGACCGCCACAAGCGGCAATCGATGATCCTCGTCCCCCGCGATACGCCCGGAGTGAATGTACTGCGTCACCTGGCGGTATTCGGTTACGACGACGCGCCGCATGGTCACGCCGAGGTCGTATTCGAAAACGTGCGCGTGCCCGCCGCGAACATGCTGCTGGGCGAGGGCCGCGGCTTCGAGATCGCGCAGGGGCGGCTCGGGCCGGGGCGTGTTCACCACTGTATGCGGGCCATAGGCCTCGCGGAGCGTGCCCTCGAGGACATGTGCAAGCGCGCGCTGTCACGCGTGGCCTTCGGCAAGCCGGTTGCGGAGCAAACAGTGACGCTGGAGCGCATCGCCGAGTCGCGTATCCTCATCGACCAGGCGCGCTTTCTGGTACTCAACGCCGCGTATACGATGGATACCCTGGGCAACAAGGCAGCGGCGAGACAGATTGCCATGATCAAGGTTGCGGCGCCCGCGATGGCATGCAAAGTCATCGATTGGGCGATGCAGGCGCACGGCGCTGCAGGCTTATCTCAAGATTTCACGCTCGCCTACGGCTATGCGCACGCGCGCACCCTGCGTTTTGTCGACGGTCCCGATGAAGTGCATCGGAACCAGATCGCAAAAATGGAGCTCGCGCGGTATCGCTCGCCAGCGTGAACGCGGCGCGTGCCCTCAGCCGCCCAGGAGCGCCTTCTTCAAGTCTGCCTGCACCGGCTTGTCGCCGATCCAGATCCTGGTGAGGGCGCGGTTGAAAAGCTCTCCGGCGATCGCTCCTTTGCTCTCTCCATTCCAACCTACCTTCGTCGACCCGTCGACGAAGTCGAGGGTGACGATGTCCTTTTCCTTGACCTCTTTGAACGCCTTCATGATGCCAACGAGCTCTTCTGCCTGCGGTTTGACCGCGGCGAACTCGGCGGGGGAGTTGGCCTCGGCGAGACCGTCGTTCAGGGCATCGGCCAGCTGGTCGGCCGACAGCGTGCGCAGCAGGTTCAATTGAATCCGGCGAGGGCCCTTCGCCTGCACCACCGCCGCATCCGCGGTCTTCTGCGGCACATACAGGCTCGCCACGTAGACTTTGAAAATGGCCCGGGTGCGGACGCCGGCGCCGTTGAGCACCAGTTCCTGCCCGCCGAGCGAAATCCTGTCCTCAAGCTTGACGCCTCCGACTTCGGCGGCATGGAGCACGGAAGAGAGGATCAGCGCAATGATTGCGCCCGCGAGTTTGTTCGTCATCTGTCTACCTCGACGCGATGTGCCTGGTGACATTGGGCACTCAAATTTAACGAAGGCTGGCACCGATATGCAAAGCTTAAACGGCTTCGAAAATTCCCGCCGCGCCCATGCCGGTGCCTACGCACATGGTTACCATACCGTACTTCTGTTTGCGACGACGCAGTCCGTGCACGATCGTTGCGGTCCGCACCGCGCCGGTCGCGCCCAGTGGATGACCGAGCGCGATCGCCCCACCAACCGGATTGACCTTCGCCGGGTCGAGTCCGAGTTCGTTGATGACGGCGAGGCTCTGCGCGGCGAACGCCTCGTTCAATTCGATCCAATCGATCTCATCCTGTTTGACACCGGTGTGCTTGAGCACCTTGGGAATCGCGGCGATCGGGCCGACACCCATTACTTCGGGGGCGACACCGGCGACGGCGAATCCGACCCAGCGTGCGAGCGGCGTGAGGCCGAGCTCCTTTAGCATCCTCTCGCTGACCACGACCGACGCTCCGGCGCCATCCGACATCTGCGAGCTGTTGCCCGCGGTCACCGATCCTTTGGCCGCGAATACTGGCTTTAGCTTGGCAAGCCCGTCGAGGCTGGTGTCCGCGCGCGGCCCCTCGTCGCGATCGATCGCGCGCTCGCGGGTGACGACCTTGCCCGATGCGAGATCGGGCACGTTGTCCCGGACGGGATAGGGTGATATCTCCGCGCTGAATTCACCGCTCGCCTGCGCGGCAAGCGCTTTTTGATGACTGGCGAGCGCAAACGCGTCCTGCTGCTCGCGCGATACCTTCCAGCCTGCGGCGACCTTCTCGGCAGTCAGTCCCATGCCGTAGGCGATGCCGAGGTTCTCGTCTTTGGCGAAGACTTCGGCGTTGAGCGCGAGCCGGCCCAGCATCGGGATCATGCTCATGCTCTCGGTGCCGGCGGCGATCACGATGTCGGCTTCGCCGGTACGAATGCGATCGGCGGCGATCGACACCGCGTTGAGTCCCGAGGAGCAGAAGCGGTTGATCGTCATTCCCGCCACGGTGTTCGGCAATCCGGCGAGCAGGAGGCCGATCCGTGCGACGTTCATGCCCTGTTCGTACTCGGGCATGGCGCAGCCGACGATCACGTCTTCGATCCGTTCGGGCTCGATCTGTCGCACCTGCGCGAGCACGCTCTTCAGGACGTGCGCCAGCAGCGAGTCGGGGCGCGTGTGCTTGAACGCGCCGCGCGGCGCCTTGCCCACCGGTGTTCGGGTCGCCGCAACGATATACGCATCCTGCATTTGCTTGGCCATGTGCCCCCTCGTCAATTCCGCAGTGGCTTGCCGGTCTTGAGCGTATGCGCAATGCGTTCCTGCGTCTTGGGATTTTTGAGCAGCGCCATGAACTCGCGGCGCTCGAGGTCGAGAAGCCACTTCTCGTCCACGAGGCTCCCCGGCTCGACCTCGCCGCCGCACAGCACGCGTGCTATGCGTCGTCCCACTTCGAAGTCATGCGCGGAGACGAATCCGCCGTCACGCATGTTGACCAGCATCATTTCGAGCGTCGCTATGCCGGTCTTGCCCGCCACCGGAATACCGGAGGGCGACAGCGGCGGCCGATAGGCGGACTCCGACAGCGCTTGCACTTGCGCTTTGGCGACCCACAGAAGTTCGTGCGGATTGAAGATGACAACGTCGGCAGGCCTGAGATAACCGAGGTCCTTGGCGTCCAGCCCGCTCTTAGCGACCGTCGCCAGCGCAGCCTGCTGGAAGTAGGTGCGCAGGAATGGGAACAGATCGAGCTGGCCGCCGCTGGAGCCACGAGCGACTTCCTGCGCTGCCCGGACGGCGAGCTCCTTGCATCCGCCACCGGCGGGCAGCAGGCCCACGCCCGCTTCGACGAGTCCGATGTACGACTCCAGCGCCGCGACCGCGCGGTCGCAGTGCATGATGAATTCGCACGCTCCACCGAGTGCCATGCCCCGCACGGCTGCAACGGTTGGAACCAGGCTATATCGCAAGCGCTGCGACGCTTGCTGGAACTTGGCGACGACCGCCTCCAGCGTGTCCCATTCTCCTGCCTGCACCGCCGGTCCCAGCGACGCGAGATCCGCGCCCAGAGAGAACGGCTCGCTCGTCTGCCAGAGGACGAGCCCGCGCCAGTTTCGCTCGGCTTCAGCGATCGCGGCGAGCACCCCGTCGAGAACATCGGAGCGAATAGTGTGCTGCTTGGTCTTGAAAGAGACGATGGCGATGTCGTCGCCGGTGTGCCACATCCGCACCGCGTCGGTTTCCAGGATCGTCGTGCCCGCCTGCGGTTTCTCGCCGAGGACCGGGTCCGGAAAGTATTGCCGCGCGTAGGCGGGCAACTTCGAGCGCGGATGGAAGGTGTTGGTTTCCGGCGAGTAGGACCCCTCCCGCGTGTGCACGCCCGTCGCCGCGGGCCCGGTCGTCACCCACTTCGGCAGAGGCACCTCTGCAAGCGCCTTGCCGGCGGCAACATCCTCCGCAATCCACTCCGCGACCTGTCGCCAGCCGGTGGCCTGCCAAGTCTCGAACGGACCCATCTTCCAGCCGAAGCCCCAGCGGATCGCGAGGTCGACGTCGCGCGCGTTGTCCGCGATCGTGTCGAGGTGGTAGGCGCAGTAGTGAAAAAGATCGCGGAAGATCGCCCAGAGAAATTGCGCCTGGGGATGCGCATGCGCGCGCATTCGCGCGAACTGCTCCGCGGGCGTCTTCAACGCCAGGATCGCCGCGACTTCCGGTTCGATCTCCCCCATGGAGGGCCGGTAGGTCTGCGTGGCGGGATCGAGAACCTCGATTTCCTTGCCGACCTTGCGGAAGAATCCGGCCTTTGTCTTCTGGCCGAGTGCGCCGGTGTCGATGAGCGCCTTGAGCCAGACGGGAGCCTGGTAATGCCGGTGCCACGGGTCGTCGGGGAGCGCCTCGTCCATCGTCCGGATCACGTGCGCCAGAGTGTCGAGACCGACCACGTCGCTGGTGCGATACGTTGCGCTCCTGGCGCGGCCGATGGCGGGCCCTGTCAGCGCGTCGACGACGTCGAACCCCAGCTCGAGTCTTTCGGTGTGTACCATCGTCGCCAATATCGAGAAAACGCCGACGCGGTTGGCGACGAAGTTGGGCGTGTCCTTGGCGCGGACGATGCCCTTGCCCAGCGTCGTCACCAGAAAGGTCTCGAGCTGGTCGAGGAGCAGCGGCTCGGTTGCGCGGTGCGCGATCAGCTCGACCAGATGCATGTACCGCGGCGGGTTGAAAAAATGAATGCCGCAGAACCGCGGCCGCAGGTGAGCCGGGCAGGCTTGAGCCAGCGCGTTGATCGACAGCCCGGACGTGTTGCTCGCGAAGATCGCCTGCGATCCGACATGCGGTGCAACTTTGACGTAGAGCGCCTTTTTCCAATCCATGCGCTCGGATATCGCCTCGATCACGAGGTCGCAGCCGGCTAGCAGCGCGAGATGCTGGTCGTAGTTTGCCGGCGTGATCGCGGCGGCGCGGTCCCTTGCCGCCAGCGGCGAAGGCTCGAGCTTCTTCAGGTTCTCGATCGCCTTCTGCGCGATGCCGTTCGGGTCGCCTTCCTTGGCCGAAAGATCGAACAACAGCGCCGGAACGCCGGCGTTGGCGAGGTGCGCGGCGATCTGCGCGCCCATCACGCCTGCGCCGAGCACGGCGGCTTTGCGAACGAGAAAGCGCGACTCCGGCATCGTTGCGGGCTTGCTCCGACGGTCTCTCAAAAAGCGTCGCGCCGCAGGGGCGACTCTGCGGCGCGGATACTTACTCCAGGCGCGTTACCGCAATTACTTCACCGTGTAAGTCAGCTGGAGGCCGACGATGTTGACATTGCTCCGGTACGATCCGTTGATCAAGCCGTTCGCGGCAGTGCTCCCTGCGTTCTGGTTCATGCTCGGATCGCGCACGAAGATGTACGCCCAGGCGAAATCAAGAGCGATGTTGGGAGAGTACTTGTACTGCGCGCCGAGCGCGATCCAGGTGCGATCCTGGTCGGGCAGCCGCGGTGTGCGCTGCGCGTCACGTACTGGCGATTGATCGTAGGCGAGGCCGCCGCGGAACGTCCACTGGTCGCTGTAGCGATAATTCGCGCCGACCGAGCCTCGCCACGTGTCGCGGAAGTTCTCCGGCGTAGTCGAAAGGACCGCGCCGGTGCTGCGGACGATCTTGAGCTCCTGAATGCTGCTCCAGCCGGTGAACTGCAGATCTGCCATCACGTCCCAGCGATCGTTGATGGTCCGGAAAATCGACACGTTGGTCGTGTCGGGCATCTCGACCGCGAGCGTGATATCGCCGTTGGCGAGCACCGCATTGACGCCGCTGGCAATGGCTGCGCCGACCGGTGCCAGCGTCGGCGGCAGCGCCCCGAGCGCCGCGGGATTGTTGAAATTGACCGAACCGCGGACGTCGTACTTGATCTTGGAGCGGTAATGCGCCCCGACGCGGGTCATCGGGTCGAACTGCCAGATCACCCCAGCATTCCATCCCCAGGCGCTATCGTCACCGGTGACCTTGGCGTCGGTTTCCAGCCCGGCGGCGGATCCGATGAGCACTGGCGCAGCCGCCGCCGGAACCTGGCCTCCCGCAACCGCCTTGCCGACGCCGGTCGCAAAAGCGCCGGCATAGTTAACATGATTAGTGAGCTCGGCTTTGATTCGTTGCCAGTTGACGCCGGCGCCCACCGTAAGATTCTTGGTGATCTCGTACGAGAGTACCGGATTGATGTTTATCGTTTCGATCTTCGATTTCACCGCCTGGAAGCGACCGAGCCAGTCCGAGTCGTACTTTGTCTCCAGCCCAAACGGTACACCGACCCCGAGCCCGAAGGACCATTTGTCGGTAAAAGGGACCCCGAGGTACAGGTTCGGCACCCCCGCGCACTTGTTGGCATCGCCTCCCGTTCCGCCGAGCGGCTGGAGGGCGGCTGGCTGCGAGCCGCTGTCGCGAAACTTGGAGGACGGGCAAATGATGTTGCCCGCCACGACCGCCTGCATCGTCCGCAGCCGCACCAGTCCCGCCGGGTTGTAAAAGATCGTGCTCACGTCCTCGGCCGCCGCCGCGCCGCCCGCATAGGCGTGGCCAAGCCCGCTCGCGTTCTGTTCCTGCAGCGCGAACGCGGCGCCGAGGGCGTGGCCGGCCGACAACGACGACAGCACTGCGCCCACGGCCGCCGCAAGGCGAGTACGACGGAATGCACGGGATTTCATGTTGTTCGTCCTCCTGTTGGTGGATTACCGCTTGTTCGATTTTCTTGGGCCGGCGCCGCAGGGCCCCCGACGTGGCTGATCACTATACACCCGCCGTACGCGCCTCGCACCGGGCGGCCTCCTTGCAAAAGTCACGTATACCGAGTCCTCTCCCGGCTATTCCGGCGGCAGCTCGCGCGGGCGACGGTCCGGCCCCACCGCAACATAAGTCAGGCACGCTTCCGTAACCTTGACGCAGATCATCTTGCCTGGATTGCGCTCCGCATACACCTGTACGTCGACGGTCACCGACGTGCGACCCACGCGAATTATTTTGGAGTAGAAACTCACGATGTCCCCGACAAGCACCGGCTGCTTGAACACAAATGAATTCACTGCCACCGTCGCAACGCGGCCGCGCGCCCGGCGCGCCGCGAGAACCCCGCCGGCGATATCGACCTGCGACATCACCCATCCGCCGAAGATGTCGCCATGCTGGTTGGCGTCAGCCGGCATCGGCACGACGCGCAGCGTCGGAGCCTGGTCGGGCAGACGGACGTTCTCGTCCATAAAATTTAAGCCGCCTTCTTTCTCGCCTCGTCGCGAAGCTCGCGCCGCAGGATTTTGCCGACGTTGGATTTCGGCAGCTCGGCGCGGAATTCGACTTCGCGCGGGCACTTGTAGCCGGTCAGATGCGCCCGGCAATGGGCGAGCAGCGTCTCAGCGGTGAGACCCTCGTCCTTGCGTACAACGAAAAGTCTAACCGCCTCGCCCGACTTCTCATCGGGCACGCCGATCGCAGCGCACTCCATTACGCCCGGATGCATGACGACGACCGATTCGATCTCGTTCGGATACACATTGAAACCGGAGACGAGAATCATGTCCTTCTTGCGATCGACGATGCGCACGAATCCGCTGTCGTCCATTACGCCGACATCGCCGGTGGCAAGCCAGCCATTCGCATCGATCACCTTCGCCGTCTCGTCGGGCCGCTGCCAGTAGCCTGCCATGACCTGCGGTCCCTTGATGCAGATCTCGCCCGGCGTCCCGAGCGGCACGTCATGGCCCGCGTCGTCGCGCAGCACCAGGTCGGTCGACGGGATCGGCAGCCCGATCGCGCCGTTGTACTCGGGCAAATCGAGAGGGTTCATCGTCGCGGCGGGCGAAGTCTCGGTCAGGCCGTACGCTTCGATCAGCGGCACGCCGGTGACCTGTTTCCAGCGCTCGGCGACCGCCTTTTGCACCGCCATGCCGCCCCCAAGCGTCAGCTGCAACGAGGAGAAATCCAGCTTGGCGAAGTCGGCGTTGTTCAACAGCGCATTGAACAGCGTGTTGACGCCGGTGAGTGCGGTGAAGCGGTGCTTGCTCATTTCCTTCACGAAACCGGGGATGTCGCGCGGGTTGGTGATGAGCACGTTTTCGGCGCCCAGCGTCATGAACACGAGGCAGTTCGCGGTGAGCGAGAAGATGTGATAGAGCGGGAGCGGGGTGAGGATGACATGGCGCTGGTTGCCCAGTGACGGCTTCACCCAGGCGCCCGCCTGCAGCAGATTGGCGATGATATTCCTGTGCAGCAGCATCGCCCCCTTGGCCACGCCGGTCGTGCCGCCCGTGTACTGCAGGAACGCGATGTCCTGATGCGTGATCGGTACGTGCTCGAGCTTGCGTCGCCGACCCTCGGCCAGTGCTGTGGACAGCCACATCGAGCCCGGCAGGCTCCACGGCGGGATCATCTTTTTCACGTGACGCAGCACGAAATCGACGAGCGGCCCCTTCCAGCCGAGCATCTCGCCGATGCTGGTGACGACAACCTGCTTGACAGCGGTCCTGCCGACGACTTCCTGCACCGTGTGCGCGAAGTTCTCGACGACCACGATCAGCTCGGCGCCGCTGTCGGTCAACTGATGCTCGAGCTCGCGCGGCGTGTACAGCGGATTCGTATTCACGACCGTGAAGCCGGCGCGCAGGACGCCGAACAGGCACACCGGATACTGCAGAATGTTGGGCATCATCAGCGCGACGCGCGCGCCCTTCTTGAGCCCGCGCCCCTGCAGGAATGCGCCGAACGCGGCCGACGCCTTTTCGAGCTCGGCGAAGCTGATGGACTTGCCCATGCACGTGTACGCGGTCCGCGGACCGAATTCTGCGACGACACGGTCGAACACGTCGCGCACGGACGCGTAGGTATTGACGTCGATTTCGGCGGCGACGCCTTTCGGGTACGACTTCAGCCAGATCTTTTCCACGCGCTCCTCCCTAAAGTCCGGCGCTGGTGTTTTCTATTTCGGGCCTATGCTAGCAGAGGGCGCCGCCGAGCCGGAACTCGCGGCGTAGCGCAGTGGACCGCCGCGGAAGGGCGCGAAGCCCGTACCGAAGATCGCCCCGGCATCGACCAGGTCCGCGTCCGCGACGATGCCGTCGGCAAGTGCGGACTGCGCTTCGGCGACATACGGACGAATCAGCCGGTCCGCGAGGCCCTGCGGAACAGGGCCGGCTTTGCGTTTCGCCGCCTTGCCACTCGACCAGTCGTAGAAACCGCGTTTGCTCTTGCGCCCGAGGTTACCGGCCGCGGTCAACTCGGCGAGTTTCTTCGGCGGCTCCGCCCCCTTGCCCAGCATCTTGCCGACGGCGAGGCAGATGTCGAGCCCGACGGAATCGGCGAGCTCGATGGGACCGACGGGCATGCCGAACTCCAGCGCGGCCTCGTCGACCGTTTCCGGAGCGATGCCTTCGTCGACACAGCTTATGGCTTCCATGAGATACGGTGCCAGGATCCGATTGACGAGAAAGCCCGGTGCGCTCTTCACCGGCAGCGGCAGCTTGTCGATCTGCCGGGCGAATGCACAAGCCCGCGCAATGAGCTCGCCATGCGTATTTGTCCCGTGGACGATCTCGACCAGCATCATCCTCGACACGGGGTTGAAGAAGTGCAGCCCGATCAACCGGCCCGGATCCTCGAGCGGCGCGCCGATCTGCTCCAGCGGAATGCTCGAGGTATTGGTCGCGAGCAGCGCTGACGGCCTGGCTTTCGCCTCCAGCGCAAGAAACAGTTCCCGCTTGGCCTCGAGATTCTCGAAGATCGCTTCGATGATGACATCGGCCCGCGCCGCGCCGTCGCCGGCGACGTCCGGAATCAGGCGGTCGAACGCGTCGCGCATTCGCAGCCGATCCTTGAGGCGGTCGGCAAAGAGCTTGCCCGCGCGCTGCATCGCCGGCTTGAGCCGCTCGGGCGACTGATCCTGCATCGTCACCGTCAGGCCGCGCAGCGCGCACCACGCCGCGATATCGCCGCCCATCGTGCCCGCACCCACGACGTGCACGTGCCCGGCCTTGAGCGCATCGTCGCGGCCGAATGCCTTCAGGCGTTCCTGCAGCCGGAACACGCGGATCAGGTTCATCGCCGTCGGCGTCTGTATCAGATGCGCGATCGACGCCGGATCGGACGGCGGCGGCGCGAGCGCATCGCCGTCGTGCTTGACCCAGATATCGAGGATCGCGTACGGCGCCGGGTAGTGTTCGCGGCGCGCGCGCGCCGCGACCTGCTTTCTCGCCTGCGCCGCGATAATGGGCCGAACCAGCGGATTCAAAGTCAGCGACAGCGGAAACGGGAGTCGCCGCGGAGACGGCGCGGCGAGCAGCACGCCTCGCGCGGTGTTCATCATGATGCGCGCCGGCACGCACTCGTCGGCCACGCCGAGCTTTTTCGCCCGCCGACCATCGATCGTCTTGCCGGTCAAAAGCAAGTCCAGCGCGGCGGGCGCGCCGGCGAGCCGGGGCAAACGGCGCATGCCGCCCCAAGCCGGAACGATGCCCAGCATCACTTCCGGCAAGCCGAGCCGCGTGCCGGGTTCGTCGACGACGACGCGGTAACGGCAGGCGAGCGCGAGCTCGAGGCCGCCGCCGAGACAAAATCCGCGAATCAGCGCCAGCGTCGGGTACGGCGCCGCTTCGAGCTGGTTGAATGTGTCCCAGCCACGCTTGACGATCGCGATGGCATCGTCGACCGTCTTGACGCGCTCGAAGTCGTCGATGTCCGCCCCGGCGATGAATCCGCTGTCCTTGCCGGAGCGGATGACCAGTCCCTTGGGTGGCGCCCCACCGAGCTCACCCAAGACCGAACGCAGCTCTTCGAGGACTTCGGCGGACAGCGAATTGGCCGACGCGCCGGCCCTGTCGATGGTGAGCCAGGCGAGACCGTCGCCGTCGGTGTCGAGCTTCCAGTGCCGCAGAGTCATCGCCATAGTCGCGTTTTCTCCAACCGCTTGCGATCGAGGTGCGTGGTTCGACAAGCTCACCACGAACGGAGATTCAATCCGTCATGGCTATCAACAGCCGTTCGCCCGGAGCCTGTCGAAGGGCGAACGAACTGTGGTTGCGTTTGTTGGCGCCAGCGCTACGCCGTCTCGACGAGCATCGCGCCGCCCAGGCCGCCGCCGATGCAGATCGCAGCGAGCCCGCGTTTGCCCTTGGTGCGCTTCAGGACGTTGAGCAGGTGCAGCACGATGCGCGCACCCGACGCGCCGACTGGATGCCCGAGCGCGATCGCGCCGCCATCGACGTTGATCTTCGCTTCGTCGAGCTTGCCCAGCGCGCCGTCGAGCCCGAGCTCGCCACTGCAATACGCGTCGTCGGCCCACGCGCGCAGACACGCGATGACCTGCGCCGCGAAAGCTTCGTTGATTTCCCAGGCATCGACGTCGTCGAGCTTCAGTCCATGACGCTTCAAGAGCGGCGTCGCTGCGTGCACCGGCCCCAGGCCCATTTGCGCCGGATCGAGACCCGCCCATTCGCTGTCGAGGATCGTGCCCAACACGGGCAATGCATACTTGGCGACGGCCGTTTCCGACGCCAGGATCAGCCACGCGGCGCCATCCGTGATCTGTGAGCTGTTGCCCGCGGTGACATTCCCGTACTTGCGATCGAAGAACGGTTTGAGCTTGGCGAGGTTTTCCGGCGTCGAGTCTTCGCGCACGCCATCGTCTTTTTCGTACGGGTTTCCCTCGCCGTCGAACAGCGGGGCGATCTCGCCGGTGAAATGGCCGTCCTTTTGCGCGGCGAGCACCCGTCGGTGGCTGCGCGCGGAGAACTCGTCCATCTCCCGGCGGGTGATGCCGAAGCGAAACGCCAGATTCTCTGCGGTCTGCCCCATCAGGAGGCCAACCATCGGATCGGTGAGTCCTTTCATGATGCCGATGATCGGCGTGAAAAGCTCCGCCGGGTTGAGCTTCAGGAATGCGCTCGCCTTTTCGCCGAAGGTCTTCGCCGTGCTGAAGCGGGCGAACCACAACACCATCCTGTCCGAATACAGCAGCGGCGCGCGGGAGAGCGCATCGACCCCGCCCGCCAGCACCAGGTCCGAGTGTCCGCAGCGGATATTGGCGATCGCCGAGTCGAGCGCCTGCATGCCCGAAGCGCAGTTCCGCATCACCGTCCAGCCGGGCACCTTCTTGCCGCAGCCCATGCGCAGCGCGACGACACGGCCGATGTTGACCTCGTCCGGCGAAGGGCTGGCGCAGCCGAGAATCACTTCGTCGAGATCGGTGGGCGCGAAGCGCTGGCGCATCAGCAGCTCGCGCCCCGCCTGGACGGCAAGATCGGACGCGGCAAACGGCCCCGGCCGGTTGCGCGCCTTGAGAAACGGCGTTCGCGTGCCGTCGACGATATAGATGGGCTGCTTCATGCCTGCCTCAGCGATTCCATGGAGAAAAAAGCTTCACGGCCAACGGCGAAGGGACCGAGCGCAAAGGAAATCCTGCAAGCTGTTCCTTGGCACCCTTGGCGTCCGCGACGATCTTTGCCTTAAAGGCCGTCGTGGTTAGGCCGCCGCCTTTCGTGGGAGCGACTCGGGTGGCGCCGGCGACACCGCCGGCGGGTGCATCTCGGAAGCGCCCAAGTCCGGCGCAAAATCGTCGACGCGGATGACCTGATCGACCAGCTTCTTGGCCCACCGCACGAGCGCGAGCTCTTCGGGCGAAATGACACTCGCCGCGTGCGCTGCAGCAATGCGATCGTCGCCGAACTTTACGTTCAATCGCCCGGCTTTCTGCGCCTCGCGGATACGCGCTTCGATCGGCTCGGCGGCAAGCGTCGCCTCGACTGCGGATTCGATCGCGCGAACGATGTCACTGTCAGCTTGCGACAGATACATGCCGGCGGTGAGACGATCGCGAGAGGACGACGGCTCGATGAGCAGTTTCGCGACGTCGTGGCCGAGTTTGTCCGAGGGAATGACGTATGGCCGGCCCAACGGAAACACCGTGCGCCGCATCACCATCGCGATCAGCCGGTTGGGGAAATTGGAAATGACGCCTTCGAGCGCCGTCTGCGCCTTGAACATCGCATCCCAGATGGCCCAGTGCATCAGCGGCGCGTCGGCGGGTTGCCGGCCTTCGTCCTCGAAACGTTTGAGCGTCGCAGAGCAGAGGAAGAGGTACGAAAGCACGTCGCCCAACCGCGCGGAGAGTTTTTCCTTGCGCTTCAGCGCTCCGCCGAGCACACCCATCGACACGTCGGCGAGAAATGCCAGCGCTGCCGAGAAGCGGGTCAATTGCTGATAGTAGTGATGCGTTTCCGGAGCAACGTCGGGGACCGGCACCAGGCGCGAACCGTTGACGCCCATCACCCACGTCCGCGCGAAGTTCGACAGCAGGAACCCGATGTGCCCGAACAACGCCTGGTCGAAAGCGACCGACGCGGCATGGACATCCTGCTCGCGCGTCGCCGCCATCTCCTTGAGCACGTAGGGGTGACAGCGGATCGCTCCCTGGCCGAAGATGATGAGGCTGCGCGTAAGGATGTTGGCGCCTTCCACGGTGATCGATACGGGACTCTGCATGTATGCCGCGCCGAGAAAGTTCGAAGGCCCCATGCAGATGCCCTTGCCGCCGGCGATATCCATGGCGTCGATCGCGATCTGCCGGCCGCGCTCGGTGAGATGGTATTTCCCGATCGCGGAAAGGACGGCGGGTTTTTCGCCCAGATCGACCATGCCCGCGGTCAGCGTACGCGTTGCGTCCATCGAATAGAGATAGCCTCCCATGCGCGCCAGCGGTTCCTCCACGCCTTCGAACTTGCCGATCGATGTCTTGAACTGCGTGCGCACGCGCGCGTAGCCGCCGGTGGCGCGCACGACCATCTTGGCCATGCCGGTATTGAGCGAAGGCAGCGAGATGGCGCGCCCGGCGGCAAGGCATTCCATCAGCATTCGCCATCCCTTGCCGATCATCGCCTTGCCGCCGATGAGCCAGTCGATCGGAATAAAGACGTCGCGGCCCCAGTTCGGTCCGTTCTGGAATACCGCGGAAAGAGGCATGTGGCGCCGCCCGATGTTGACGCCCGGGTGATCGGTCGGAATCAGCGCGCAGGTGATGCCCAGGTCTTCCTTGTCGCCGAGCAGATGGTCGGGATCAAAGGCGCGGAAGGCGAGCCCCAAGATCGTCGCGACCGGCCCGAGCGTGATGTAGCGCTTCTCCCAGGTGAGCTTCAATCCCAGCGCCTGCCTGCCCTGGTACTCGCCCATGCAGACGATGCCGGTATCGGGAATCGCCGCGGCATCCGAGCCGGCGTGCGGATTGGTCAACGCGAAACATGGGATCTCGAGGCCTTTGGCGAGCCGCGGCAAGTAGTAGCGCTTCTGCTCGTCGGTACCGTAATGCACGAGCAACTCGCCGGGGCCGAGCGAGTTGGGAACCATCACCGTGACCACCAGCGCGCTGCAGCGCGACGCGAGCTTGACAACGACTTGCGAGTGCGCGAACGCCGAAAACCCGAGCCCACCGTACTCCTTCGGGATGATCATCCCGAGAAAGCCCTTGTCCTTGATGTACCGCCAGACAGGCGGCGGCAGATCGAGGTAGACGTGGGTGGTCTCCCAGTCGGTGACCATCGCGCACAGCTCCTCGCACTCGTGGTCGATGAAGTGTTGCTCTTCGGCGGTGAGCTTCGGTCTCCGCAGCGCGAGGAGCTTTTCCCAGTCCGGACGGCCGGAGAAAAGCTCGCCGTCCCAGCCGACCGTGCCGGCCTCGATCGCTTCGCGCTCGGTCGGCGTCATCGGGGGGAGAATCCTGCGGAAGACGGCGAGCACGCCGTCGCTGATCAACGCACGGCGGAGCGGCGGGAAGTTGAGCGGAATCGCCAGCACGACGAGTAGCCCCGCCAGCGCCAGCACCACGAAGAGCGGGATCAGTTGCATACCCCACGCGGCAGCGAGCGCTATGGCGATGGCACCGGTCCACAACCAACCCGCCGCGTTGACGTACGCCAGCGCGAAGAAGCCGGCGACGACGGCAGCGAGCCACACGAGTGTCAACATGAAGGAATGCTCCTACCGGGTGCGGAACACGCCGGCGGCTTCGCCGTCGAGCTCGGACAGGTCGGGGAGCGGGGCTTTGAGGCCCGCGATCAGAAACGGGGCCAGCCGGCGCAGCAGCATTTCGTCATTGGCCGTCTCGCCGCGGGAAAGCGCGGGCGATCAGCTTGAGCGCGTCGGTGCCGGCCAGGGTGAACGACAACGCGCCCATCACGAAATGCAGCCGCCACGACAGCTCCCTTTTCGGCAGCTGCGGCAGCGCGCGTCCGAACGCGGCCTTGAACCGCGCGATCACCACCGCGTATTGGTCCGACAGGAAATGCCGGATGAAAGGCGCCGGATCGGCATAGGCGCGTCCCAGGAGACGCAGGAAATTCTTGCCGCCGCGCTCCGGGTCGCGCGCGAGCTTGAGCGCAGGGATGAACATCGCCGCGAGGATCTTTTCGCAGGACAACGGCTTCGGCGCCGATGCGTGTTCGAAGCGGGTCAACAGCGCGAGGCGCTCCTGGTTCATCGGATCGAGACGGCGAGTGAGGACCGCCTCGAACAGATCCTCCTTGCTGCCGAAGTGATAGTGAACCGCGGCCAGATTTACGCTTGCCGCGGCGGTAATCTGCCGCAGCGACGTCGCCTCGAACCCGTGTTCCATGAACAGCGCTTCGGCGGCGTCGAGGATCCTGTCCTTGGTCACCGAAGTCTTGGGCGCGTCGAACGGGATGACTCTTCCTCCCATCGAATTTTCAACCTCCGAAAGAAAAGCGACGCACCCCGCCGGTGGGTGCGAGTCAGTTAAACGTTTGTTTGAATTTCATCGATGTTAAGGCGACCGAAGGCGCGTTGTCAACGCGGCCCCCCCCCGCGGCGACGGGGCTGGGTTTCTCGCGCTAGGTCGAGGCTCGGCCGGCCTGCGGCGCACCCGCGGCGTCCGCGTTGTACACCGCGTCGACCCGGTCCTTGAACTTGGCGAGCACGAGCGGGCGCTTGAGCTTGAGCGTCGGCGTCAGCAGTCCGTTGTCGATGCTCCACGCTACGGGCGTGGCGATGACGCGGCGGATGCGCACCCAGCGCGGAAACGTCTTGAGCCGTTCGTTGGCCCGCGCGACGAGCGCCCGCTCGTCGCGCTCCTGCGTGACCGCAAGCAGGGTGAGGAAGGGCCGGCCCTCGCCGATCAGCATCACTTGCTCGAACACCGGGTCGCGCAGCACTGCGAACTCGACATCCTGCGGCGGAAGCTTCTCGCCGTTCGACATCACCAGAATGTCCTTGATGCGACCGCGGATGTAGATCTTCGCAGCGCGGATCTCGGCAACGTCGCCGGTATGCAGCCACCCGTCTACATCGATCGCGGCTTTCGTCGCCTCCTCGTTGCGCCAGTAGCCCAGCATCACGTTGCCCCCGCGCGCGAGCAGCTCTGCGGCCTCACCAAGCTTCACCTCGACGCCAGGCAGCGGCGGTCCGACCGATTCGGGATCGTTGTCCTCCACGCGGTTGACCGAGATCACCGGCGACGCCTCGGTCATGCCATAGCCCTGAAGCAGCGGCAGCCCTAGTCCGATGAACGTATGCGCGATCTCCGGATCGAGCGCGGCGCCGCCGACGACTGCGAGCCGTATCCTGCCTCCAAGTCGCGCGAGCACGGGCTTCGCGACGATCGCGCGCAGCACCGGCGTTGCCAATGCGTCGATCCAGCCGGCGCTTTTGCTCTCGACGCGCCAGCCGCGGGCGGCGCATTGTTGGAACAGCCAGCGTTTCGCGGGTGATTTGGTCAGGGCCTCGTCGACGCGGGCGTAGAATTTTTCGAAGATGCGCGGCACCGCGATCATGACGGTCGGTGCCTGCGCCGCGAGATCTTCCGCAAGCTCTGCGACGCTTCGCGCGTACACGACCTTGGCACCGATCGACAGCGGCAGGTAGTAGCCTCCGGTGCGCTCGAACATGTGCGACAGCGGCAGGATCGACAGAAAGAGATCGGTCGACCTCGCCATGCGCGTTTCCTGGCACGACAGCACGTTGGCGATGATGTTGCCGTGCGAAAGCATCACGCCCTTCGGCCGGCCGGACGTGCCCGAGGTGTAGCAGATCGTCGCGAGCGTTTTCTCCGGCAGAGATCGGAATTGCGGCACGGCCGCCGTGGCGGGCAGGAGCGAAGCGACCGTCGCGTCAGGAGCGCTCGCGTCGGGACGCAGCACATAAATGGGTGGCAGCGCGCTGCCGATGCTCTTGAGCGCGGTCGCGATCTTCGTGGTCTCGACGACAAGCAGCCGCGCTTCGGCGTTGGCGATGCACCACGCGATGCTCTCGGGGTTGTCATCGACGTAAAGCGGAACGACGACGAGCCCGAGCCCGAGCGCGGCAAGATCGAGCCCGATCCAGTCGACGCCGTTTTTCAGGCACACCGCAACGCGATCGCCGGCGGCGAGGCCGCGCACGGCGAGAGCTGCCTGCCAGCGACCGATGAGCGCGGCGATCTCGCCGACGGTAACGTCGCGCCAGTCTCCACCAAAAAAATGGCGATAGAGCACCTTGTCGGGTGCCGAAGCGTGTTGCTGGAAATACTCGCCGATGTTGGCCATGCTGCCCTTTCGGCACACCGCGAACGGCGTCGGATCGATTCTCGCGCCTTTGCACCGACGGGTCCATGGCCCGAACGATCGTCTTGCCGGCGTTGGCTATACTGTGGCCGCCACCACCCCGGAGACCGCCCGATGCCCGCCATTTCGATCAAGCGCCGTCACAAGCTCGACCACAAGAAAGCGAAGGCCGCCGCCGAGAAGATCGCGCGCGACCTGAACAAACGCTTCGATCTCGCGTACGAATGGGAGGGCGACCACATCGAGTTCGAACGCCCGGGGTTGTCGGGCAGCATGCACGTGGGCAAGACCGATGTCCGGCTGGACGTGGAGCTTTCCTTCCTGCTCTTTGCGCTCAAGGGGCCGATCGAGCAAGAGATCAACAAGGAATTGGACGCGCTCTTCGGTAAAGCGTAGCCCGGGTTGAGCCCGTTGGGCGATACCCGGGGCGGCATTCCAAGTCGAAGGGTTCCCGGGATTCGCGTTGCTCATCCCGGGCTACGCGCCTCGGCATCCGGCTCGGGAAATGGGGCGCGATCGCCGTCGAAGATCGCGTTCATCAGTGCGGTCTCGCGCGTTTCGACCGTGGCGAGGAACTCGTCGGCGCCCCGCATCTGCCGGAACGCCGCAAACCCGCGCTCCAGGAAATCCTGCAATGCGCCCAAGCCCGCGAGGCGGGACGGTTGCCGCATTGCCACGAGCGCAGAGCGCGTGAGCGTCTTGCCGACGTAACGATCCAGCGCGCGGCCCACCACGACGATAAGCGCGATCTGCCGTTGGCGCGAGGCGCGATTGCCGAGGGCACGATAAGCCTCGCAATAGGTCGCGACCGAAAGCCGGGTACGCCGAGACAACTTCTCGAGCAGCGCGCGGTCGAGCTCGTGCGACAGTACGGAGAGCTCCATCGCGCCCGAGATGGTCGCGATGACGCCTTCGGGCAGGACCCGGACCATGAGCGGTACGATGCGCGCGAGATCGGCATCGCGGCGGCTGAAGTCGCCGGGACCATACAGATCGGCCTGGAAGAACGCGATCGCACGCGCATATCGCGTCTCGCGCGCCAGGTCGGCGTAGGCGGCATTGAGCCTTCGTGACTGCCATAGCGCGAGTCGATCCAGCGCCGCAGCCAATTGCGGCGAAGCAGCGCGTTCCTCGTGCAACGCGCGAGCCCGCTCCAGGTGACGTATCAGATCGGTTTCGCTTGAACTCGGCATGAGCACTGCCGCACGAATGCGTGTTGCGCCGGCACTGCCGCATTATCGACCCGCGTCGCGCTCGTCGAGGCTCCGGCGCAAAATCTAGGTTGTTCTGTCTAAAAACCGGGTCTAGAGTGCCCGGCACGCAGGACATCTGCCACACGCAGTCGCTCTCTTGCCTAACCTGGATCCGACAATGCTCCGCATCAGCCGCCGCACGCTCCTTAAAGCCGGAGTCGCGGGCGGCGCGGCGCTGTTGCTGGCACGTTGGCTGTACACGCCGACTTCGCCGCCGCCGCGGCCGAGTCCAAATGCGCTCGACCCGGGTGCGCGCGCGATCGTCGTGGCCATCATTCCGGTTCTGCTCGACGGGGCGTTGCCGAGCGGCCCGGAGGCGCCGGGCGCCCGCGCCGATACGCTCACCGCAGTTGAAGAGGCGATCGCCGGCCTTCCGCCGTCGACACGCAAGGAGCTCGCGGACCTGTTCTCGCTTCTCGGCTTTCCGCCGACGCGCTGCCTCGTTGCCGGGATCTGGTCCCCGTGGCCCGAGGCCACGCGCGAATCGATCGCTTCCTTTCTGACGCGCTGGCGCGACAGCCGCTTTGAGCTGCTGCGCTCGGCCTACGCCGCGCTGCACCAGCTCGTCTTCGCAGCGTGGTACGCCGCTCCGCGCGCGTGGCCGGCGACCGGCTACGCCGGGCCGCCGTCGCTGGAGGCGGGGTGATGCCGGACGCGTTGCGTGCGTCGCACCTGCCCGATCCGTTCCGGGAAGGCCTGCACGCGGGTTGGAACGTCATCGATGCGTCCACGCTGACGGACGATCGCAGTTTCGAAGCCGACGTGGCGATCATCGGCACGGGAGCCGGCGGCGGCACGGCGGCCGAGATCCTATCCGATGCCGGCCTATCGGTCGTGATGATCGAGGAGGGGCCACTCGTCACATCGTCCGATTTCCGCATGCGCGAATCCGATGCCTATCCGCAGCTTTATCAGGAATCGGCCAGCCGGAAGACGAAGGACAGGGCGATCAACATCCTGCAAGGGCGGTGCGTGGGCGGCGGCACGACGGTCAACTGGACCTCGAGCTTCCGCACGCCGGCAGCGACGCTGGATCACTGGCGCAGCGCGTTCGGCCTCGAGGCGTTCGGGCCCGCCGATCTTGCACCATGGTTCGAACGCATGGAGCGGCGCGTCAATGTTACGCGCTGGGCCGTTGCGCCGAACGAGAACAACGATGCACTGCGGCGCGGCGCGCAGGCGCTGGGCTTTTCCGTCGGCACGATCCGCCGCAACGTCAAAGGCTGCTGGAACATCGGCTACTGCGGCATGGGTTGTCCCACGAATGCAAAGCAGTCGATGCTGGTCACGACGATCCCCGCGGCGCTCGCACGCGGAGCGACGCTGCTCACGCGCACGCGGGCGTGGAAGCTCCAGCATGCGAACGGCCGCAACGGGCAAATCAGCGCGCTCGATTGTATCGGCCTGGATGCGCGCGGTACGGACTCGACTTCACGCCGCATCAAGGTGCGCGCGAAGACGTTCATCGCGGCGGGTGGAGCGATCGGCACGCCGGCGCTGCTCTTGCGCAGTGAAGTTCCCGACCCGCACGGCGTCGTCGGCAAACGCACGTTTCTCCATCCGACCGTCGTGTCGGCGGCGCTGATGCCCGCGCGGATCGACGGTTTCGCCGGCGCGCCGCAAACGATTTACTCGGACCATTTTCTCGACGTCGCGACGGGCGGTCCGATGGGCTACAAGCTCGAGGCACCGCCGATTCACCCCGTGCTTGCGGCGATCACGCTCCCCGGGCAGGGACTGGCGCACGCCCGCTGGATGAGCGAGCTTGCGCACATGCAAGTCGTCATTGCGTTGCTGCGGGACGGATTTCATGCCGACAGCCCGGGCGGCAGCGTCGCGCTTCGCGACGACGGCACGCCCGTCCTCGACTACGCGCTCAACGATTATTTCTGGGAGGGTGCCCGGCGCGCCTTCGCCACAATGGCAGAGATCCAATTCGCTGCCGGCGCCACGACCGTGATGCCGGTGCACGCCTCGGGTGCGAGCTTCAATCGCTGGCCCGGTGCGCGCGAGGCTATCGCGGCGCTCGCGCTCGCACCGCTGATAGCTCCGGTCGTGAGCGCGCATGTCATGGGAGGCTGCCCCATCGGGCCGGACGTGAATCGGGCTGCAGTCGATCCAACTGGCCGCTATCATCACCTCGACAACCTTTACGTGCTCGACGGTTCGCTCTTTCCGACCAGCGTCGGCGCCAATCCCCAACTGTCGATTTACGCCATCACGGCGCGGCTCGCGAGCGGACTCGCCGCCAGGCTGCGCCCTTCGTAACCCGGTTGAGCACCGCGCGAATCCGGGGCGAGGTTTCATGGCCGCGCGCCGCGTACCGCGATTAGTGTGATTGCTCTAATGTGACGCGCTACAGTGTGCAGGTAGTTCAAATACCACTCACTCAACTTAGGATCAACATGATGCTCAAGCAAACTGAAGGGAATCTCAACGCCGCTCGCGTCGCTGACGCCGCGCTCGCCGCGTCGCGCCAGGTGTGGCTCGCCGGCCTCGGCGCCGCCGTCGTGACCCGCGAATGGGCGCGCAACGACGCCGGTCACATGTTCCGCGCACTGGTCAAGGAAGGCTCCACCGTGGAGTCGCGCGCGCTCCGCGTCATCGGCCGCAACGTCGAGTCGTCGATCGCGCTGGCGACGAAGGCGTGGAATCGCGCCCGCGACACGGCTCGCACGACGGTCGACGGCCTGGTTGAAACCGCAGCGACAGCGCTGCCGGCATTCAAGGCGCCTGCATCGAAGCGCGTCAGCAAGACCACAGCCAGGAAAGCGCGCAGTGCCAAGGCCCGCGTTTCGCGGAAGGGCCGTCGCGCCAAGCGCACCGCCTGAGAGGTACTCAATGTCGGGAAGGGCAGTGAAGCATCGGGCTGCCCGCCCGCGCGTGGGCCTCGCGCTGGCCGGCGGCGGGCCGCTCGGTGGCATACGAGGTCGGCGCGCTGCTTGCGCTTGCCGACTCGCTCGACGGCGTCGACTTCAACGAGCTCGACGTCTACGTCGGTGTGTCGTCAGGCGGCTTTGTCGCGGCGGCGCTGGCCAACGGCATTTCGCCGACGCAAATGTACCGGCTGTTCATCGATGATGGCGCGGACGCGGCGCTGGCGCCGGCTTTGTTCCTGCGCCCTGCATTCGGCGAGTTCGCGCGTCGCGCGCTGACGGTGCCGCGCCTGTTCGCGGGCGCCGCGGTCAGCTTCCTGCGCCAGCCGCTCCGCCGCGGTGCGTTGGCGTCGTTTGCCGCGTTGGGCCGCGCCATTCCAACCGGGTTGTTCGATCAGCGCGCCATCGACGCTTTTCTCGTGCGGCTATTCTCCACCGGTCGCCGCAGCAACGACTTTCGCACGCTGGAGCGCCGGCTGTTTCTGGTAGCGACGAATCTCGACACCGGCAAGGCCGTGACGTTCGGCGAGCCCGGCTTCGATCACGTGCCGATCACCAAGGCGATCGCCGCATCGGCAGCGCTGCCAGGGTTGTTCGCCCCGGTCGAGATCGACGGCGAGCACTATGTCGACGGTGCGCTGAACAAGACGCTGCATGCTTCGGTTGCGCTCGATCAGGGCCTCGACCTCCTCGTCTGCATCAATCCCCTGGTGCCGTTCGACGCGAGCTCGGCCGCTCGCCACGGCCGACTGACGGTCGAGAAGATCAACCACGGCGGGCTCCCGCTGGTACTGGCGCAGACGTTCCGGGCGATCATCCACTCCCGGATGAAAGTGGGCATGGAAAAATACCGCCGCCAGTATCCGAGTGCCGATATTCTGTTGTTCGAGCCCGACCGCGAAGACACCGACATGTTCTTTGCGAATATCTTCAGCTACTCGCACCGCAAACGACTTTGCGAGGCAGCGTATCGCAAGACTCGACAGCGCCTGCTCGCTCAGCGCAAGACTCTCGAGCCGCTCCTCGCCAGGCACGGCATTCGACTGGACGTCGAACGCCTCGGCGAGACAGAGCGTTCGATTGGCGCAGCACTGATCGACCCGAGGCCGTTGGCGATTCACGCGCCCTCTGTGCGCACCGCGGCCCGCGATCTTGCGTACACGCTCGATCAACTGGAGCGTTGGCTGCTTCGCGCCCGGAGGCTGCCGCGACGCGTGCCGGCAGCAGCGGCGCTCCGATAGACCGCGCGTCCCGCGCGCCCTACACTGCCGGTTTCAGCGATGCTGGAGCGCATGCATGGCGGAGCGCAAACGCCCGCGGCGAACGCGGGAGCGCATCCTCGAGACTGCGCTACTGCTGTTTAACCAGGTCGGCGAAACGAATACCACGATTGCGGATATCGCCGACGAGATGGAGATCAGTCCTGGCAATCTCTACTATCATTTCCGCAACAAGGACGAGATCATCGCCGAGCTGTTCGCCGGCTTCGAGCGCAGTCTCGATGCCCTGCTGGTCTCCCCGGAGGGGCGCAGCGCCGGCGTCGAGGACCTGTGGTTTCTGCTGCATCTCCTGTTCGAAGCGATGTGGGACCACCGCTTCCTGTTCCGCGATCTGGACGAAATCCTGTCGCGCAATCGCAAGCTCGCATCGCGCTTCGCGCTCATCATGCGCCGCGGCTCACGCACCGTGATAGAGTTGTGCCGCGGCTTGGTCGCAACCGGTGCAATGGAGGCGTCCGAGCAGGAGATCACGGCGCTAGCCGACAACGTCGCGCTCGTCGCGACCTACTGGATCTCGTACCAAAAGATCTCCGCCGGCGAGCGCGCGGCCGAAGCGGTCAGTCTCGATCGCGCGGCCTACCAGGTGTTGTCGTTGATCGCTCCGTTCCTGCGCGGCAATGCTCGCGTGCTGCTCGATCGATTGAGTCGGGACTATCTGTAAGAGATTCGCTGGGAGGATTCGCATGGCGAAGAAATGGACCAAATTTCCGCACGCCGACAAGGCCTATGCCTACGACGGTGCGGCGCTCAAGAAGCACTGGGACCGGCTGCACCGCGGCGATGGCGAACCGTTCCCCAAAGACATCGCCGTCCTCGACGCATGGCGGCGCTACCACGCCGGCGAATTCCTGCAAGCCGTAGAGGCAGGCATCGCAGCGGGTGATGCGGGCATCAACGCGGCGGTCAAGGCGCAGGCGATTTACGCCAACTACCTGGAAAAAACGGACAAGGCGAAGCTGGCGCTGTTCGAAGAAGCGGCGGACTGGGCCGCCGAACGACGCGCAAGCGCGCCCAAGGACGGCAACGCGCATTATCTGTACGCGTATGCAATCGGCCGCTACGGCCAAGGTATTTCCGTTGCAAAGGCGTTAGCGCAGGGCTTTGGCAGCAAGATCAAGGATGCACTTTCGACCGCGCTCAAGCTCGCGCCCGCGCATGCCGAAGCACACACCGCTTACGGCGCCTATCAGGCCGAGGTCGTCAACAAGGTCGGTGGGCTGGTGGCCGGCATGACCTACGGCGCCAAGAAAGAATCCGCCCTCGAGCATTACCAGAAAGCGCTGAAGTTACATCCCGACTCGGCGATCGCACGCATCGAGTATGCGAACGGGTTGATCCTGCTGTTCGGCAAGGCGAGGCTCGACGAGGCGACCAAGCTCTACGAGCAGGCGGCCGCCTGCAAGCCGATGGACGCGATGGAGCGGCTGGATGTCGAGTTGGCCAAGTCCGAGCTCGAGTAAGCACGCGTCCTACAGCGGCAGCACGCCACCTGTTGCGGTCAAACTCGCATGCCCGTTTTTGTAAAGCCTACATCTCGTTAAGCGGGAACGCTCCGTGCGCATCGGAACTTCTGAGGCATGAGCTCGCGCAACCGTAGCGGGAATCGAAGTTCTCGGCCGCAGCGGATTCTCCCGCGCGCTGACATCGCGCGACGTCGAAGCGAAACAGGGGAGCGATCAGCTCCCTTGTTGCTACGATTGAACGCATGGATCCTAGGCAAGCACGGCTTGCTCGATCCATGCTGCGGTCGGCGCCTCCTGCCACGGCCAAGGCGCCATCAGCGTCGCAAGAAGGAGCTTCTCGAACTCGGGCGCGAAGCGCTCGATCACGCGCTTCGGGTCGGGGCAAAACCCGCGGTCGGTGAGCAGTCCGAACTGTACTTCGCCCGCGTAGGTTATGATCGATACGCCCATGCCGATGTTGCCTGATTGAGGTACCCAGAACATAAGCCGATCGATCTTCCCACCTGCGAAGTAGAGGGGTTGCTGCGGGCCCGGTACGTTGGTCATCACCGCGGTCGCGTTCTTCGCGAGCATCGCTAGCAGCTGTTCCTGCAGGATCTGCGGCCCGGCGCCCATGGCGGCGAGGATGCCGAGCGCGATCACCGGCTGAAACGAGCCCTTGAGCGCCTGCATGTTGGCGCGCACCGCATAGAGTCGCGCGACGGGATTCTCGATACCGATCGGCAGGTCGAGAAAGACCAGGCCGAACTTGTTGCCGAGGCGGTGCGCCTTCTCCGGCGGCCGGAGATTCACCGGAACCAGCGCACGGATCATCACGTCTCCCACGTCGTCGCCTCGGCCCACCAGGTACGCGCGCAGCGCGCCGGCAACCGACGAGAGCAGCACGTCGTTGACCGAGCAGCCGAGCGCCTTGCCGACCGCCTTGACGTCGTCGAGCGCGATCGGATCGGCCCAGGCGACGCGCTTGGCTACGCCGGGCTGGCCCTTGAAACGCGTGGTCGAGTCCTCGCTCATCAGCACGAGCTTCGCAATTTCGCCCGCGAGTGCGCCGCCTTGTTCGGCAAGCGCGAGCGCTTTGCCCGGATCGCGCCAGAGCTCCGCGCCTTTCTCGATTAGCGTCGAGCCTACCGTCGATGCCTTTTTCAGCATGCCGGCCAAAGGCGCGACTAATTGCGCGAGCGGATCGTCTGCCGTGTCGCGGTTCGTCGGCGGCGGCGGTACCGGTCCGGCGCGCCGACCCTCGCGGTCGGCATCGGTCATCGACAGCAGAACCTGGATCAACGCGATGCCGTCGGCGTAACAGTGGTGGATGCGCCCAATGACTGCGCTGCCGCCTTTGTAGTTGGCGACCAGGTGAAACTGCCATAGTGGATGACGCGGATCGAGCGGTGTGCTGACGAGCTTGCTCACCAACGCTTCCAGCTCGGCCTCGCCCGCGCCGCGCGGCAACTCGACCCTCGTCACGTGGTGCGCGAGGTCGAAGCGCTCGCCACTTTGCCACTGATGACCGCCTGCGCTCTGTACGGGACGCTGACGAAAGCGCGGATAGAGCAGAAAGCGCGACGCCACCGTCGATCTCAGGCGCGCGATCGAGATGCGCTCGTGCATGGCGAGCACGCCGCAGATGACCATGAGATTGCTGGGCCGATCCATGCGCAGCCAGGCGACGTCCACGCTGGACATGCTTTCGCGCTTGTTGTCGGGCATGGCGGCCGATTGCTGGTGGATCGGGGATCGCGCTAAAGTAGCATAGAAGCCGCGACGTCGAACGAGAAGCGCGGCGCTGCGCAACCCGTCACGAGGAGGAGTTCATGGCCGCCGCACCCAAGGACCTGAAAGCGAAGTTCGAAGCCGCCGCCGTAGCGGCGAAGCAAACCAAGAGGCGCCCGGACAACGCGACGCTGCTCAAGCTCTATTCGTACTACAAGCAGGCGACCGATGGCGACGCGAAAGGCGACGGGCCGGGCGGCTTCGACTTCGTCGGCGCAGCAAAGCACGACGCCTGGGGCAAGCTCAAGGGGATGGGCAAAGACGAGGCGATGCAGAACTACATCAAGCAGGTGGACAAGCTTAACCGCGATTAGGCGGCAGCGAAGCTGTAGCCCGGGATGAGCCACGTGAATCCCGGGGTTGGTCGTGCGTCGCGAGGTGACGTTCCCGGGTTTCGCTGCGCTCAACCCAGGCTACGTACCGCTGTCACTTGAGCGTAGCTTTGGCGATCTTGCCCGCACTGCGCAGCGCCTTCCGAGCGGTCTTCGTCGCGGTGGAGACGCTTTTCGCCGCAGTATTGGTCGCGGTCGACACAGTTTGCGCCGCTGTACGCGTTGCGCTTCTCACCGCTCCCTTGACCATTCCTTTGACCGGCGAGGCGCGTGGCCTGCGCTTGATGCCCTGTGCCTTGAGCAACGCGTTGACTGCTTCGGATAACTCGTCCACCCGCTCGGTCAACCGCTTGACGTCGGACGCCGAGTAGACGCCCAGGCTTCCCAGCGCACGGGCGACGCGGTTCTCGAAGACCTGCTCGAGCTTGTCCCAAGTGCCGCCGGCCATCGCCTGCACTTCCTTCGCCTTGGCTTCTGCTGCGCCGCGCGCGGCCTGCGCCGTTTGCGCAGCGGCGTTGCGCGTTTTCGCTTCGAGGCTCTCGCCCTGCTTCACCAGGCTTTCGAATACCTTTGCGCCCCCTTCCTGCGCCTTGGAGAATGCACCCAGGCCCGCGAGCCAGATCTGGTGCGATGAGTCGCGCACCGCCTGTGCCAATCCCTTCGCCTGCTCGGTATGCTGCGAACCCAGCTCGGCCTTAGCTTTCTTGAGCATCGTCGTTCTCCTTCGGGATAGTGCTTGACGTATCAGGCAACGATTGTAAGCGCGACCGCTAGAACAATCATACTAAAGGAGCTCGCCGCCGGCGGCCTCGATCGGGCTTCGGGCCGCCGTATAATGGACGCCCCCTTTACGCTTGGCCGCTCCGCCGGCCGGCCCGGGCCGCGTCCGCGCGAGATTCGCTGGCGGCCGCCGCAAGAAATCGAGGAGGAATCGCGATGGCTTACTTCGTCACCGGCGGCACCGGTTTCATCGGCCGATTCCTGGTCGGCAATTTGCTCAAGCGGGGCGATCCCGTGTACGTACTCGTCCGCAAGGGCTCGCAGAAGAAGCTCTCTGCATTGCGCGAGGAGTGGGGTGCCAGCGAGAAACAGGTGATCGCGGTGGTCGGCGATCTCGCCAAGCCGTTGTTGAGCGTCGCCGAAAGCGACCTGAAAAAACTCAGCGGAAAGGTCAAGCACCTCTTCCACCTGGCCGCGATCTACGATCTCACCGCGAGCGCCGAAGAGCAGGAGCGGACCAACGTCGAGGGCACGCGGCATGTGGTCGAGTTCGCGGCAGCCGTCCACGCAGGCTGCTTCCACCATGTCAGCTCGATCGCCGCCGCGGGACTCTACGAAGGCACGTTCCGCGAGGACATGTTCGAGGAAGCCGAAGAGCTCGATCATCCGTACTTCAAGACCAAGCACGATTCCGAAGGCATCGTGCGCAGGGAGTGCAAGCGGCCGTGGCGGATCTACCGGCCCGGGTTTGTCGTCGGGCATTCGCGGACCGGCTACATCGACAAGATCGACGGCCCGTACTACTTCTTCAAGCTGATACAGAAAATGCGCGAGATGCTCCCTGCCTGGGTGCCGACAATCGGCATCGAGGGCGGGCGCATCAACATCGTGCCGGTCGACTTCGTCGCCGACGCGTTGGATTTTCTCGCGCACAAGAAGGGACTGGACGGCAAGTGCTTCCACCTCACCGACCCCGATCCGCACCGCATCGGCGAGGTGCTCAACATTTTTGCCAGGGCTGCACACGCGCCGCAGATGACGATGCGCGTCAACGCGCGCATGTTCGGCTTCATCCCCGCCCCGATCCTGTACGGCATCGGATCGCTCGCGCCGATCAAGCGCATGCTTCGCGCGGTGCTCAAGGACCTCGGTATCCCCAAGGACGTATTCCAGTTCGTCAACTGGCCGACGCGCTACGACAATCGCGAGGCGGCCAAGGCGCTCAAAGGCTCCGGCATCGCAGCGCCGCACCTCGACGCTTACGCGGCCAATCTGTGGGATTACTGGGAGCGCAACCTCGACCCCGATCTGTTCATCGACCGTAGCCTCTCCGGCCGTGTCAGGGACAAGGTAATTGTGGTCACGGGTGCATCCTCGGGGATCGGCAAGGCGGCGGCGCTCAAGCTCGCCGCAGCGGGCGCAAAGGTCATGCTGGTCGCGCGCGGCGAGGAGAAGCTCGTCGATACGAAGAAGGAAATCGAAGCCGCAGGCGGCAAGGCGTGGAGCTACGCCTGCGATGTTTCCGATATGGCGTCCTGCGACGCACTGGTCGCGAAGGTGCTCAAGGACCATGGCGAATGCGACTTTCTGATCAACAACGCGGGCCGGTCGATCCGCCGCGGCGTATTCAACTCACTCGATCGCTTCCACGATTTCGAGCGAACAATGCAGCTTAACTATTTCGGCGCGTTACGCCTCATCATGGGCTTCCTGCCCAACATGGTGGCGAAGAAACAGGGCCATATCATCAATATCTCGTCGATCGGCGTGCTGTCCAACGCCCCGCGATTCTCCGCGTACGTCGCGTCTAAGTCCGCGCTCGATTCGTTCGCTGCGTGCGCGGCATCGGAATTCGTCGACAAAGGCATCGACTTCACGACGATCAACATGCCGCTCGTGCGCACGCCGATGATCGCGCCGACCAAGATGTACGAAAACGTGCCCACCCTTTCACCCGAAGAGGCCGCGGATCTCATCGTCGAGGCAATCGTTTACAAGCCCGTCCGCATCGCGACCCGGCTGGGCGTCTTCGGCGCCGTGTCCCATGCGATCGCACCGAAGCTCACGCAGATTTTGCTCAACACCGCGTTCAACATGTTCCCCGATTCGGCCGCGGCGGCAGGCAAGAAGGCGGGCGAGGCGCAGCCGCTCAGCGCCGAACAGATGGCGTTTGCGCAGCTGACGCAGGGGATTCACTGGTAGCGAGAGGCTGGCAAGCGCACAGGCATGCACGTATCGTCCGGCGTCGTCACCTATCTGTTCACCGATATCGAGGGCAGCACCCGGCTTTGGGAGCAGGACCCAGAGCAGATGCGGCAGGCACTGGCGTGCCACGACGCGATCGCCAAGGCTGCGGTGGAACGCCATCGCGGCACGATCGTTAAGATGGCCGGCGACGGCGTCCATGCCACATTTAATGATCCCCTCGACGGAATAGGCGCGACATTGGAACTGCAACAGGCGCTCGCCGATCCCGAGGCGACTGGCGGCATCGCTTTGCGAGTACGTTGCGGGCTCCACGCCGGCGTCGACGAGCGCCGCGACAACGACTTCTTCGGTCGCGCGGTCAACCGCGCCGCGCGGATCACGAGTGTCGCCCATGGCGGCCAGGTGCTGCTTTCGGCCGCGGTGGTCTCTTTGGTTCGCGAGCGCTTGCCTGCCGATGTCTCGCTGCGCGATCTCGGCGCGGTGCGCCTGCGCGATTTGACGAGTCCCGAGTACGTCTACCAGATCGTACACCCGAAGCTTCGGGCGGATTTTCCCGCGCTCCGAGCGCTGGAAGCAACACCGAACAATCTGCCTCAGCAGGTGACGTCATTCATCGGCCGTGAGCGCGAGCTGGCAGAAATCACGAAATCGCTGCGTAACACCCGGCTGCTAACTCTGCTCGGTGTGGGCGGCATCGGCAAAACGCGCTTGTCGTTGCAGGTCGCGGCCGACATGTTGGACGACTTCCCGGACGGTGTGTGGTTAGTGGAGCTCGCGTCGCTGTCCGATGCGCAGTTGGTGCCGCAAGCGGTGGCGTCGGTACTCGGCGTCAAGGAAGAAGCAGGGCGCCCCGTGATCGAGGCATTAGAGAAGCACGTCAAGGACCGACAACTGATGCTCATCTTGGACAATTGCGAGCATTTGCTGCGCGCCTGCGCTGAAATGGCGCAGCAGTTAATCCAATCGGGTCCGCGGTTGAAGATCCTTGCGTCGAGCCGCGAGCACTTGCATGTGGCTGGGGAGACGACCTATCCGGTGCCCGCGCTTGCGGTTCCCGATCCATCCAGGGTGATGACGCTAGACACGTTAACTCAATACGAATCCGTGCGGCTGTTCGTCGACCGCGCGATCGCGGTACAACCAGCGTTTCATGTGACCGAACAGAACGCGGCGGCGATAAGCGAGATTTGCCGTCGCCTGGACGGCATCCCTCTTGCGATCGAGCTCGCCGCGGCACGCGTGCGCGCGTTGTCGGTCGAGAACATCGCGGCGCGGTTGAATGACCGCTTCCGCTTGCTTACCGGCGGCAGTCGCACCGCGCTACCGCGCCAACAAACGCTTCAAGCAACGATCGGCTGGAGCTACGACCTGCTCACGGAATATGAGTGCGCGGTACTCCGCCGGCTCGCTGTGTTTGCCGGAGGCTGGATGCTCGAAGCCGCCGAAGCAGTGGGCACCGGTGGCGATGTGCAGGAGAGCGATGTGGTCGATCTACTAACCCATCTGGTGGAGAAATCGCTCGTGGCAGTAGAGCCGTACGGCGGACGCTACAGGCTGCTGGATACGGTGCGGCAGTATGCGCAGGAGCGGCTGAACGAATCGGGCGAATGGGCCCAAGCCTCCGCGCGCCATCTCGCTTTCTACCTGTCGTTTGCGGAAAAGGCGAGACCGGAGCTTTTCGGCGCAGAGCAAGCCATGTGGCTCTCGTGGCTCGATCTCGAGCGAGAGAATCTCCTCACAGCGCATGCGTGGTGTGACAGCGCTGATAATGGGGCAGAGCTGGGCTTAAGACTCGTCCACGCGGTCAAGCCCTATTGGCTTAATCGTGGCCTCCTCGGACTGGGGCATCGAGTGACGGTTGAGGCGCTTACGCGTGCGGGAGCCCAAGAGCGAAGTCTTGCACGATTGGGAGGGCTCGCTGACGCGGGACAGCTCACCTTCTTCATGGGCCGCTACGCGGAGGCGCGGAGATACTTGGAAGAAAGCTTGGCAATCGCGCGCGCGATCGGAGACAGACGAAGTGTCGCGGCTGTGCTCCAGCCTCTGGGAATGGCGTGCCTCGGTCAAGGGGATGTCCCAACCGCGCGCGGACATCTGCAAGACGGACTCGCCCTAGCGCGCGAACTGGGAAATAAGCGTGAGCTGGCCGCGGCAATCAACGCGCTCGCACAACTCCATCGGATGATGGGGGAATTGGATGCGGCAGAGCCGCTATACGAGCAGTTTCTGACGCTTGCGCGCGACTTGCGAGATCGCGAAATCATCGCCATCGGTCTTCTGAACCTTGCGATGTTATCGATCGGACGCGGGGCGGGTGAGCGCGCGCGGGAGATGCTGCTCGAGGTGCTATCGATTGCCGAAGAGATCGGATCGAAGGCCGCCGGTCAGAGTCTTCTCGACGTGGCCGCGGGTCTTGGGGCACTGCATGAGAAGTGGGAGCGCGCGGCGCTTTTCTTTGGGGCAGCGGAGGCACAGGCGGGCCAGACGGGACTTCACCGCGATCCCGCAGACGACGCGTTTCTTATGCCGCTGATCGCAATGGCGCGAGTGGCGCTTGGTCCGGCGGCGTTTGGCGCCGCAGCGGCCGCTGGCCATTCGCTGTCTTATGACGAGGCCATCGTGGAGGCGCGCGCGTGGCTGGAGGAGCGCCGCTGACCTCGGGCTGTGTGGTCAGTCTGTATAGATTCGCTATTGGGGCAATTGGGATAGTTCACGCAACTCCTCGTCGCGGCGCGCGGGGCTCGGCCTGCCAGGCGTTCTCTGGGACTTGTGTGTCGCTTCTCAAAACTGGCGGCGCGAACTACGGGCAAGTGTTCGCAACCGTGCGCCACGAGCAAACCACTGCGCGAATCAGTTATTCATTACCGTTGGATCTGATATCAAGATGTTCTTGCCGTCCTTGGTGACCTTGATCGTGTAGAGGTATTTCTTCTTGGTTGCCTTCTTGTACGTGCAGATGAACGTATATTGATCGCCATTGTCCAGGTGGCAGCTAAGCCCTGTCGGGTGCGGGGACTGAAAGTCAATGCCACGATCCTGCTTAGTGTCCGGAAAATAGTACGGGCCGCCGGGTTTCAAATACCAGTAAATCGCATTGTCTTCCTGCTGTTTGACGTAGATAGGCTCCTGGCTGACCACAATGTAGTAGTCATCGATAACATCCACACTGACGTAACCCACGTTTGTTGCTTGTACTCCGAAAGACTTGAAGCCTCGTTGCCCGATCGTGCAAGCAGTCAAGGCGAGGACAACCCCGACAGCAGCAAATAGAAACTTGTTCATCTGTTCCCCTTGGTCTTGAATTGAACTAACCGGTCCTGGCACTTGTGACAACTCTATTCACAAGACCGGCATCAGCGGCTGCAGCGATTGCGGTCCCTCCGCGACGAACGGCAGCTCCACATCGACCTCAGCGCTTGACGCGAGCGAATAAAGACCCAAACGTCCGCCGATCGCGATCCACATCATAATCTGTTTGTAGGCTACTGTAACCTCGCTAATCCGAAGATGCGGAACCGCACGTTGCGTGCGAAGGCATAGTGCTTTCTTGCGGCCTGCAACCTGCTAGGTTGCCGTCAGGATGGAGAGGACTAGCCCAGCGAAAAGTGCGACGGACGCCAACTCAGCCATCGACTTGCACGCTGCCGATCTCCCTCGCGACTAGCTCCATCACTCGCCTATCGCCAAGCAACGCATTGTGCGCTACGCCCACCAGCGCGATGTTCTCCGCGTTGCCGAGCATCGAGCTCGCCTGCGGCGCGACCATGCTGTCGTGGCGCGACCAGATTGAGACAATCGGTACCTGCGCGGGACCGCTCTCGTCGCGATTGAGCTCGACGAGCCACGGATTGCCCGGACGCATTTGGGCGAGACATGCACCCGGAAAAGAATAAGCCAGCATGCTGCCATGGTGCGGCGCTCCGATGGTGATGAGTTTGGCGACGCGCGCGGCGCCGAAGTGGCGCAGATAGGCACGCGCAACCAGACCGCCCATGCTGTGCGCGACGAGTACGACGCCCTCGGCCCCGGTCGTCGCCCGGATCTCCTCGACCCGGGTATTGAGCTGCTCGGCGAACCACTCGATATTGGCGAGTGGCGGCCCGTAGTTGGCGGTGTAGATCGGTGCGACGCCGCTTTTCGCCAGGAAGCGTCGCAGCGGCAGCCATACGCCGTCGTTCACGAGTACGCCGTGGACGAGTACGACGGGCCGTTGCGCCGGAGCAGGCACCGGATCGTGGATCAGCAACCGGTGCAGCACCATCAGCAGCCACGACACACCGACGGTCCATATTTCGGTCATGTAGAGACGCAGCGTCGCAGCGAGGCCGAGTCGCGCATCGGGCGGCCGCGGCGTGCGCCAGATCCATGACAGCGTGAACCAAAGCGTGACGAGCACGAGCGCCGGCGCGAAATAGGCAATCGGTGCGCCGACAACGAACCACCACGCGGCCGCGCCGTGGGCGATGCAATGTAACGCCCAGCTGACGTAGGCGACCACGCCGACGACGAGTGCGACGAAAAGCAGGAATGCGGTCATCAGACGATTTCGTGCAGCAGGCGCGCGGCGCGCGTAGTGTACCGCGGGGCACGACGTTCGGCCGCGACGCGGCGCGTCCCGAGCTCTAGCGCGCTGATTGCCCCGACTCGGCGCGCCAGCTCTTGAGCGCAGACAGCGCGTCGCCGATCTCGGGGATGAGCTGCACGCCGGGAAGGCTCTTGCGCAGCCGCCGCGTGACCTCGCCGCCCGCCCAGAGCGCCACTGCCGGAGCCAGTGCTTTCCGCAGCGACGCCAGCGCCTCGCCGATCTGCCGCGGTGGAAAGGCCATTGAAAACGACAGCGCGACAATCTGCGCCTTGTGCGCGAGCGCCGCGCGGCGGATGTCCTCGAATGGCGTCTGCGTTCCGAGCGATATGCATTGCGCGCCCTCGGGCGAAATGAGCGCGTTGACCATCAACAATCCGATGCCGTGCTGCTCGCCCGGCACCGTGGTGAGCAGGATCCGGGGTGCCCCGGACTGCCGCGGAAAAGCATTGATCGCGCTGCGCAGCGCTGCCTGCAGCTGCTCGGTGTACAAATGCTCTTCGAAGACCTGGAGCTCTCCGCGCATCCACGCTTCGCCGACCGCGCGGTTGAGCGGCGCGACGGTCTCTACCACAAAGCGCTGCACGCCGTGCCGGAGTAACAGGTTTGTCAGCGTGCCGTGCAGCCCGGCGACATCGTGTGCCTTGAGGAGCGTCAACACGTCGCGCTCGATGGCGGGCGCGATCGCGTCGCGCCGTGGGTGAACGCGTTGCTCCGCCAAAGCATTGAGCTCGTCGAGCGATTGCCGGATGAGTTTTCCCGGCCGCAAGCCGGTATCCATCAGGCGCTTGATCGCGCGCAGCTTCGCGACCTCGTCCTGGGCGTATTGGCGCTCGGCGTTGTCGTCGCGAGCCGGGCGCGGGAAACCGTAGCGACGCTCCCAGATGCGCAGGACGTCCTTGGATAACCCGGTATCGCGCTCGACCGCGCTGATGTTGAGCGGAGGGGCGGAGGCTTCCGTCACGCAAGATTCGCCCGGATGAACACGCGGACATTTTCGATGCGCATTGCCTTAAGATAAACGTCTTGTAGCACGATGTCCATGACAAAGATGGGTGTTATACTATTCTTGTCGCCCATCGGATACGCCGTGCGTCGCTACGCTTTTTCCTCCGCCGTTGGCGCCGCGCTCGTCGCGCTGGCGGTCGCCGCCTTGACCGCAACGGCCGTTCCGGCACACGCTCAGGCACCGCCAGCCGGCCCTTGTCCGGCGCTGCTCGATCGTGAGTTCAATCGCCTGCAAACCGGCAACCCGGAATCGCTATGCCAGTACCGGGGCAAGGTTCTCCTCGTGGTAAATACCGCGAGCTACTGCGGCTACACGCATCAGTACGAAGGGCTCGAGGCGCTGTACCGCAAGTATCGGGACCGCGGCCTGGTCGTCCTGGGCTTTCCGTCGAACGATTTCGGTGCGCAGGAACCGGGCAGCAATCATGAAATCGCGGAATTTTGCCGGCTGACCTATGGCGTCCAATTCCCGATGTTCGAGAAGGCGAGCGTTACCAGCCTGAAGACCAACCCGCTTTACGCCGACCTGGCGGCGCGCACCGGCCAATCGCCGCGCTGGAATTTCCATAAGTACCTGATCGATCGCAACGGCAACGCGGCCGGAACCTTCGCCAGCGATGTCGAGCCCGACAGCCGCCAACTTCTGGCGCTGGTCGAGAAACTGCTCGCGGATAAGCCCGCCTCGCAAAAGGGTTGAACGGCACGCGCGAGTCGGCATATGTTTGGAACCGGCGCGCCGTGCGCGCGTCAGAATAGGAGTTCCTTGTGAACGCCCCCGAATACCTGCCCCTGCCCGACACGCAATCGCTGCCCGATGTGCGCGAGCTTCCCATCGAGCGCGTCGGCGTCAAGGGACTGCGCTATCCGGTCGCGCTGCGCGCAGCCGACGGCGCAGTCCAGAACACGATCGCCGAGTTCGGGATGTACGTAGGGCTCGCTCACGACGTCAAGGGTACGCACATGTCGCGGTTCGTCGAGATCCTCGAGGAGCGCCGCGCGCCTCTCGATCTCGCCGGATTTCGCGCGATGCATGAGCGCATGCTGGCTCGTCTGAGCGCTGTCACCGGACGGCTCGAAATGCGGTTTCCGTATTTCATCCGCAAGGCCGCACCGGTTTCGGGCGTGGAGAGCCTGCTCGATTACGACGCGAAGTGGACCGCGGAGACGGGGAGCGACGGGCGGACGCGGCTCATCGTCGGACTCATGGCACCGGTGACGAGCCTCTGCCCATGCTCCAAGAAAATCGCCGACTACGGCGCGCACAACCAGCGCTCGCACATCACCGTGCGCGTCGAAGTCGCCGTCGGCGAGCTCGGGCTGGAAGAGCTGGCGCGCATGGCCGAGGAAGAGGCGTCGTCGGAGCTCTACGGCCTGCTCAAGCGCTCCGACGAGAAGTTCGTCACCGAACGCGCCTACGACAATCCGAAGTTCGTCGAAGACCTGGTGCGCGACATCGCGCTCAGGCTCAAGGGTGACCCACGAATCGGTCGCTTCTGGATCGCCTCCGAGAATTTCGAATCCATCCACAACCATTCTGCGTATGCGGAAATCGCCGGCGTGGGCGCAGCGCTTGCCGACTGAGCGAGCGCATCGCGAATGATCGCGCGCATCGGAAAGTCTTTTGACAGCGCCGAGCCGCATCGCGGATAATGTCGCCCCTTCGGCGAGCTAGCTCAGCTGGTTAGAGCAGAGGAATCATAATCCTTTGGTCGGGGGTTCGAGTCCCTCGCTCGCTACCACATCCCCAGCGAGGGCTTGCCACGCGGCAAGCCCTCCGAGAATTCATCCCGTTCGATGACCGAGGCTGACTTCGCGTCCCGCTGCAACAGCCATCGCGGTTACCTGCTGCGGGTCGCAGTGCTGCAATTGCGCGACAACGATCTCGCTGAAGATATCGTGCAGGACACGCTGGTCGCGGCGCTCCAGGGCGCGGGGGGATTTTCCGGGCGCTCGAGCCTCAAAACCTGGCTCACCGGGATCCTCAAGCACAAAATCGTCGACGCGATCCGGCGCAAGAGCCGTGAGCCCGCCTTCGCATCGCTCGACGAGGAGTCCCAGATCGAGGATTTCGACGCGCTGTTCGACGACGCGGGCCATTGGGAAAACCCGCCGGCGGACTGGGGCGACCCGGAATCGCAGCTTTCGCGGACGCAATTCTTCGACATCATGCAGTTCTGCCTGGAGAAGCTCCCGCCGAACACCGCCCGGGTGTTCATGATGCGCGAGGTCATGGAGCTGGAAAGCAACGAGATCTGTAAGGAACTGTCGATCACGTCGACCAACCTCTGGGTCATCCTGTATCGGGCCAGGATGGCGCTTCGCCAATGTTTGGAGCAGAACTGGTTCGCGCCGGCGGGCCGGGAAGCGCGATCCTGAGGGTACCACTGTGGGCCGACTGATTTCGTGCAAGGACGCGAGCCGTGCGATCTCGCAGATGCAGGACGGGAACGTTGCCTTCCCGCTGTACCTGCGCATCCGGCTGCATCTGCTCTGGTGCGAGGCGTGCAAACGCTTCGAGCAGCAGATGCGCTTCCTCCACATCGCGATGCGACGTTATCGGCAATAGCGGCGCACGGCAGCCAGCGCATTGCGCTTGCCGCGTGGTAAAATTGTGTTGGTTACGAACGGTCATCCGCCGTGCTCTCGATCGTCGTCAACGGCTCGTCCCGTGTCTGCACCGACCGGGCAACGATCGCCGACCTGGTCCGCGAGCTTGCGCTCGAAGGCAAGCGTGTTGCGGTCGAGCGCAACGGCGAGATCGTGCCCAAGAGTCGCCATGCCGACACGCCGCTCGCCGACGGCGACCGCATCGAAGTCGTCCGCGCCGTCGGCGGCGGTTGATGGCCTTACCCGATGAACGCTCCCAACGAGAATCTCGCCCTGACGCACGACGACCCGCTGATCATCGCCGGCCGCGCGTATCGCTCGCGCCTGCTCGTCGGCACGGGCAAGTACAAGGATTTCGGGCAAACGCGCGCGGCGATCGACGCCTCCGGCGCGCAGATCGTGACCGTCGCAATCCGCCGCACCAACATCGGCCAAAACCCGAACGAGCCGTCGCTGCTCGATCACCTGCCGCCGTCGCAGTTCACGCTGCTGCCAAACACCGCCGGCTGCTACACCGTCGACGACGCGGTGCGCACCTTGAAGCTCGCACGCGAGCTGCTCGACGGGCATACGCTGGTCAAGCTCGAAGTACTGGGCGATCCGCACACGCTTTTTCCCAATGTGCGCGAGACGATCCGCGCCACCGAGATTCTCATCAAGGACGGCTTCGAGGTCATGGTCTATACGTCGGACGACCCGATCGTCGCACGCGAGCTCGAGGCCGCAGGCTGCGTGGCGATCATGCCGCTCGCCTCGCTTATCGGCTCGGGCATGGGAATTCTCAACCCGTGGAACCTCAAGCTCATCATTGAACAGGCGAAGGTGCCCGTGCTCGTCGATGCGGGCGTCGGCACGGCGTCGGATGCCGCGATCGCAATGGAGCTGGGCTGCGCCGGCGTGCTGATGAATACCGCGATCGCGCTGGCACAGGATCCGGTGATGATGGCCGGCGCCATGAAGAAGGCCGTCGAAGCGGGACGCGAGGCGTTCCGCGCGGGCCGCATGCCGCCCAAGTTCTACGCCGCAAGCCCCAGCTCGCCCACCACCGGCCTCATCGGCTGATCGGCGGGACCATGAAGCGCCTCTTGCGCGCGCTCGTCGCGGCGCTCTCCTTAGCTGCGTCGCTGGCGCTTGGGGTCCCTCCGACCAACGCCGAGCTGGAGGAAATTTGCGCGCAAGCCGACGATGCGACGCACTGCGGCCGACTGGTCGAGGCGATGCAGATGAAGCGCCTCCCGAATCTCGCCCGGCGCGACGGCAACGTGCTGTCGATCTCGCTGTTTCCTTCGGGCACCGCGACCTTCAGCGACAGCGACGACGTCGTCAGCGGCCGCTCTTACAGCCTCTGGGATTACCTGGACGGCGTCAACGCCGTGCTGCTCTACACAACGGCCGGCGAAAAAGCGAGCTTCACGCTGCTGACACGTGCGAACAATCGGCGCTACGAGCTGCCAACCGAGCCTCAGCTCTCGCCTGATCGGCAATGGCTGGTTACCGCCGACGTGTGTCAGAGGCAGTGCACCAAGGAAATTGCCGTCTGGCGTGTGACGCGGGAAAACTTGCGCAAGGAGCTCCTGTGGAACGCAGGAGGCTGGGCAGATGCCACGGCCAAGTGGAAGGATGCCGAAACCCTTGCGATTGAATACAGCGTGGACGGTGCGACAGCGGCAGGGACGATCGAACGCAAGCTGAGCGACCCGAGCTGGAAACGCCTGCAATGACTGAACCGCGCCCGGGATCCTTCCACCGGCCCATACGCAGCTTCGTGTTGCGCCAGGGCCGATTCTCGCCGGCGCAGCAGCGCGCGCGCGAAGCTTTGTTGCCGCGCTTCGGTGTTCCCTTCGCACCGGGCCCGCTCGACTTCGACCTTGTCTTCGGCCGCAGGGCACTGCGAGTTCTGGAAATCGGCTTCGGCATGGGCGAGACGACCGCGGCCATCGCACAGGCGATGCCCGCACACGACTTCATTGCCGTCGAGGTGCATGCGCCGGGCGTGGGCAGCCTGCTCAAGCAAATCGACGAGCGCGGGCTCACCAATGTGCGCATCATCCCGCACGATGCCGCCGAGGTCGTAGCGCAGATGATTCCGGCGGCGTCGCTGGCCGGCATCCACGTTTTCTTTCCGGATCCCTGGCCCAAGAAGCGGCACCACAAACGGCGCCTGCTGCAGCCGCCATTCGTGCACGAGCTTGCGCTCCGGCTCGCCGCCGGCGGCTATGTGCATGCGGCGACGGACTGGGAGGAATACGCCACGCAGATCCTGGCCGCATTCGATGCCGAGCCGTTGCTTGAAAACTCCGCCAATGGTTATGCGCCGCGGCCCGCCTATCGGCCGCTGACCAAGTTCGAGCGCCGGGGCATCGGGCTGGGGCATGGCGTGTGGGACGTCATTTTTCGGAGGCAATGACGGCCGCCGACCGATATCGGCGCCCGACCTTCCGCTCTCTGCCGCCAAGTCCGCCATGTCACCCGTAACGCGCGCCTCGGTCCTGCATATCAGCGCTGCCGAAGGCGGCGGCGTCGACCGCTACATACGCGACATCGCGTCGAGCGTACCGCGCCACCATTTCCTTTGGCACGTCGGATCCGGCATCGACGTGATCGAGGACCTTGCGGTGCAGCGGTTTCTGCCGCTGTCCCGCGACATCAGAGATGGCGATGCAGCGACCGCCGTCGGAAGCTGGTTGCGAGCGAATGGCGTCGGCATCGTCCATTTGCACGGGTTGGGTGACGCGTGTCGCGATCGCCTGGCGCTCGTGCGGCGCGCGGCGGCGATACCCTGCGTCGTGACGCTACATGACCTGACCTTCGTCAACCCGCAGGCATTTTCCGTGCGTGTCCTCGAGGTCGACGCAGCGTGGGTTGCCAGGATTTCCGACGCGTTGGCGTGCGCCGCCACGGTGATCGCCCCGTCCGAGTTCATCCGCGATCTGGCGTTGCGGTATTTTCCATCGTCCAGTTGCGAGTTGATCGCGCCGGGCATCGAAGCGTCGTCGGTGACCGCGAGCACGCCTGGGCCGGCCGACTTCACCACGCAGCGGCCGCCCCATGTGGTCGCGGTCATCGGCGCCATCGGTCCGCACAAGGGCAGCGCGCTGCTCGACGCCCTCGCCGCGCGCCTCGAAGCCGCCGACATCGGCATCGTCGTCATCGGCTATACCGATTCGCAGCTGCTGCGCGGTTGGCGCGTACCCGGGCGGTGTTACGTGCACGGTCCGTACGTCGATACCGAGTTACCCGCGTTGATCGCGGGCTATGGCGTCGAAATCGCACTGTTTCCGAATCGCCTGCCCGAAAGCTTCAGTTACACGCTCTCCGAAGTCTGGGCGGCCGGCATCCCTGTCATCGTTCCCGACGACGGCGCATTGAGCGAACGGGTGTCGCGTCACGAGGGCGGCTGGATATTGCCGGCGCGCTATTCCGCGGAGGATGCCGAATTGCTTTTGCAGCGGCTCTTCGCCCCCGAGGGCGCGGCGGAGCGCAGTCGCGTAAAATCGCAGATCGATCCGCGCGATACCGCGCGCGTCCCGATGTTCGCCGCTATGGCCCGTGATATCGATGCCCTTTACGAGCGCTTCGGTTTGAAGCCGCCGTCGTCCGGCCAAGCCCCTGCTGCCGGAGACGAAGCGCTGCGACCGTTGCTGGCGGCCAATCTTGACGGCTTCGCGTTTCGCAGGGAGTTGATCCAGCTCGCCGACGAGGCTGTGCAGCTCCGGGCCGCGCTGGAGGAAGCGAAGCCGTGGGCGGCGAAGCTCGAGCGCGACATCCGCGAGGCCCAAGCCTGGGCGCGCAAGCTCGAGCATGATGTCGATGTTCTTGTGGCCGAGGTTACTGCCCGGGTCGACGAAAATCGCCGCCTTGCCGACGAAAAAGCGGCGTTCTATCACTTGCCGCGGCTCGTTCGCAAGCTGCTGCTCAAGAAGGAATTTCGTGGCCGTCGTTGATGTCAGCATCGTCACGTATTCTCCCGATCTACCCGCGCTTGGCGAGCTCGTCGGAAGTCTCCGCGAGCAGGCGAGCAACGTCCGAATCCATCTGCTGATCCAAGACAATAGCCCCGATTCCGCGACGACGACGCAGCTCGAGCGAATGCTCGCCGCGGAGCAGCGGTTCGCGAGCGTCGACGTGCAGCACTCCGGCGAGAACCTCGGCTTCGGCCGGGGCCACAATGCCAACGCGCGGCGAGGCCGCGCTCCGTTTTTTTTCGTTCTCAATCAGGATTGCGTGCTCGAACCGAACGTCCTCGCGCCGCTGCTCGCCGCGGCGAATCGCGACGATGCGCGCGTCGCCGCGTGGGAGTTGCGGCAGCTGCCGTACGAGCATCCGAAGGCGTACGACCCGGTGACGCTCGATGTGCCGTGGGTCAGCGGCGCGGCGACGCTTTTTCGCAGGAGCGCCTTCGACGCCGTCGCCGGCTTCGAGCCGCGCATCTTCATGTACGGCGAGGATGTCGACCTTTCCTGGCGGCTGCGCGCGCGAGGGTTCCGCTTGCGCTATTTGCCCCGCTTTGCGGTCGTCCACCGCGCGTACAAGGTCCCGGAAGAAATCAAACCGCTACAGGTATTCGGCGGCGTCGAAACCAATCTGTGCCTTCGGATGCGGTTCGGCGGAAGGAGACGAACGCTCCGCGGCTTGCTGCGCCTCGGTGTTGAAATCCTCGCCCCGCAGGATTTTCCGGGCCGGCGGGCGGGCCTGATTCGCGCGGGCTTCCGCTTTCTCTGGCAATGGCCTCATTTCTATTCGACTCGCGTTCTCCCAACGGCCGACTTAACGCCAATCTTTTCCGGCTGGAACTATGAAGTGAGACGCGACGGGGCGTTCGTCGCGCTGCGCTCACAGCGCGATGGCCCGCGCCGCGATCCGCCGCTGGTATCGATCCTGATCCGCACCGTCGATCGTCCGGCGTGGCTCGCGCAGGCGCTCGAAACGGTGGCCAACCAAACGTGGCCCAACGTCGAAGCCGTCGTGATCGAAGACGGTCCCCCGCTCTCGCGGGCTGTCGTCGAAAGCTTTCGCGACAGGTTGAACGTCCGTTACCGGGCGACGGGCGAAAGAATCGGGCGCGCGCGCGCCGGCAATATCGCGCTTGCCGAAGCGCGCGGCGAGTGGCTCAACTTCCTCGACGACGACGACGTCCTGTTCGCCGATCACGTGGAGGTGCTCATGAACGCGGCAGAGGATCGCCACGTCAAGGGCGCGTACGGGCTGGCATGGGAGACGCCTACCAGAATCATCGATCGCGACAAGGCGCAATACGTAGAGCTCACGCACCTGACGCGTCATTGGCATCCCTTCGATCGGCTGACGCTGTGGCACCACAACACGCTTCCGATCCAGGCGGTCCTTTTCCACCGCAGCCTGTACGAACGCTATGGCGGATTCGCGGAGGACATGGATCAGCTCGAAGACTGGAACCTATGGACGCGTTACACGCTGGAAGATGACTTTGTGCTGGTCGAAAAGACGACGTCCAAGTATCGTGTGCCGGCAAGCGCTCGTGAGGCCGCGGCGCGCCAGGCGTTGCTCGACCGCGCCTATCGCGACGCGATGGAACGCCAGAGCAAGCTGCGCCTTCTGGTGTCGCCACAGGATATAGCGCAGATGGCCGATGCGCACTCGCGCAGTCAGTCGCTGCTGATGGTCGGCCGGCCTGCGGTGCGCCGCTTCATCAGCGCCCGTCCGCGGCTGGCGCGCCTGGTCGCTTGGCGCGGTCCGATCATGCGGCGCTTGCGGCGCAGGCGGTCGGTGCCGTGAGCGAAAAACCGGAGTTCACCGGCGAACGCTTCCTTCCGGGCACGAGCGGCGAGATCTGGTACGAGCACTGGCATCGCTACCATTTTGCGGCGAAGCTCGTTGCGGGACGCAAAGTCCTGGATGTTGCCTGCGGCGCCGGCTACGGAAGCGCATTGCTTGCGCGGCATGCCGCCCATGTGGTCGGGGCCGACATCGCGTCGGAAGCCGTCGCTGACGCGCGCGGGCGCTACGCGACCGTGCCGAACCTCGAATTCTGCGCGGCCGACTGCGCGGCGCTGCCGTTTCCCGACGGCGGCTTCGAAGCGGTCGTCTCGTTCGAAACGATCGAGCACATCCGGGCTCAGGAACGCTTTCTCGACGAAGTCCGGCGTGTTCTGCACCCGGAAGGCTTGTTCATCGTGTCGAGTCCCAACAGGCTCGAATACTCCGATCGGCGCGGTTGCTCCAACGAATACCACGTACGCGAGCTCTATCGCGGCGAGCTAGCAGCCCTTCTCACCGCGCGATTCCCGCACTTGCGGTGGTTCGGCCAGCGCATGAGCTTTTTTTCGGTCGTCTGGCCGGAGGAAAAGGCCACGGACGGCGACGTGTTCGAGGTTTCGGAGGCGTCGGCTGCGGAAAACTCTCCGGGGCACGCGCGGCCGATCTATTTCCTCGTCGTTGCGAGCGACAGCGCAGACACGGTCGCGGCCGTCGTCCCGCGGTTGTCGGTGCTCGCCGACCGCGACGAGTGGGTGTACGCCGATTATGCTCAAACGTTTGCGAACGAGAAGCTCCAGTGGGAGCGCGGCAACACCCTCGACGGCGTCGTCGCGAAGTGGCAAGACCATTTCCAGGAGGTGGTGCGTCAGCGTGACGCGCTGCAGACGACGCTCGCGCAGGAGACTATCGAGCGCGCCCGGCTCACCGGGCAGATCGCCGCTCAGCAGCACGAGATCGAACGTCGCGCCAGCGTCCGCTGGTGGCTGGCGCTGCCGTGGCGACGTCTCCGTAACGCCCTCAGGCGTGCGCCACCCGTTGCCTGAGCGGCGCGTGGAACCAGAGCATTCCCCGGTAATCGAGCCTTCCCTGACGCAGGCCAGTAAAGTCGTCCGTGCTGCCGCGGAGAGCGTGCGGACCGAGGTTGGCTACATTCCGGCGATCGAAGGGTTGCGAGGTATCGCAGTACTTTGGGTTGTTTTGTTTCATTACGTCGTGGTCAGAAGCGGGCTGTTTGCCGATCCGGTGATCTCCTGGGTCGATGCGTTGCCGGCCTTGAAGATTATCGTGCGCAACGGCTTCCTCGGCGTCGATCTCTTTTTCCTGATCACGGGATTCCTTCTCATTCTGCCGTGGCTAAAGCACGCTACAGATGGCCGCCCGCCGCCCGTCAGCGCGCGGATTCTACGTGCGCCGCATCCGTCGAATCGTTCCCGCTTATTATGTCCAACTATTCCTGTTGTTCTTTGTTTTCGTTCCATTGATCAACCCTGAACTCTGGCGCGCAGCAAGAGGATTCGTTCTGGCCAACTTCGGATTGCATGCGCTATTTCTGCACCAGCTGACCCCTTATTCTGCTGCGTCACTGGCGATTAATGGTGCGCTGTGGACGCTGGGGCTTGAAATGCACTACTACCTCCTGTTGCCGCTGATCGCTGTGTGGTTCGTTCGTGCTCCTTACATTGCCGCTGTGGGATTTCTCGTTGCGGCGCTAGCCTGGAAGGCGTCGGCAGTCCACGATCTTCAGCCACTCATCTCGCTTTACGCCACCATCGGCGCCCGCTGGCAAGTGCCAGAAGCAAATCTGCGCCACCTGGCTGCCACACAACTGCCCGCCTATCTTGGTCATTTCGCGCTGGGCATTCTCTGCGGTCGGGCGTGGATCATGAATCGCTCCGCACCCTCGGGATGGGTGACAGTGTTCTTGCTATCAATAGTGGCCGTAGGCGCTATTATCGGTCTTTATGGTGCTCTCGCCTACGGTGGACCGCTGTTCGGAGAGTACGCATGGGTTCTCGCTCTCCTTTCAATGGCACTTTTTATTTGGGCCGCGGTCTCGCGACGCCCCTCATGGGGGAATCGGCTCCTTGGTTCGCCGGTGCTCGGATTCATTGGTCGGATCAGCTACTCGATGTACCTTTATCACCTACCGCTGTTGCTTCTGTTCAACAAATACGCATCATCCGCGCTCGGCGAATTTGCGTTCCCATGCTACTTCGTGATCGTCGTGGGACTTTCGGCAATATCATTCCGGTACGTCGAGCAGCCATTCATTCGAGGCAAGGCAGCCCAGTCGGTCAATAGACATGTATCAGCGGAGAATCCGCGTAATGCTCCGACCGAGGCCGGGCGAGGACCTAACTGAGCTTGCATGTCATCGCCTGTCAAGCTCGGCTGGGTAGTCTCCCTGCGTGGCATCGCCGCACTCTGGGTGTTCGCCTATCACGTCTGGCTCGCCATGGGCGGGCTTGCAGTTCGATTCGGCTTGCCAACCGATTTCAGCTTCGGCTTACGGTCGATTTTCCGGGCAGGCTACCAAGGGGTTGACCTGTTCTTTGTACTATCCGGCTTCGTCATCGCTTGGCCGTATGTGAGCCAGAAGCAAACGCGATTGGGCCGCCATGAGATTGTCGATTTCTACCAGAGACGGTACCTACGCATCGCCCCGGTCTACTATCTGAGTCTGGCAGTGGCTATTTCCTTGATTGCAGCTCGTCTGCTAAGGGGCAACGTTGATTCATGGGCAATCGCGGCGCACCTTCTGTTCGCCGAAAACTTCGACCCCGTTTGGGCGACCAGTATTCGAGGAGTCTATTGGACGCTTCCAACCGAAATCCATTTTTATCTTATCTTCCCTCTGTTACTGCGTCTGACCAATGTCGATCGCCCTCTGCGAATGGCCTGCTACTTGCTTGCTGCCGCGATCGGTTATCGCTGCCTCACAGTCTGGCTAACGACGCGACATGGTGTCTGGCTGACTTGGACCGCTGCATATCTGCCCGGAAGGATCGATCAGTTCGGCTGCGGGATGGCAGCCGCTTGCCTCGTCGCAACAGCACGGGCAAATGCAGTTGCGGTACGAAAGCGCACTGTGGTTCTCGCCGGCTTGCTTGCGCTCTCATGTCTCGTTCTCGTATCCAGGCAAACTAGCGATCAGTTCGACTTTTGGTACGTTTGTGGTGCAAGCATTTCGGGGGCCGCGATTGCCCTGTTCGTCTGGACTATGGGGGTTTACGCAAAGAGCCGTTCACAAACTGCACCGACTTCGGCACCAAGCTCAGGAAGCAAGCTGCTCTATCTCCTTGGTGAAGCGAGCTTGAGTATCTACCTGTGGCACACGTTCTTTATCGATCTCGCGTTAGTCGCGAGCTACCACTGGCGCATCAGCGACGCTGCGAGAGCCATGCTGCTTCTGGGCACGGTTCCGATAGTGCTAGGTGTGTCTGTCTTTACGTACCGAGTGATCGAGGCGCCGATCATTGCGCTGTCCAAATCGACGGCGTGGCGAAGGAAGATCACCGGGTTCGTCGATCGAACGGGCAAACTCGCGCACGTAGGATCATCCCACGGCCGCGCGACGGACAGGATCGACGAACGCGGCAAGCACTAGCCAGGCGGGCTGGCAATCTCGCCGGGCGTGCCTGTCTGGCCTGCAACGGCTCGGCAACCGAAGACTGGAGCCTACCTGCGATGCGACCCCTAGCGTTGATGCTCGGGTGACAGCACTCTGTTGCCTCGGGCTACCAGTTGAACGGCCCCTTCACCCGCCCGCCGACGTCGCAACCCTCGGCGATAACGTGGAGAACATACGATTTGCGCGTCGCGAGCCGGTCTAGGCGCGGGCAGCCGCCGTGAATCAGCATCGGGTGCCAGAACATGACGTCACCCTTCTCGATCAGTAGCTCGTGCTTCTGGAACGACTTCGCCAGATTTGCGACGTATTCGTCGTAGCGCTTGCTCTGCTCGGCGTCCGATGTACGACGGTTTCGTCTGCGGGTAGTTGCTGAACTCGGCGAAAAGCGGCGTGCGATTCGACCCGGGGTAGTACTCGAGTGGGCCTGACTCGTGCGTGATGTCCTCGCACGCGATCCAGACGCCCATCATGAAGTTGCGCGGGAAAATATGGAACACGCAAGTATCCTGGTGCAGGCCTTGCTCCGTGCCCTTGGAGAACATCAAACTGTAGCGGGGCTCGCCACGGCGCGCGAAGATGGTAGATGCGATCGTGCTGATGCTGGGATGGTCAAAGATACGGCGCGCGGCCTGCGAGTAAAGGTGGTACTCGCCGATGCGCCAGTTGGATACTTCTTTGATGCGCCGCCTGTGCTCGGAGGCTCCGCAACTCGGTCGTTTCGAGCGACTCGCTTGCGCGATCCCAAGCTTTAAAGGCAGCGCGCATCAGATTTCTCTTTCGGGCAATGCGATTCAGTGTATCGATCTCGCGCTACGCCGCAGAATGTTGGCGCCGATGTCATCGCACTGTCAAACCACTTCCAGCAACACCGGCTGATGATCCGACGCCTGCGTCTTCTGGTCGATCCGCACCGCCTGCACGCGTGGCACGAGATCGGCGGAAACAAAGATGAAATCGCAGTGCTGGTCCGGCTCCCCGGACTCCTCCTTCTCGTAGATCTTGAACGTCGAGGGATGCGGCTCGCCCGGGTGCGCAACTTCCCACGCATCGAGAAGCGGCGGCGTGCCATCCGCAAAGGCTTCGCACATGCGCGCGTGCAGCGGATCGTCGGGCTCGAGATTGAAGTCGCCGGTGATGATCGTTGCCGCCGGTCGCGGTCGTGTGTGGAACGGCCCGCCTTCGGTATCGACGATCGTGCCCAAGCGCGCGTGGCCGCTGCCCTCAGCGTAGATCGCGCGCAGCGCCTCGATCTGCGCGGCGCGCATTTTCGTGCCGTAGTACTCCAGGTGCGTCGTGATCACGCGTACGCCGCCGAATGGCGCTTCGATGACCGCTTCCACTGCGATGCGCGGCATTCCGTTGACGCCGGGGTCGACCGGATACGGCAAGAGATGCCGGAACACCTGGCCGACGGCAAGGCGCGAGAAAATCATGTTGCCGAAGTGGCGGCGGCCGCCTTCCTCGGCCGGCACGTCGACCGCGACGCCGGGTACCGGTTGGTAACCCGGCAGCAGCTTCGCTAGCTCGGCAAACTGGTTCTCGCCCCGGCTCCCCGGCAGCCGCGGGTCGGGAAAGTTGTTGGCGATTTCCTGCAGGCAGAGCACGTCGAAGTCGGCGAGCGCCCTGGCATGCTTGACGATCCGTGCGGGGTCGACCTTGTGGTCGACACCGCGGCACCATTGGGTATTCCAGGTAATGAGCTTCATCGGCTGCCCCTCACCCTAACCCTCTCCCCGCAAGCGGGGCGAGGGGAACTCTCCGGCGTCCAGCGCATTTCACTTGATTCCCGCCCGCATGAAGGATTGAACGAATTGCCTTTGGAACAGCAGAAACGCGATCAGCAGCGGCGCCGTCGTCAACAAGGTCGCGGCAGTGATGATCGACCAGTCGATGCCCTGGTCGGTCGCCGAAAAGACCTGCAGGCCGACGGTCAGCGGCCGCGATTCCACCGAGTTGGTTATGATCAGCGGCCACAGGAAATTATTCCAGTGGTAGCTCACGCTGACCAGCGCATACGCGAGATACACGGGCCGCGCCAGCGGCACGTAGACTTTCCACAGCAGCTGCAGCGGCGTGCAGCCTTCGATCCGCGCGGCCTCGTCGAGCTCGGCGGGCACCGTCTTGAACGTCTGCCGGAGAAGGAAGATGCCGAAGGCGCTCGCCATATAGGGCAGTCCGATGGCGACGATGGTGTCGCGCAAGCCCAGGGCCGTCATCGTCCGGTAGTTCTCCACGATCAGGACGTCGGGCATGACCATGAGCTGCACCAGCACCAGCGCGAAAAGCAAACTTCGCCCCGGGAACTCGAAGCGCGCAAAGGCATACGCCGCGAGCGTGCACAGGACGAGCTGCGCGGCCAGGATCATCGCGCACAGGATGATCGTGTTGACGAAATAGCGCGCGAACGGTGCCGCGCCCCAGGCCTTGACGAAATTTTCCAGCGTCAGCGGCGCGGCGAGCACGAACCGGGTCGAGAACTCCCCCGGATGAAACGCCGTCCAGAAGGCGTACGCGAGCGGCAGGATCCATAGTGCGCCGAGCAGCCACGCGCCGGTGGTCTCGAGCCCGCGTGCGAACCCGCGTGCACCATATACCTCGACGCTCATCGGTAAAACACCCTGCGCTCGAGGAATCCGAACTGGGCGAGCGCGGACAATCCCAGCACGGCAAGCAGCACGATCGTTAGCGTTGCGGCATACGCCGGGTCCCAGAAGCGGAAGCCGATCTCATAGATGTAGTAGAGCAGGAGCTCGGTCGCGTTGTCGGGACCGCCGCGCGTCATCACGACGACGTGATCCACCAGCCGGAACGCGTTGATGACCGCGTTGACCAGCACGAATAGGCTTGTTGGCATGAGCAGCGGGATAGTCACGCGGCGGAAGAAATACCAGCGCGACGCACCCTCGATCGCCGCCGCCTCGGCCAGGTGTGGCGACATCTGCTGCAGCGCCGCCAGGTAGAAGATCATGAAAAATCCCGCTTCCTTCCACACCGTCACCGCCATCAGGCACGCGAGTGCGGTGTTCCTGCTGCCGAGCCAGTTATGCGTGGGAAAGCCGAATGTGTTGGTGATCTGTTCGAGCAGGCCATACTCGGGCGTGTAGAAGAAAAGCCAGATGTTCGCCACCGCGATCATCGGCAGCACGGTCGGCGTGAAATAGGCGAGCCGCAGCGCGCCACGGCCCAAGACCTTGCCGTTCACCCATGTCGCCATCAGCAGCGCGAGCGCGATCGACAGCGGAATCGTCCCGCCCGCATACCAGAGGTTGTTCGACAGCGATTGCCAGAAGATCGGATCGTCGGCGAGTGCACGATAGTTATCGACTCCGACGAACGCGCTGCCGCGCCCGGCCCTCGGCGTCGAATGGAAGCTCTGCCACAGCGTCGCCGCGGCGGGGTAATGCGTGAAAAGTGCGAGCAGCGCCGCAGCCGGCAGAAGCAAGAGCCAGCCGTAGAGCCATTGCGTCGTGCGAGTCATTGCCTGCGCCCCCTCACCCCAGCCCTCTCCCCCTTCGGGGGCGAGGGAGATCGCAGGGATCGGGCCTTTTGTCACCCTCGCCCCGCTTGCGGGGAGAGGGCTGGGGTGAGGGGTGGTTGCAGAGGATCGAAAGTATCCTCTCCAGCACCGAGTCGGTTTGCAGCAGCGCCTCGTTATCCCAGAACCGAACCACGCGCCAGCCGTGATCGCCCAGATAACGCGTGCGCGCCTTGTCGTATTGCCCGCGCTCTGCGTGCTGTCCGCCGTCAAGCTCGACTATGAGAAGTCGCTCGGGACACGCGAAATCAGCAATATAGGGGCCTATAGGATGTTGCCTACGGAACTTGCAACCATCGAGTTGTCTGTCGCGCAGATGGCGCCACAGCGTGTGCTCGGCGTCGGTTTCCTTTCGGCGGAGTTCGCGAGCGAAGTCCCGTCCCCTCACCCCAGCCCTCTCCCCCTTCGGGGGCGAGGGAGCAGTTTTGGCCGTCATGTCGCGTCCGTTTACCAATCCCTTTTTGCTCGGGCGGCGAGAACGCAGAGCGTCGCGCGCTACACGTCTATTTTCGATACGGGCGCAGCAGGCGCTCCGCTTCGCGTTGCGCGTCCTTCATCGCCTGCTCCGAAGTCTTGGAGCCGGTCAATGCGGCTTGCAGGCCGTCGTTGAGCGCCTTGGTCACGCGCTGGTTATCGTGGGTCGACAGCTCCGCGACGGCGTACTGCAACTGGTCGCGTGCGACCGCAGCCGCGGGAAAATCGGCGACGTACTTCTTCATCGCCGGCGTCTCCCAGGCATCCGGCCGCACTGCGACGTAGCCGGTGTCGATGCCCCATTGCGCCGCGCGCGCGGGCGAAGTGATCCAGCGGATGAACTTCACCGCCGCCGCCTGCTGGTCCGGCTTGGTCTGCTTGAACAGATAGAAATTGCCGCCGCCGGTAGGGCTGCCCCGTCTCTTGTTCGCCGGGAGCATCGCCACGCCGAAATCGAACTTGGCGTTGCTCCGTACGTTGGTGAGATTGCCGGTCGTCGTCCACATCATCGCGATCTTGCGCTCGAAGAAATCCTTCGGCGTCGTGCCCCACTCGACGATGCCCTCGGGGTGCACCCTGTACTTGTTGACCAGATCGACCCAGAATTGCAGCGCCTCGATTACGGCTTGCTTGTCGTAATAGGTTTCCGTGCCGGCGGGGTTCATAAGTATGACATCGTTCTCGGTGGTGAGCCCCTGGAACAGCCAGTAGGGAAATCCCGACGACGGGATCTGCATGCCCCATTGCGTGACCTTGCCCGACGCGTCGCGCTTGGTCAGCTTCTGCGCATGGGAAACCATCTCCGCCCAGGTCGCAGGCGCCTTGTTCGGATCGAGGCCCGCGTCCTTGAACATCTCCTTGTTCCAGTAGAGCACGATCGTCGAGCGCTGGAAGGGAATTCCCCAGGTCTTGCCGCCGGTCTGGCTGTTCTCCATGAATGCGGGGTAGAAGCCTTTCACCCACGCCTGATCCTCCGGCGTCTTGATATAAATATCGAAGGGCACGACCGCATCCTCGTCGATCAAGGTGTACATGTCGGTCGACAACAGCACCGCGGTCGTCGGCGCGTCGCCGCCCTTGACCGCGGTGAGCGCCTTGGTGATCGACTCCTGATACGAGCCGGAGTAGATCGGCTTGACCTTGATACCGGGATTTTCCTTCTCGAAATCCGCGGCGAGTCCATCGACGATCTTGGTGATCGGACCGCCGACGGCGACCGGGTAATAGAACGAAATCTCGACCGGGGCTTGCGCGACCGCCATCGCGGATAACGCGGCGGCCGCCAAACCGGTGAGCAAACGGAAGTAGCCCTTGCGTTTCATGGTGTGTCCTCCTCGTGCGGTCTGTTTCGAATCTAGGCCAACATTGTTGCGCTGTCGTAACTCGTTTCCCTTTGCGAGCGCCTGCCGCTCGCGCCGTCGAAGAAATGCTGCGCGCCGCGCGCCCATGACAGCCGCGTCGCGTCACCCTGGGAAAGTCCTACCCGGCCGGCGACGCGCACTGTTAGCGTCTGACCCCCAATGCGGCAGGTAAGCAGCGAATCGGCGCCGAGATACTCGACGCCGTCGATCTGGGCATCGACGCCCGCGTCGCGCCCGAGAGCCACGTGCTCCGGACGTACGCCGAGCGTGCTCGCGGCGAGCTCGCGCGGCGCGACCGCAGGGCCCGACGTGCCGGCGATCACCGCCCCGGCGTGCCCGGGCTCGAGTGCGAGTAGATTCATCGGCGGCGTGCCGATGAATCGCGCCACGAACACGTTTGCCGGAGTCTCGTAGAGATCGACCGGCGCGCCGTTCTGCTCGATGCGTCCGGCGGAGAGAAGGATGACTCGGTCGGCCATGGTCATTGCCTCGACCTGGTCGTGCGTGACGTACACCATCGTGATTCCAAGCTCACGTTGCAGGTGGCGGATCTCCTGGCGCATTTCCTGGCGCAGCTGCGCATCGAGGTTCGACAGCGGCTCGTCCATCAGGCACACCGGCGCCTCGGCGATGATCGCGCGCCCGAGGGCCACGCGCTGCTGCTGGCCGCCGGAGAGTTGCGACGGCTTGCGGTCGAGTAGCTTGGACAGCCCGAGCAGGTCCGCGACGCGCGTGAGCCGGCTGGCGCGCTCGGAGGCCTCGACCTTGCGCACGCGCAAGCCGAAGACGATGTTCTCGGCGACGGAAAGGTGCGGAAACAACGCATAGGATTGGAACACCATCGCGATGTTGCGCTGCGCCGGCGGCAGACGAGTGACGTCACGCCCGCCGATGAGAATGCGGCCCTGATCCGCCGGTTCGAGGCCGGCGATCAGACGCAATGTCGTCGACTTGCCGCAGCCCGACGGGCCGAGGAGAACGTTGAGCGTGCCTTCGTCGAGCGCAAACGACACGCCGTCGACCGCGTGCACCTGGCCCTCGGCGGTCGTCCAGTGTTTGCTGATGTTTTCGACGGCGATCGCCGACACGCTTGATCCTCCGGGCACACCGGAAAATGCCTGACGTGCAGACCAAGCCAGACCAGCAGGCGGCGGCGGTGAAGGCATCCCGGCCGGCAATGATAACAAACGCGTCGCCCGACGCGCATTCGCGGCTTAGGCCGGCCCGGAGTGCGTAGCCCGGGATGAGCCGAAGGCGAATCCCGGGAGCAAAGTTGCACTGGAACGCCGCCCCGGGTATCGCGCTTCGCGCTCAACCCAGGCTACGTCGCTCAACCCGGGCTACGCTCCTGAGCGCCGGCGAACAGTGCCCGGAGCGCTGCCCCTGGATCCGCGGCGCGCATGAATGCTTCGCCGACGAGGAATGCGTTCACGCCGGCGCTGCGCATCCGGGCGACATCGGCCGATGCCAGGATGCCGCTTTCGGTGACGACGAGCCGCTCGCCGGGAATCCGCGAGAGGAGGCCGAGCGTAGTTTCGAGTGCGACGTCGAAGGTGCGCAGGTTGCGGTTGTTGATGCCGATGAGCGGCGTCGTCAGACGCAAGGCGCGGTCGAGCTCGGCCGCATCGTGGACTTCGGCGAGCACGTCCATTCCGAGTTCGTGTGCGGAAGCTTCCAGCGCCGTAAGCCGCGCATCGTCGAGCGCTGCGACGATCAGCAGAATGCAATCAGCTCCCATCGCACGCGACTCCACGACCTGGTATTCGTCGAGCACGAAGTCCTTGCGCAGCACCGGCAGCGAGCATGCAGCGCGCGCCGCGACGAGATGCTCGGGCGCGCCAAGGAAATAATCCCGGTCGGTCAGCACCGACAGGCACGTCGCGCCTCCCGCTTCGTAGCGGCGCGCAATTCCCGCCGGATCGAAGATTGGGCGCAACACACCGCGGCTGGGGCTCGCCTTCTTGATCTCGGCGATCACGGCGGCGGCACCGGCTGCGATCCGGCTATGCAGCGCGCCAGCGAAGTCGCGCACCGGCGGCGCAGCCTGCGCTTCGTCGCGCAACGCTGCGAGCGGCCTCGCTGCCTGCGCCACGGCGATTTCTTTCGCCTTCGCGGCGAGAATCCGCGTGAGGATATCGCCGCCCGCCGGACCGGTGCCGTGGTTCATGCCGCCGTTCGTCCTGGCTGCCGCAGGACAACGCGGGCAAGTGTGGGCGGGGTCCACATTCCGAGCAAGTTTTCAGCTTTTCTGGCCGAGTTTCTGCGTCGTCGCCGCAAAGGCGTCGAGCTTTTTCTTCGCCGAGCCCGACGCGATCGACTCGCGCGCCCGCTCGATGCCTTCGGCGATCGATGCCGCGATGCCCGCCGTATAGAGGGCGGCACCGGCATTGAAGACGACGATCTCCCGCGGCGTGCCGTCGACGTTCGCCAGCGCCTCCTGCACCATCGCCTTCGATTCCGCCGCGCCGTCTACCTTGAGGCCGCGGTTCGACTTCATGTGCAACCCGAAATCCTCAGGATGGATCTCGTATTCGCGCACCTCGCCGTCCTTGAGCTCGCCGACCATCGTCGCGGCACCGAGCGACACTTCGTCCATTCCGTCCTTGCCGTACACGACCAGCGCACGCTTGCTGCCCAAGCGCTGCAGCACGCGAACGTGAATGCCGACGAGATCGGGGTGGAACACGCCGACGAGCTGATTCGCGGCGCCGGCGGGATTGGTGAGCGGTCCCAGGATATTGAAGATCGTCCGCACACCCAGTTCCTTTCTCACCGGCGCGGCGTGTTTCATCGCCGCGTGGTGACTGGGTGCGAACATGAAGCCGATTCCTGTCTCGCCGATGCACTGTGCAACCTGCGCCGGCGTGAGCATGATGTTCACGCCCAGCGCCTCGAGCACGTCCGCGCTGCCCGATTTCGACGACACCGAGCGGTTGCCGTGCTTGGCCACGCGCGCGCCGGCGCCGGCCGCGACAAACATCGCCGCGGTCGAAATGTTGAACGTGTGCGAGGCATCGCCGCCCGTGCCTACGACATCGAGCAGGCTTTCCTGATCGGGCACGTCGACTTTGGTGGCGAATTCGCGCATCACCTGCGCCGCGGCGGTGATCTCGCCCACGGTCTCCTTCTTGACGCGCAGGCCGACCGTCAACGCGGCAATCATCACCGGCGAGGCCTCCCCGCTCATGATCTTGCGCATCATGGCGAGCATTTCGTCGTGAAAGATCTCGCGGTGCTCGATCGTGCGCTGCAGCGCTTCCTGCATGGTGATGGGCATGATCGTTCCCCTCTACTGGATGGTCAGGAAATTGGACAAGAGCTCGTGACCCTGCTGCGTCAGGATCGCCTCGGGGTGGAACTGGACGCCTTCGATTGCCGCGGTGCGGTGGCGCACCCCCATGATCTCGCCGTCGTCGCTCTCCGCGGTGACTTCAAGGCACGACGGCAGGCTCGCACGCTCGATCGCCAGCGAATGATAGCGCGTGACCGTGAGCGGCGATTGGAGGCCGGCAAAGACGCCCTGCTCGCGATGCGTGACGGCCGAGAGCTTGCCATGCATGACTCGCCCGGCGCGCACGATGCGGCCGCCGAACGCCTGCCCGATCGCCTGGTGGCCGAGACACACGCCGAGGATGGGAATCTCGCCGGCAAAGCGCCGGATCAGCGGGACGCAGATTCCCGCCTCCGACGGCGTGCACGGGCCGGGCGAAAGGACGATCCTCTCCGGCCGCCACGCCGCGATCTGCTCGAGCGTCAGCGCATCGTTGCGATACACCTGGACGTCGGCGCCGAGCTCGCCCAGGTATTGCACGAGGTTGTAGGTGAAGCTGTCGTAGTTGTCGATCATCAGGAGCATGGCCGCACCCTAGCCTTCGTCATCGAGTCCCGCCTGCACCATCTCCGCAGCCCGCAACACCGCCCGCGCCTTCGAGAGCGTCTCGCGCCATTCGTTCTCGGGAACGGAATCGTGCACGATCCCGGCGCCGACTTGCGCGTAAAGCATGCCGTCCTTGAGCACCGCCGTTCGGATCGCGATGGCCAGGTCCATGTCGCCCTGGAACGAGACGTAGCCAACCGCGCCGGCATAGATGCCACGGCGAGACGGCTCCAACTCGTCGATGATCTCCATCGCGCGCACCTTGGGCGCGCCGCTCACCGTTCCCGCGGGAAACGACGCGCGCAGGACGTCGAGCGCGGTGAGACCCGGCCGCAGCCTGCCCTCGACGTTGGATACCATGTGCATCACGTGCGAATATTTCTCGACGATCATCTGATCGGTGACCTTTACCGTTCCCGTCGCAGCGACACGGCCGACATCGTTACGGCCGAGGTCGAGCAGCATGACGTGCTCGGCGATCTCCTTGGGGTCGTCCAGCATCTCCTGCGCCAACGCTTCGTCGGCGTCGCGTGTCGCGCCGCGCGGGCGGGTGCCGGCAATCGGCCGCAGCGTCACGGTATCGCCCTCCTTGCGCACCAGGATTTCGGGTGAAGCGCCGACGACGTGAAAGTCGCCGAGATCGTAGTAGAACATGTACGGGGACGGGTTGAGCGAGCGCAGCGCGCGGTAGAGCGACAGCGGCGACGCGGCGAACGACATCGTCATGCGCTGCGAGAGCACGACCTGCATGATGTCGCCCGCGGCGATGTATTCGCGGGCACGCGCGACCGCTGCCTGGAAGGCATCGGCGCCAAATTCGCTGCGCGCTTCGGTCTCTCGAGTCGCGGTCTGGAAAGGGATCTCGACCGGCGCGCGCAGCCTGCGCCGCAGCGCCTGCAAACGCTCGTGCGCATCGCGATACGCGCCGGGCAGCGCGGGGTCGGCATAGACAATCAACGAAATTTTGCCCTGCAGGTTGTCGACGACCGCCAGCTCCTCGGTCAGCAGCAACAGGATGTCCGGGATTTCCTCCAGCGCTTCGATAGCCGGCGGCGCCGACGCGATCAGCCGGTCCTCGATGTGACGCACGACGTCGTAGGCGAAGTATCCGGCGAGCCCGCCGCAGAAGCGCGGCATGCCTGCAACGGGTGCCGCCCGATAGCGCCGCTGAAATGCGGCGATGAAGTCGAGTGGATCGCCGTCATGGCGTTCGGAAACGACGCCGTCTCGATCGACTTCTATATCGCGTCCGCGGGTGCGCAAACGCGTCGTCGCCGGCAAGCCGATGAACGAGTAGCGGCCGAAGCGCTCGCCGCCCACGACCGATTCGAGCAGGAAGCTGTACGGGCGGTTGGCGAGCTTGAGGTAGAGCGACAGCGGAGTATCGAGGTCCGCGAACGACTCGAGTACGAGCGGTACCCGGTTATACCCTTGCGCGGCAAGCGCCCGGAATTCGACTTCGGTCATGATGCTTCAACGATTCTCTCAACGTACGCAACGGAGTTCGGCGCGTCGCTTGTTGCCCGCGACGCGGGCGCGGCCTACGAGCGGCGCCAGCAGCGCCAGTCGTTGCCACACACCCAGATGGCCTGAGTCGGGCCGTTGCGGTTGAAAGCGTTGAAGCTCATTGCAGTAAGGACGTTGCGGTTGTCTCGATCGGGTCGTTCGCTGGCACTATAGCATCGCGCGAAGGAATTTGCCCACCCTCACCCCAGCCCTCTCCCGCCAGGGGCGGGAGAGGGAGGTATTCCCTCGCCCCGTGCGCGCGCCACATTCAGGCCGCCGCGGCGCGCATCGCCGCGATCGTCGCGGCGTAGTCGGACGTGCCGAAGATCGCGGACCCGGCAACGAAGGTGTCGGCACCGGCCTTGGCGATCGCGCCGATGTTATCGACCTTTACGCCACCATCGACCTCGAGCCGGATTTCGCGGCCTGTGCGCGCGTGCATCGCGTCGATCCGGGCGCGGGCGAGCCTGAGCTTCATTAGCGCCTCGGTGATGAACGACTGGCCACCGAACCCCGGGTTCACCGACATGATCAAGACGAGGTCGAGCTTGTCGAGAACGTGATCGAGCCAGACGAGCGGCGTCGCCGGATTGAACACCAGGCCGGCCTTGCAGCCGCAATCGTGGATGAGCCCGATCGTCCGATCGACATGGTCGGACGCCTCGGGATGAAAACTGATGATCGAGGCCCCTGCCTTGGCGAAATCCGGGACGATGCGATCGACCGGCTTCACCATTAGATGCACGTCGATCGGCACGCTCGCGTGTGGCTTGAGCGCCTGGCATACCAGCGGGCCGATGGTTAGGTTGGGAACGTAGTGGTTGTCCATCACGTCGAAGTGGATCAGGTCGGCACCGGCGGCGATCACCGCGCGCACTTCGTCGCCGAGTCGCGCGAAATCGGCGGAGAGGATGGACGGGGCAATGAAGCAAGGAGCCATGGCGCTATAATCGCGGCTGTCGTTCAGTGCAGCGTATCCCGATGGCCGCGAGCAACAAATACGAGATCACCATCGTCCCCAAGGCGACCTACGTCGAGGACCAATCGGACCCGTCGAAGGACCAGTACGTGTTCGCCTACACGATCACGATCAGCAACACCGGCAGCATTTCCGCGCAGCTGATCAGCCGGCACTGGATCATCAGCGACGCGAACGGCAAGGTGCTCGAAGTGAAGGGCCTCGGCGTCGTCGGGCAGCAGCCATTGCTCAAACCCGGCGAGAGCTTCGAATACACAAGCGGTACGCATCTCGAGACCGCTGTCGGCACGATGCACGGCACCTACCAGATGATCGCCGAGGACGGACAGCAGTTCGACGCGCCGATTCCGTCGTTCACGCTGTCGGTCCCGCGCATCCTGCACTAGCGCGTTCGATTAGATCCAAGAATACCCTGCTGCACCTATGCGTACAACTGCAGCCGCGGGCGAGCCTCGAGGAGTGCCACGTGCAGGCCGGGCTCGTCCGCAGGGGGAGCTTCTGGTCACACTACGCCACCTGCGCGTAAACGCTGTCGCCGTCGCCCTGGTACGATTCGTACACGTGCTCGAACAACGTGCTGCATTTGGAGCGATATAGTTCAGGGGTGTACGATCGTGGCAGGCCAGCGTCGAGAACGTCCTCGATGGCAATGCGCACCTGAGCGCGCGCCTGAACCTTTTGACGCCAGCCGAGTATCAACAACGCGTGGAGCTTCGCCAGTAACTGGCGGGCGACCTTTTTGACTTCATCGCGCTCCTGGGTCGACAGCTCGGGACCGGGGCGGGTCAGGATGTCGAATACGGTGAGCTCTTCCTCGGCAAGGTGCTCGCGAACGTGTCGCCCCTGCTCCTCCGTGAGCGTACGGCTCAACGCGACGAGATCGCGGAAGATTTCCTCGATGTTCCGGCTGCCGCTGTTGTACGCGGCGATCAGCGCCTGGAATTTCTCCAGGTAATCCGCCCGCGTCCGGTTCAGGCGCACCATCTGCTCGAGTTGCACGCGCACGGCGGCCTTGAGTCGTTCCAGGTCGATGTTCCTGGGCCTGTCCTTCTCGAAGCGCTTGGCGAGGGCGTCGAAGTCGATCTTCGACAGGTCGATGCTCGCGTATCCCGCAGTCTCGCCTGCGATCTTGAAGGGCTCGGCGTCGATCGACCGGTCGAGGAGTTCCTGGATCCCCTGCATGACGCGCGAGATGTCAGGAGGATCGCTGCGATTGCGGATATAGTCGGCGATGGCCCGGATCGAGTGGCAGCGCGCAGCGAATTCCACGGCTACAGGATCGGGCTTCACGGCGCTGTAGAGAGCGTCCACCAGCCGTGCCCACGACAGGAAGTCCCGCTTTACGGACTCCGGCGCGAGCAGCCGGTTCGCGGCGTCCTCCATGGACTGCGCCCGCTCGAAGTTCTCGGCCGAGGCGCCCTCGATCCCGGCGAGATGCACACCGTGGGCGGTACAGTACGCCGTCGCGTCCGCCACCGCTTGCCGCAACTCGCCCACGAGCTCGCTCTTGTCCCGCACCGGCATGGCGCCGCCGCTGCCCTTGGCGTAGATCGCCAGTGCACGCTCCAACGACGCAAACACGTTGGCGTAGTCCACGATCACCCCGCTGTGCTTCCCGGGGAATACGCGGTTCGCGCGCGCGATGGTCTGCATCAACGTGTGGTTGCGCATCGGTTTGTCGAGGTACACCGTTGAGCAGCTCGGCGCGTCGAAGCCGGTGAGCCACATGGCGCACAGGAACACAAGGCGCAACGGGTCGTCCGGGTCCTTGAACTTCTCGTCCAGCTCCTGCTCGTTCATGCGTTTGCGGTGCGGCACGATGTCGAGGCCGAGCTTTCTCATCTGCTCGATCTCGTTCTGTCCCGGCGATACCACCAACGCCATGTCGGTCGTCGCGAGCGTCGCCAGTCGGGCCCCCAGCTCAGCGCGCGCCGGATTCGCCGGCGACATGTTAGCGAGGTCCTTCTCGACCCGTCTGCGCTCGTCGTGCCACAGCTTGTGCACCTTGCCGTACATGCGCAGCGCCGTCGCCTTGTCGATCGACACTACCATCGCCTTGCCTTGGAAGCCGCGTCCGGTGAAGTGGCGGACGATGTCCTTCGTCACCGTGTCGAGGCGGTCGTCGCGCGTGATGAGGTGGTACTGGCGCGACAGCTCCTTCTCCAGCCGCGCTTCCTGTTCGGGGTCGAGCTGCGCCGCTTCGATCAGGTCGTAGATCTCGTCGTTCAGGTCCGGGTTGACGAGCTGCAGCTCCGGCGTGCGGTTCTCGTAGTAAAGCGGCACCGTGGCGCCGTCCTCGATCGACTGCTGGAAGTCGTAGATCGAGACGTAGTCGCCGAACACGTCGCGCGTCTTTTCCTCGCCCGCAATCAGAGGTGTGCCGGTGAAGGCGAGGAACAGCGCCCTCGGCAGCGCCGCACGCATGTTCATCGCCAGCGTGTCGTACTGGCTGCGGTGCGCTTCATCGGTCAGCACGATCACGTCCGCGCGGTCGCACAGCACCTCGGGCGTCTGGAACTTGTGGATCAGCGTGAAAACGTAGCGGTGGTTCTCGGAGAGAAGCTGGCGCAGCTCCGCGCCGCTTTGCGCGTGGCAAATCTTGCTCTCCGCCTCGGTCACCGCGCCGCAGGCCTTGAAGGTCTTCGCAATCTGATCGTCCAGCTCCACGCGGTCGGTCACCACGACGAAGGTCCAGTTGCCCGGCACCTTGCGCAGGATCTTCTGCGCGAAGAACACCATCGAGAAGCTCTTGCCGCTGCCCTGCGTCTGCCAGAACACCCCGCCGCGGCCGTGCCCCGCCTTGCGCGCTTCCAGCGTCGCGGCGATCGTGTTGTTCACCCCGAGGTACTGGTGGTTCTGCGCCATCGCCTTCACCAGGCCGCTCTTGTGTTCCGAGAAGAGCGTGAAGTTTTCAGCGATGTCCAGCAGCCGCGTGGGCGCGCAGGTGCCGCGCAGCATCACCTCCAGCGACACCCGGCGCGGCTCGTCCTCGCGCTCGATACGCTTCCACTCGAAGAACCGCTCCCAGTCCGCCGTAATCGTCCCGACCCGGCTGTCCGTGCCGTTCGAGCCGATCAGGAACGCGTTGCTCCAGAAAAGCTGCGGGATGCCATTCTGAGGGTGCTTGTAGCTCGTCAGGTTCTCCTCGAACGCCTGCCGCGCCGGCACCCCCGGCTTCTTCACCTCGATCACCACCCACGGCAGCCAGTTCACGAACCCGATCAGGTCCGGCCGGCACGTGTAGAGCTGCCCGGTGACCGTCATCTGCGAGACGAGCAGGAAATCGTTCGCGGCGGGATTTTCCCAGTTCACCACCCGTACGCGCTCATCCTTTATGCCGCCGCGTTCGCGATCCGGCACTGACACCTTCACACCGTCCTTCAGCAGCGTCCACACCTCACGATTAGCACCCGCTAGCGTCATCGCCGACCGGTCGCGTGTTAGCTCGTCCACCGCGCTCGCGATCGCTTCCGGGAGCAATTGCGGATTCAATTTCTCCAGCGTCGCGCGCAATCGCGGTGCCAATACCACGTCGCCCGAAGTCTCGCGTCCCAAAAATACCCCCTCTCCCTTTGGGAGAGGGCTGGGGTGAGGGGCAGTGCCGAAAACTTCCTCCATCGCCGACACTGTCTGCCAACCAAGCTCCGCGAACAGTCCGACAGCGGGCTGCTCGACGAGCTGGTCTTCGGTGTAGGCGTGCGCAGTCATTCCCAGATCGGCAGCAACCGCACCCGATAGCGCGCATCTTCAGCGAGAACCAGCGCGCCATGCGTCAGCCGCCGATCTGCGGGGCGCTGCATCGCTCAGCTCCCGGCCTGCTTCTCGAATCGCTCCCGCAGCAGCCTGGCGTGCCCGAGGATCCTGGGCACGTGGCGGGTCGCCGCTTCCCACACGATCTGGGGTTCGACGGAAAAGTAGTCGAGAGACCGTTCCTTCAGGAAGCGCTCGATCTTCTCCGCGCTTTCGATGAGATCGTCGAGGTAGAGCAGCCAGTCACGCGACACCGACCAGGTCCTTTTCCACGCTCCGCCGGGCCCGGGGTTTGAGACCTCGCTCGGTCACGAGGTCCACCGTCCGGCCCAGCAGCGCCTCGAGATAATCCTTCACGCCGAAGTAACCATCGAAAGTCGCCGGTCCCTCGAACTCCACCAGGAGGTCGATATCGCTGCCGTCGCGCAACTCATCGCGCGCCGCAGAGCCGAACAACCCCAAACGCTTCACCGCGAAGCGCGCGGCCAGCTCCTGCCGGCGTTCCGCCAGCAGCGCGAGGATCTGTTTTCGGTTCATTGTCATTGCGCGCTCCGGGGGGAAGTTTAACTCTCTTGGCGCCCCGCCTTGCTTGGGCCATCCCGCGTGCCCTGGAGAGACAGCGTCGCGTCGCGGCCGCCCAGGAGCTACTTCTGCGGTTCGACCGGATGTGCGCTATAATGCATCGCATCTGCAATGCACAGGCTCAGAGATGAAGACCACGACGATTCCACCTCTGCGAGTATCCCCCGAGCTGCGGAGGCAAGCAGAAGCCGTCCTCGAGGAAGGAGAGACGCTCTCCGGCTTCGTGCTCGACGCGGTGACGCGAAGCATCGAGTACCGTAATCTGCGCCAGGAGTTTATCGCTCGCGGGCTCGCGAGTGCTGCCCGGGCCAGCAAGAGCGGCCGCTACGTCACTGCCGAACGCGTGGTCGCCAAACTCGCGCGCCAGCTCGCGGAGGCGAAGCAGCGCACCGCGTAGCTGGTGAAGCAATACCGCGTCCGCTTCACCCCCGAAGCCGAAGACGATCTGCTGCGCGTATACGAGTTTCTGCTCGAACGCGACCTGAGCGCTGCCGACCGCGCGTTGAAAGCGATCGAGAAGGCTATCGAGCTGCTGCGCTTCTCACCATTCTCTTGTCGCAAGGCGCTCCCTGACCGTCCATTCCTGCGCGAGCTGATCATTCCCTATGGTAGAGCCGGCTACGTCGCGCTGTTCGAGATCGAGCCGGATCGAACCGTCACGATACTGGCCGTGCGACACCAGCGCGAGGAAGATTATCAATAACCTGCTGGCAGCGAATATCCAAGCGCGCAAATCATGATCTTGATCGGGCAATCTAAACGCGCATGGCCAACAGCGGCAACGAAGGTCCCGATGCGCGGGCCGGCGAGCCGCCGGACGTTGCCGCCGCGGTCGCGTTCCTCGTGTCCGATGAGGCTTCGTATGTCACCGGAGCAACGATTGACGTCAACGGCGGCGCGTTTGCCGCATGACCGTTAGACTAATCGTCGGTTAAGGATAGCGTGATGAAGTCTCGTGCTACTCGCGCAGGCGCCGGGCGAGCACTCTCGGTCTGAGGGCGGGAGTACATGGCTTACGATTTACTCAATGCGGTGAGACGATTTACTCAAGGCTTTGAGCAAACGCAAGTCCGGACTAGCCGGTCTTCGGTGCAGGCGTGAGCGCTCATATGAGAACGTAGCGGCCGTGCTTCAAGGTGCCCACCCGTTCGATCAGCCGGACCTCGAGCAGCGGACGAATCAAATCCATCGCACCTTGCTTGGAAATTGCCAGGCCGTCCCAGATTTCGCGCGGACTGAGACTGCCGCGTGCCCGCAGCAACTCCAACAATTGCTCCTGCTTCGGCCGCAGCACCAACTTCGCGTGGCCTTTGGACGCCGAGAGTCGCTGGATACGTTGCCACACCCGCTTCATCGTTTGCTGCAATCCCTCCGCCGTGTACTCCAGCCACGATGTCAAGTCTTCACCGTGCCTGCGCACCGCCTCAAGCGCCGCGTAGTAGCGCGGTCGATCCTCCCAGTAGTGCTCGTCGACGGAAAATAGATGGTGCGAATCAAACCCGCGCCGATACAGCTCCCACAATGCCAGTACGCGACCCGTGCGCCCGTTGCCGTCCGCGAACGGGTGGATCGCTTCAAACCGGTAATGCATGATCGCCGAACTCAATACCGGTGACAGCGCGACCGATTCCGTATTCCACCACTCCAGCAACTCGAACATCAGGCCCGACACTTCCGCCGGTGGCGGCGGCACGTGCGCACCTACGCGCACCCGGATCGTCCGGTAACGCCCCGCCTCACCCTGATCCATTACTTGGCCGGCGATGGTGGCGTGAAGGCGGAGAATGTCCTCGTGCGTCAGGTGCTTCTTCGCTGCGCGCTTCTCGATATGACGGAGCGCGGCAAAGTAGTTCAGGACTTCGCGATGGGCGCGCGCGGGCATCGCCACCAACTCCGGATTGTCTTCCACCGCCCTCACCTGTTCCAGCGTCAGAGGGTTGCCCTCGATGGCGGTAGACGAATGGGCGTTGCGGGCGCGCGTGTCCTTCTGCAATGCGGGAATCCACGCCACCTGGACCGCCGCGCCCTGGATGCGCTCGCGCAGCGCCGCGATGGTCTCCCCGCGCGCCAGCAGCGCCGGAGTGATGATGAACTGCGGCTGGTAGCTCATCGCGCGGATGTTACCCGTGGGTCAAGCGTCGGTCAAGTTATGGGTCAACCCGGGTCGAGCTCGGCGCGCTCGATCACGTCGTAGATGTCGTCGTTCAGGTCTGGGTTGACGAGCTGCAATTCGGGCGTGCGGTTCTCGTAGTAGAGCGGCACCGTGGCGCCGGTCGCATAATACCTACGGCGAAAACATCACTCGACCCGCACCGCTTCCGCGAGCCCGAGTTCCTGCAATATCTGCCGAAGCTCTGTTGCCAGCCCCCCGCATTCTCGGCTTTGACCGTCACCGTGAACTCCAGGCCGATCTTCAGTTCGGAACCCGATCGAAGCTTCGGAAGGATCCTCGTGCCGAGGCGATTCCAGACCTCCGGAGGAACCGCGCCCACGAGGCGCAGCGTCCTAGTCCCAGCGCCGGGCTCCGAACCGGGTTGCGGGCCAGGTGCGGGCGTCGGAGTGGTCGTGGGCGTAGGCTCGGCCTGTGGAGCAGGAGCGAGGGTCGCAGGCACGCTGCTCTTGAGTGCGCCCGCTTTGGCCTTCCTCAGCAAGAACACGCCAGCCTCGAACGCCACCTCGTCCGGCGCCAGAAGCTCCTCGAACCACACGCGCTCGTAGCTCCCGTCGGCCTTTCGACCTGACCCGAGCCCGAAGTCACCCCGGCTCACGAACTCGACGATCTTGCTCTTCAGGATCACATCGGGATCGACCAGGCGCGTAAGAGAGCCGTTGAGAAAGCTCTGCCTCAGGCTCGCGAGCGACCAAGCGCCCGACTCCTTCAGAACCGGAGGCCAGTTGCGCTCGATGTAGCCGGCGCCGACGGATTCGTTGAGGAGAGCCTCGGATTTGAGCGCGGCGACGACGCGGCCGCCCAGTGTCTCGCCGCTCGAAGAGTGCCCTGCGCCGAGATCGATCACCTTGAGGCCGTCCGTCTCCTGTCCGTCGGCGACGACGGCGTAGCGGTAATCGCCCCAGACCTCGTCCTTTGCCGCATCCTCGGCGTCTCTGAGCTTTGAATAAAGCTCCGCGCGGTCGGTCTTGTCGAACTCGCCGCCGAGTGTGCCGTCGGCGACCTCGCGCGCCACCCGCTTCCACGCGAGCATGACCTCGACCTTCTCGCGCAAGTCGCGGCCGGGTTTCTTGAGGCACCAGACGAGGGCACCGGGATAGAGGCGCGGCGATTTCCCGCGGCTGCGGGTCCACTCCGCAAGCTGTGCGCGCAGCGGCTCGCCCCCCGACCACGCGATCTCGGGGTCGACAACGACGAGCGTGAGCTTTGGTCTGTCGGGAATTTCTGCCGCGTCGCCCTTGAGCACCTCCACCGGAATGCTCGCCCCGCGCCGGAACTCGTCCTCGACGAGCTTGCGCAGAGTGGGTTTGACCTCTGTCTCCTCGTCGAGCGAAGCGCGCCGGTCGCTCACCACCTTCTTCATCGTAGGCAGGTAGCCGATCCGGAATCCGTCCGAGCCCAGCTTCCGCACAAAGTAGCAGCGGTCTTCGAGCGCGGAGGCGGCGTTATCGATGGACGTCGTGTCGAGCTCGGGCTCGCCAATCGCGAAGCGCAGCTCGGTGAGATGCGCAACCTTGTCCGTCTGCCCGCCCGATGACTCAAAGAGGATGGCCGTGCCGACGCGCCGGTGAATATCGCGAAGCGACCCCTTGGTGTCGGCGTCCAGCGCGCGCGCATGCGCCTGCTCGCCCGCGATGTCGGCGTCGATTGCCACGACCAGGCGCGACTCGCCGAGTTGCCCGAGGACCACGCCGCGGAACCCGGGCTCGGCCAGAGGTGCCGAGCCCAGCGTGATAAGCGGCTCGGTCCGGGCTTTGCGGAAAGCGTCTTGGGCGGCGATCGAGATCCACTGGGCCAGCATCGCCAACGTGCCGCGCGTTTGCTGGTACTGAGGCAGTGCCTGCCACTTCCGCTGGAAGACCGAGAGGGTCGCGGGATGGAACGGATAGCAGGACTCGAATCGCCGCTGCAAAAACTCGCTCGCCTTGGTCTCGGTGGCCGCGGAATCCACGGCGGTCCACTCTGGGGGGAGCTGCGCGCGCCGCTCGAAACACCAGCCGCCGAAGGCCTTCGCGACGTTCTTGCGTACTTTCTCACTCCCCAAGTCCTGGAAGAGACGCCGCCGGATGACCTCGCTGATTTCGGTCTCGTCGTTGGCGATCAGGTCTTTGGCGACGCGCCGCACGACCTTCGAAATCCGGTCCTGCCACTCCTGGTCCCATTCGGTCATCTCGACCTGGCTGCGCGGGAGCGATATAACGCACGCGCTGTGCGTGGTGCCGGTCGTGGCGACCGTCAGGTTCTGGATGAACGCGTGAAACGAATCTGCCATCCCGCGGTGACGGTTGAGGAAGTTGAGTACCTCATCGAACAGCAGCAGCACCGGCGCCCCGGCCGCTTGAAAGACGCGCGCAATCGTTTCGGTTCCGGGAGGCGTCGTCTTCGCCGCCGCGCCGAGAGCCTCGACACCCTTGTCGCCGGCGAGTTGGCGGGCGATGTCGATCCACGGATTTTCGCGTCCTGCGCGCGGATCCCAGGCGTTGCCCACGAAGACGGCGACCCGCGCCTTCGGCACCGAGGAGACGCCCGCTTCCCGCACTAGCTCCGATACCCCCGGGTAGCCGGCCACCGCCTCCCCATTCGTCGCCAAGTGGTAAAGCGTGGTCAGCGTGTGCGTCTTGCCGCCGCCAAACTGGGTGATAAGCGTGAGTACCGGCGCGGTGTTGTCCGTCTTGCCCGAAAGTCGGCGCAGAACCATACCTGCGTGCTCGCGCAACGCGCGCGTGAAGCAGGTGCGTGCGAAAAATTGCTCCGGCTTTTTGTAGTCATCCGGCGCGGTCCCGGCCACGACCTGCTCGAGAGCGATGGCGAACTCGTCCGGGTTGAACGAGCGGCCTTCGCGGACTTCCTTGCGCGGGGTCGCGACCTTGTACCAGGGTTCCATTCGGACTCTCCTACGTTCTCTGCATCTGTGCGAACAGTGCGGCCGCCGAGCGTTTCAGACGTGCGAGGTTTGCGTAGCCCACGGCCTCGAATCCAAGATCGCCGGCGTACATCCTCGCGATTCCCGCGCGCAAGATAACCACCTCCCGGCCCACGATCTTGCTCGCAAAGCGCCGCCAGAGAGCTGCCGCGCCGCGCGCTTCATTTCACGAAACCCACGCCGCAGGCGGCCACACTGCAGGGGCCGTGCCGGCTGCTGTGGCAAGCGCGCCGAAGGCACTCACCAGCTTGCGGAAGCTGCGGCAGCGCCGGTACGCGCTCTCCAGGTCGATCTGCGCCGTCATTGCTGGCTGGTCGACAGTGGCGGAATAGCTCGCGCCGGGCCGCATGCGTCGCTCCAATTCGCCCTTGGCATCGCGAGGGAGCTCAGGGTCAGCGTGCGATGTAGCCTCGAGCAGAATGCCAGCCTTTCCACGCAATGCTTCGATGCTCGCGAGAAACCATGCTTCGTACTCGCGGTTCGCCATTACCACCACGCAGGATTTCTCACCCGCGGCTTCCCGCGCCCATTCCTCCAGGGTCGGCGCTAACTCCGCGGGGCAATCGTCGTCGGCGTCAAACAAAACGAGTATCCCCGCGCAATCCTCCCGCAGCGCCGCGACCCGCACTGCGCTCTGAAGGGAGTCCTTCTTCACCAACTGCGTACGACGTCTGCGGTGCGGCCTGCGAAATTCAAGCCCCCACGCTTGGGCCTCCTCCTGCAACCGGCGCAAGAGCAGCGGCACGGCAGCCTCGTCGCCTTGTCCCTCGACGATTGGCTGGATGATCACGCGAAGTTCTCGAAGAGATCACCCTGCACGAGCTTCGCCTGGTCATCGAACAGCGGCTCCGGGTCGAGCGCGTTCGAGCGCAGCAGCTCGCCCGCGCCCATCAGATGGTCGTGCAGCGCCTTGCGCGTCGCATCCGAGACCGGCGCGACCCGCGTCGCCCCTTCGGTCCACTCCACGATGCGCAAGTGGCGATCGGTGATCCACTTCGCGTCGAGGAGCTCGGGACTGTGCGTCGTGATGATAACCTGCATGTGTCTTGACGCGTGGCGTAGCAGGTCGAGCACCGACTCCAGAGCGCCGGGGTGTATCGTCGCCTCGGGCTCCTCGATTGCGATCAGGGACGGCGCCGGTCGCTGGAACACCGCAGCCAGTAGCCCGATCGCCCGCAGGGTGCCATCGGACATGCTGAAGCCCTCGAACTTCAAGCGCTTCTTCTCACCCCATTCCTGCGTGAACTCGAGCGACAGGTTCTTGCCGTGCTTCTTCACCTGCACGCGTTTCGCGTTCGGAACGATGGTTGCCAGAATGTCTGAGATGCGCTGGAAATCGCCATCTGACTGACGTTCAATCTCCCTGAGCACGCTGGTCACGTTACCGCCGTCCGACTTGAGACTCGTGCCGCTGTCCGGCTCCTGCATCTCGCGCACCTTGCCTGGTTCGATGGCATACACGCGCATGGCCGCGAGAGTGCGCAGCACCGGCGCGAACTTCGCCTCACCGCCGACCAGCGGCAGGCTGAGCGAGGCCGGGTCAAGCAAGGGATTCATGCCGCCGATGTTGGATGTGAATTTCGTACCCACGCGATCGAACCACGAGCGGACACCCCGCTCGGAGGCGACCGAACACTGCTCCCGCACTACTGAGAAACCGTAGTTCGGCAATGCCTTGACTTCGAACGCATAAAAACCGGACACTGCCTTCCCGTTCATGCGTCCGAAATCAACGCGCAAACCGAGATTCGGCGGATAGCTCTTGCCGGAGGAACGGTTGCGTATGACCGAGATGCCTCCCGCCCTGTCGAACACCGCTTGAAGCGGCGAGGCCATCGCCTCGGCGAGGAACGAGAAAACGCTGACGAGATTGCTCTTGCCCGAGCCGTTACGCCCGACAAAGATCGTCGGATTATCAAACGTGATGCGCTCCGAAGGAATGCTGCGAAAGCGCTTTACCACCAGTTGCTTGATCATCGGTTCCATTTCGATCACCTCGGCACCGCGAGCAGCATCGCATCGAGAAGGCGTTTTTCCTCGCTGCCCTTCGGGTAGAGGGCAGAGAGCGCGTTGGCGAGGCGCAGGAAGTCGGCCCCACGCTCCTGCTCGGCCTTGAGCAGCGCACGCAGCGCGTTTGTGCGGCCACCGGCCTGGAGCAGCATCGCGGCGTGGATGCGGTCGAGCGTTGTGGCCTCGCGCGCGGATGCAAGACTCTCGTCGGAGACTTCGGCGCTCCCGCGCTTTCCGCGGCCTCGGCCGCGGATCTTGGGCGCCGCGGTCTGTTGCATCTCTGGAAATAGCATTCCTTGGAGTGGATTTGTCCCGATCGCCGCGTCCTGCTCCAGCCGCACGGCAACGGCCTGCGCACCGTCCTCACCGAAAAGCTGCTTCGCGCGCTCGGCGATCGGCAGCAGGCGCAAATCTTCGCTCTGCCATGCCTGAATTCGCGGCTTCCCGCTCAGGACTTTGAAGAGCCCCTTGTCGTTCGCGATATGCGCGGCAATGCTAACGCCCCCCTGCTCTCGAACTTTTCCTAAAATCTCGACGAAGCTCTTGTTCGAAAGATCGGAAGAGGGCGTCGTGTTCGTGATCCCGAACTCTCCGAGGAATCGTCCGAGTCGTTCGTCGTCGGTGTCTTGAGGGTAGATGCACAGGACGTGGACGCCCTCGCTCGATGAAAGCTCGAAGCCAGGGAATACGTGGATGCCACGGTTCGCGGCGGCGCTCCGGAATGCGGACACACCTCCCACGTTGTTGTGATCCGTGATTGCGAGCACAGAGACCCCGATTTCCGCGGCTTTTTCGACGATGGCCTTCGCGTGCGCGCTGGCATCGCCGCCAGCACCCTTCCCGCGAAAGGTGGCGCCATAGTGGTGCGGGTTCACCTGGAGGGCGCAGCGATGAAAGACAGCGCCCGCGGGTAGCGCCCTTGCTCGCGCGATCGGATCCTTAGATGTCACTGTTTTTCCCCATAGGGCGGTGAGTCCTGCCGCACCCGCATCGGCCAAACCATCGCATCCACGCTCAGATAATGGTGCGCAACCTTCGACACGTCGTGCCAGGGCGTATTGTCGCAGTCCGCGAGGACGTAGAGCCAGCAGCAGTCGCGCCAATCCTCGGCCAGCCGCTTGCAATCCTTGGGGATCATCCCTGTCCCGCCCCAGCAGTTTGTTTGTCAACCTCAAGAAGGTCGGCCACCGCTGCGCGGACAACCTGCCAGCAGATACGGCAGGTATCCCCATCGGGGCGATCCCCTAAAATCCGTTGAACGTAGGGATGGACAATGTTCCGCGACTCTCGCAAGGCATGGCTGAACCGTTTGACATCGCCCTGAAGCCAGCCGGCCTCGTGGGCTACGTCAATCAACGCGGAAAGACGCCAATCGTGGATCGGTCTGACTGCACCCAGTTTGTCCTTTGGTGCAGCTTTCGCTTGGTTGGCCGTTCTCATGTTGTGCTCGGCCTTGTGCAGTAGTACGCCTTCGAGGATGCTGCCCATCATCACAACGGAGGACAGATGGGCGTCCGATCGGAAACATCTCTGCGCTTCAGCCCACCGAAAAGTCAGAATGTCCGCAAGCGATGAATCTTGCACCAAACGCCCGAAATCCGGCGGCGCTTCCAAGAGCGTGTCTTTGGGTTTCGGCGTGCTCGCCATGACCTTGCGTTCACGAATCTGCGGTTCAACGCCAACGAGCGCGAGTTCGAGGCCCTCGACCTGAAGTATCTGGTTCAAATAATCTGTCACGCTCTGCGTCACCACCGCATCGCCTCGGTACTCTTTCGGCGAGGCGAGACGCTTCAGGATGCTGTCGAGCTTGGGCGTTCCATTGATTGCTTGGAGTGATTCCAGCACAAACCACTTGCGCGTCGATGACATGCCCTGTGGGTCAACACCAGCGCGTCGGAAAAAATCGCAGATCTGCGTCTTCGTGCGATAAGGTCCAGGCACGTCGTATCCACCACCGGCGCCTTCGCCGGCTCCGCAGATCGTCTCAGCCACGGCTTCAAGCGTGCTGTCATCGAGCCGTTTCATCCTTTACGCTGCGTCCTTTTCATTGGAGCCAACCCTGCTTCAGTCGTCCGGTACCGCTGCTTTCCTCCACCGCCAGCGACAGCGTATTACCCTCTTTCTTACCCTCTTTTAGAGGTAGTACCCGTTCTCCGCCACGGCGCCCCTGGGCCGCGCCCCAGACACTCGACTTTCTTCGCTTGCCGCAGATCCCGCAGCACCCGGCGGATCATGTCCCGGCTGACGCCGGGGCAGGCGCGCTCCAGGTCGGATACGGTGAATTCGCGAGTGAAAGCGTTGACGGCTGCCTCGACAAGCTCCGTCTTGGCGCCGCGCGGGCTTTTTAGCTGCCCCACCCGCTCCTCGAACTCTCGATAGGCGGTCTTCAGAATGAACAACAGATAATTGATGTAGGGCCAGGAATCATGTTGGCCTTCGTGCCAACGCTGCGAGCTTTGCTCCAAGGTCTCGTAGTAGCGGTCTTTGTTCTGCTCGATGATCCGCTCCAGGCTGATGTAGCGCCCGACTTCGTAACCCAGGTGGTAGCACTGAAGCAGCAACAACAGCCGCGAAACACGGCCGTTGCCGTCACGAAACGGGTGAATGCAGAGAAAGTCCAGATTGAAGCCTGCCATCGCGATGAGCGGAGGCACCCATCGCTCCTCCAGGGAGCGGTCCCACAGATCCTTCAGCTCTCGCACGGACTCGGGAGTCTTTGCCGCGCGGACGGTCTTGAAGCGAGTGCGCTCGGCGCCGTCGGGATACCGTTCGATGATGTCGCCGTCTTTCTCCTTGTACTTGCCAGCGTCCCAGATTTCGCCGCGCGTGAGACGATGCAGCTCGCGAACGGTCTTCTCGGATACCGGCAGCCGTGTCCCTTGCTCGTGAATGAGCTTCAGCGCGTTGCGGTAACCGCGCACTTCTTCTTCATCGCGGTCCCGTAAATGCGCACGGCCGAAGATGATCGTCTGGATGCGCGCCTGATCTACCTGGACGCCCTCAATCCGATTCGACGAAACCGCACTTTCGATCAATGCGTGTTCGCGCAGAGATCGAAGCCGCTGGGGTGACTGGCGGGTGAACAGCTCCTGCTTGCCGCGCGCCTCCGCCAAGTCCGCGAGATACCAGGACGTGACGGTCGGGATCGTTTGCGGTTTCGCGGACAATTGCCTCAGCGTCATCATTTTTATTTCTTCTCGTACGGCGGCGAATCCTCCCGCACCCGCATCGGCCCCACCATCGCATCCACGCTCAGGTAATAGTGCGCAACCTTCGACACCTCGTGCCAGTCGAGCCGGGCCGGATCGCGGATCGGCTCCTGAAGCCGGGGCGCAGCATCGCAGTCGGTGACGACATAGAGCCAGTAGCAATCGCGCCGGTCCTCGGCGACACGGCGCTCATTCGGCGTGAGCAGGATGGTGCCGGTCACTGCGCCGAGGCCCTTCACCTCGATCAGTCGGAGGTCGCCAGATGCGAGATCGAGGCTGGTGACGTCGTAACCGAGGTTCTTCTCGGAGACGTCGTAGACCTGGCGGCCCTGGCCACGCTCATGCTCCATCACGACGCGCATCGCCGTCGCCTCCGTCTCAAAGTTCGGTTGCAGCCGGCGCATCTCGGGCGTTTCGCGCTCGGGGTGCGGCAGCACGAGAACGCTCGCGAGGCGCTCGACGGCTTGAAGCGTGAGGGAGCGTTGCCGATCGAGATCGACGCGGCGGCGCTCTCGGCGGACAAGCAATTCCGTGTGGCGCGACTCGGCCTGCGCGAGCCGGCCCTCGGCGCCAGCCGCTTGCCGGTCGACCTCGGTCGCCGCGCGTCCGACCTCTTCATCCGCGCGCTGGAGCAGCTCAGTGAGCGATAGCTCGACGTGCATCGCCACGCGATCGACTTCGGCGTGGCGGTCGCCCCTCGTCTCCTCCAGAAACGGTGCTAACGCCTGCTCATGGAGCCAAGCCGTGGGTTCGGGCAGGGAGGCAACGACGGGCAGTTCCGCCGGCGGATCCGCCGGTGCGAAGTCACCGATCAAACCGGGCTCTCGAAGCCGAGTCTCACCCTCTTCGGCGATCTCCACGGCAAAGAGCCGCTCGTGGATTACGTGGCCGAGGCCGTCCACGACGCGCGCCCTGTAGAAGTCGATGCGTGCGGGGCATTCGTGCTGGAGCGAGTGGAAGGTCGCGCCCTTGCCGAGCACGTCGAGCGCCTGCGCGTGCGTGTGCCGCCGGATCGCCTCGAACAGGGGATGGCCGGGTGTCACCCACTCCAGATTGTTCGTCTCTGCGGCCTCGCGACTGGTCGAACACCGCGGATAGCGGTCGGCGAGCACCGGGAGCTTCCAGTCCGCGTCTTTTTCGTAGCGACGCAGCACCGGCGGCGTCCGCGCCGGCTCGAAGGCGTGGGGCAGGCTCGGAATGGTCTTGAGAGTGAGCGGCACGAATTCTGCCGCGTCGCGCAGGAAGCGCGCGATGGTCTCCGGCACGACGCGACGCTCCTGCGCGCGCGCACGCCGTTCGATCAGCATTTCGAGATTGAGCTTCTTGCTGGCGAGCCCCTCCAAAGCGTTCTGGCAGATGGCGCGGAATCTCTTTTCGTCCACGTCGCGAAGCAGGCGCTCCTCGAGATCCGTATCGCCGAGGCGGCCGGCGTAGTAGTCGCGGAGCACGCGCTCCACATGCGCGGCAGGCAGGACCTCGCCCACCACGTTGAAGACGGAGTCGTCGTCGAGTGCGTCGCGGATCTCTTGGAGCTTTTCGAGCAGTCGCTGCAGGACCCGCCCTTCGATGGTGTTGGTCGCGACGAAGTTGAAGATCAGGCAATCCTTGCGCTGCCCGTAGCGGTGGATACGCCCCATCCGCTGCTCGAGGCGGTTCGGGTTCCAGGGGATGTCGTAATTGAAGAGGATGTTGCAGACCTGGAGGTTGATGCCTTCGCCTGCGGCCTCGGTGGCAACCAGGATCTGGATCTCGCCTTCGCGAAACTGCTGCTCCACGAACAGCCGGCTCCCCGGCTGGTCGCGCCCACCGGGCTTCATCCCACCATGAATGAATCCCACGCGGAATCCCCAGGACTTCAGGCGACCAACCAGATAATCGAGCGTGTCCTTGAACTCGGTGAAGAGCAGCAAGCGCTGGTCCGCGCGGTCGAAGAAGCCCTGTTCTTGAAGCAGGCGCTTGAACTGCGAGAGCTTGGCCTCGGTCCCCGCGTCTTCGACGGTCTGCGCCTGTGCGGCGAGACGCCGCAGCTCCTGCACCTCGGCGCGCACCTGCTCGGCGCTTCCGGCGAGCGTCACCGCCTCGAGCATTGGCTCGATCCGCTCGCGCTCGCTCTCCTCCATTTCCTCGAGCTCATCCTCATCGGGGAGATCCGGGGGGGCGAAGCGGGCCAACTCCTGGGCGTGCTTCACCCCCTCCTCGAGGCGTCGTGCCCGATTCTCCAACGACTTTCGCATCGCGTACGTGCTGGAGGCGAGGCGCCGCTGGTAGAGAGACATCAGGAATCCGATCGCTCGGGCGCGCGGGTCCTCGCCCTCGGCGGCGGCACGAGCGCTTTCGCGCTTCACGAATCGCGTCACGGCGCGATAGAGCTCGAACTCCGCACCGTCGATGTGAAAGTCGACCGTGTGCGGGATGCGCTTGGTGAAGATCGGCTCGGCTGCCCAGGTACCATCTTCCCGTCGCTCGGGGAAGTAGACCATCGCCTCCTTGGTGCGACGCAGGTAGAAGGGCGCACGCCTTCGGGCCATCGCCTCCTGAATCGAGCGGACATCGGCGTAGACGTCGGCATCGAGGAGCTGAAGGAACAGGCTGAAGTTCTGCGGGTCGCCCTTGTGTGGCGTCGCCGTGAGCAGCAGCAGATGGTCCGAGGTGTCGCGCAGGAGCTCGCCGAGTCCGTAGCGCATGCTCTTGTGCGATTCGTCGGCCGCCGACATTCGGTGGGCCTCATCAACGATGACAAGGTCCCGGTGAACCTGGCGCAGCCCAGGCAGAATATCCTGGCGCTTCGCCAGATCGAGCGACGTGATGACGCGATTGCGCTCGAGCCATTGATTCACGCCGAACTGGTCGCGGATGTCTTGGCCCTTGAGGACGAGGAACTTCGTGTCGAACTTCTCCTTGAGCTCGCGCTGCCACTGGAACGCGAGGTTGGCAGGGCAGACAATCAGGATGCGTTCGGCAAGGCCACGCAGCTCAAGCTCTCGGATCAGAAGCCCGGACATGATGGTTTTGCCTGCTCCGGCATCGTCCGCCAACAGGAAGCGCACGCGCGCGAGCTTCAGGAGGTAGTCGTAGACCGCCTCGAGCTGGTGTGGAAGCGGATCGACGCGCGAAATCGAGAGCCCGAAATAGGGGTCGAATTCGTAGGCGATGCCGAGAGCATAAGCCTGGAGGCCCAGACGAAGCAGGCGGCCATCGCCGTCGAAAGAGTGGCGGGCGTCGACGATCGTGAGGTGCTCGAGCTGCTCGGCTGTGAGTGTCACTTTGCGGAACCGCTCGGTCTGCGTGCCGACCAACCCGACCACCCAGTTCCCTGCGCCGCTCTCTTGCGCTGTCTCGACCCGCATCGGCTCGTTAAAGAGCGGGCCGGTGAGGATCTGGCCTGAGCTGAGGGGAGGCACGTTGGTCATAGTGCGCTCACCGCCTCAAACGTGGTGGAGCCCTTGGCGAGCACGAAGCCCGCCAAGCCCGTCGGCGCGAGGCAATGGATGACGTTCTGCAACCGGGCGAAGTCGGCGTTGCCGGCGGGCGGCGCGCCGCACTTCCAGCGCTTGTCCTCGCGCACCTGATCGCCGCCCCAATCGCCCAGGTTGAACGGCGGATTGGCCAGCGCGAAATCGAACGCGCCCACCGCCTTGTGCGGGTCGTCGTAGTAGCTGTTGACCTCGCCGCCGTGGCGGATGTCGCCCTCCAATCCGTGCACCGCGAGGTTCATGCGGCACAGGCGCCCGGTCTCGTCGGTCTTCTCGACGCCAAAGATCGAGAGCTCGGACGAGGGATTCTTCTTGCGCTCGGCGACGAAGCGCGCGGACTGGACGAACATGCCGCCTGAGCCGCACGCGGGGTCGAGGATGCGGCCGTGGAAGGGCTCGAGGATCTCGACCATGAGACGTACGATAGGCGCCGGAGTGTAGAATTCGCCGCCCTTCTGCCCTTCGGTGCGAGCGAACTCGCCGAGGAAGTATTCGTAGATGCGCCCGAAGGCGTCGTAGTCGAGGCTGACGGGAATCTCGGAGACTTTCTTCAGCAGTTCCTTCAGGAGCGTGCCGTTGAAGATCTGGTAGTTGCGCGGCAGCACACCCGCGAGCTGAGGGTTCTGCTTCTCGATGTCGGCCATCGCCTCGTTGACGGCCTTGCCGACATTGCTGCCTTCCGGGCGCTGCAGCAGGTAATCGAAGCGTGCGCTCGGTGTGAGGTACAGGACACCCTCGGCGTGGTAGGCGCCTGGATCGTCGATACGCGAGGTGCCGCGGCGCGAGGTGGCGCCGCCTTTCTCGAGCTGGGTGCGGCGCTGCGCGAAGCGCGCTTCCGCGAAACGAAGGAAGATGAGGCCGAGGACGGGCGACGAGTATTGGCCTGCCTTCAGGCCGGAATTGGCGCGGAACTGGTCCGCAGCGTCCCAGAGACGCGATTCCAGCGCCTGGTTGGCGTTGTCCTTTTCGGTTGGCGCGACCCAGCGCATGACGATTCTCCCCGATCGCGTCAGCCCGCGTGTACCCGCGGCTCCGCCTCCAGCCAGGTCGTCGGCTTCGCGACACCCAGGTCGTAGTCCACCTGAAGATTGAGCCACAGCTCCGGGGACACCCCGAAATACTTCCCCAGCCGCAACGCGGTATCGGCCGTGATGGAGCCCTTGCCGTTCACGATGTCGCTGATGCGGTTGGGCGGCACGGCGATCTCGCGCGCGAGCGCGTTGATGCTGACCCCCATTGGCTTCACGAGCTCTTCGTCAAGGATCGCGCCCGGAGGGATCGGATCGAGCAGTTTGGCAGCCATGGTGTTTCCCAGGCGTGGCAATCGACTATCCTGACGTCGTGGCCGCCCGAGTTCGAGTATTTCGGCACCGCCCTAGCCGGCGTCTTCGTGTTCGCTGGTGTTGTCGCGACGCGCAGTCGGCGGCTCCTTGCGCCTCCCGCCCATCGTGAACCAGACGATGAACACCGCAAGCAGCAACGCGACCAGCACTTCGAGCACGAACCAGATCATCGCGATGCTTTTCCCCAGATGCCTCGCCGCCGTGGTCGCCGCGGTCTGCGTTTCCTGCACCACAGTACCGCAGACCGGCACAAAGCCCCCGCCATCGGTCACCGTACCCGAGCCCGCGCGCGCGGTGCTTCGGCCTGTCCCGTTCGCGCAGCTGCCTGGCTGGGGCGACGACACGCTCGTCGACGCCTGGCCCGCCTTCTCCATCGGTTGCACTGCGCTCGTCGCGCAGCAGGCAACCACAGCGATCTGGCGCGAACCCTGCGCCGCCGCAGTTGCGATCGACCCGCGCGACGCCGCGGCGGTGCGAACATTCTTCGAGCGGCATTTTACCGCATACGAAGCGCTCGCCCCGGACGGCAAGGACACCGGCCTCGTCACCGGCTATTACGAGCCGCTACTCAACGGCAGCCGCACCCGAAGCGAACAATACCGTTATCCGCTCTACGCGCCTCCGGACGATCTGCTGACGATCGATCTCGCCGAGCTTTACCACGAGCTGAAGGACAAGCGCTTGCGCGGGCGCGTCGAAGGCAAGCGCGTGGTTCCGTACTGGCCGCGTGCCGATATCGAAGCGGGCAAACCGCCGCTGGCGGGCAAGGAGCGTGTCTTCGTCGACGATGCGATCGAGGCGTTCTTTCTGCAGATCCAGGGCTCTGGCCGCGTCCGTCTCGCGCAAGGCGGCGTCATGCGCGTCGGATATGCGGACCAGAACGGACAGCCTTTCCGCTCCGTCGCGCGTGTGTTGATCGATCGCGGCGAGCTGTCGCCGGATGGAGCCTCGATGCAGGCGATCAAGGAATGGGGGCGGCAGCATCCCGAGGCGCTGCCTGAATTGCTCGACCAGAATCCAAGCTACGTGTTCTTCCGCGAAGTCATACCCGATCCGGCCGCGACCATCGACGGTCCATTCGGAACGCTCGGCGTTCCGCTGGCGGCGGGCCGCGCGCTCGCCGTCGATCCGCGTTCCATCCCGCTCGGCGCGCCAGTGTTTCTCGCCACGACTTGGCCGCTATCAACCCGGCCGCTTAATCGCCTCGTCCTCGCGCAGGACACCGGCGGCGCGATTCGCGGGCCCCTGCGCGTGGATTTTTTCTGGGGTTTCGGTGAAGATGCAGCGCGCCAAGCTGGCCGCATGAAGCAGGCAACGCGTCTGTGGCTGCTCTGGCCGAAGGACGCGCCGCCACCTGCATGACGTCATTCGCGGCGCGTAGCCCGGGATGAGCCGAAGGCGAATCCCGGGAGCGACGCTGCGATGACACGGACCCCGGGTTTCACGCGGGCCCCGGGTTTCGCGCTTCGCGCTCAACCCAGGCTACGCCAGCATAGCGTTTCAGCGCTCGCGCCGTAAG
>JALYSM010000110.1 GCA_030854785.1 Pseudomonadota bacterium
ACGTCGAGCTGTGGCCGCCCGCCGCAACATTCGCCAGTAATGTCAGTTGGCCGGAGAACTCGTCGCTGGGATTGCCGCCGCGCACGATGAGCATGCTGAACCGATAGACGTCGTCGCGGTCCTTCTCGGCCGTGAGGCGCTGAATGGTTAGCGTACCCGGCTTGCCCGCATCGCTGAAGAGCTTGCGCAGGAACGCGAGCTCCTCCTTCATCTGGGTGTTTTCGCTCTGCAGATCCAGCGCCTGGCGCGATAGCGTCGTCTGCGCGCCGCGAGTGACGTTGAGATCGCTCTTGAGCTCGGCGACCTTGGCGCGCAGCCGAGCGTTCTCGTCATTAAACGTGGCGGCGTCGGCCTCGAGCCTGGCCTGCTTCGCGGCGACTGCACTACGGTTGAAGCCGCCGAGAAACTGGCCGAAGTCGAAACCCCACCACCACATGCCCGCGATCAGCGCCAGGCCGCCGAGTAGCGCCGGCAGGCGCCAGCGCCACGACAGACGCGTGCGCACGGCCATTCGCGGGGCGCTGATGCCGAAGGTCTGGCGCAGGCGCCGGCCGAGGGCGCGGAAGGTTGTTGGCATCAAGGAAGAACCGGCGGCGCGGTCAGTCCGGTTTCCTCGGGCAGGCCGGACATGAGGTTCATGTTCTGCACCGCCTGTCCGGCGGCGCCTTTGACCAGATTGTCGATGACCGCGAGGACGACCGCGATATCGCCCTCCTGCGGCCGATGGATGGCGATCCGGCAGACGTTGGAAGCGCGCACCGACCGCGTGTCCGGATGGCTTCCCGGCGGCATGACGTCGACGAACGGCTCGCCGGCGTAGCGCGCCTCGTAGAGCCCCTGCAGATCAACGTCGGCCTTCGTCAGGCGGGCATAGAGCGTGGCGTGGATGCCCCGGATCATCGGGGTCAGGTGCGGGGTGAAGACCAGCGTGACCGGGCTATTGCTTACGCCACCCAGGCCCTGCACGATTTCGGAGTGATGACGGTGGCCGCCGACGTTGTACGCCTTGAAGTTGTCGGCGGCTTCGCTGAACAATAGTCCAAGCTCTGCCTTGCGTCCCGCGCCGGAGACGCCGGACTTGGCGTCCGCGATCAAATGCGCCGGATCGACGATGCCCGCTTCGATCAGGGGCAGGAAGCCCAGCTGGATCGCGGTCGGGTAGCAGCCCGGGTTGCCCACGATACGGGCCTGACGGATCGCGTCGCGATGCATCTCCGGCAGGCCGTAGACCGACTCGGCGAGGAGCTCCGGGCAGGCGTGCGGCATCTTGTACCAGCGCTCAAATTCCGCCGGATCCCTGAGCCGGAAATCGGCGGCGAGGTCGATGATCTTGACGCCCGCCCCGGTGAGCTCGCGCGCCTGAGCCATTGCGACCCCGTGCGGCGTCGCAAAGAAAACGAAGTCGCAACCCTTCAGGTCGGCTTGCGCCGCATCGCTGTAATGGAGCGCAGTGAGCCGAGGAAGGCCGCGCAGACTCGGGAACATCTCGGCCACCGGCATCCCCGCCTCCTTGCGGGAGGTGATGGCGTGCACTGCTGCCTGCGGATGCACGGCGAGCAGGCGCAGTAGTTCGACCCCTGTATACCCCGTCCCGCCGACGATGCCGACCTTGATCATAGTGCCCTCACGGAGGCGCCGCCGATTCTATCACTTGGCTGGACCGATTATGACATTGGAATAAAACGACGGCACGCCCGATCGACCGCTGGCTCGTCCGGAAAGCCAAGGGCCGCCTTGCGGCGGCCCCGGTATCCGATCGACGGCTCAAGCCGCTTAGCGTTTGGAGAACTGCTTGCGCTTGCGTGCCTTGTGCAGACCGACCTTCTTGCGCTCGACTTCGCGCGCGTCGCGCGTCACCAGGCCGGCCTTTGACAAAGCCGTCTTCAGTTGGCCGTCGTAGTCCATCAGCGCACGCGTGATGCCGTGGCGGACGGCACCAGCTTGGCCCGACTCGCCGCCACCCTGGACGTTGACCATGATGTCGAAGGTCGCTTCATGGTTGACCAACTTGAGCGGCTGGCGAACCACCATGCGGCCCGTTTCGCGGGTGAAGAACTCGTCAACGGGCTTTTCGTTGACGGTGAACTTGCCGGAACCCTGCTTGATGAATACGCGCGCCACGGCGCTCTTGCGCCGGCCGGTGCCGTAATAATAGTTACCGATCATGGCGAGCCTTAAAGTTCGAGGGTCTTCGGCTGCTGCGCCGCGTGCGGGTGGGTGGCGCCGGCGTAACACTTGAGCTTCTTCAGCATGGCGTAACCAAGCGGGCCCTTGGGCAACATGCCCTTGACCGAGTGCTCGAGCGCGCGGCCCGGAAAGCGCTGCTGCATCTTGCTGAACGTCGTGGTCCGGACGCCGCCGGGATAACCGCTATGGCGATGATAGAGCTTGTCTTCCATCTTTTTGCCGGTTACCTTGATCTTCTCGACGTTGGTCACGACGATGAAGTCCCCGGTGTCGACATGCGGGGTATAAATCGGCTTATGCTTGCCGCGCAAACGGTGCGCGATGGCGCTCGCGAGCCGTCCCAGCACTTTGTCGCTGGCGTCGACCAGGTACCAATCCCGCTGTATATCCTGCGGCTTGGCGGAATAGGTTTTCATTACCGAAACTCCAAGAAAGGCCGGACGGCGAGGCTCGAGACCTACTGAGCTTAATTTTGCTAAGCCTTTAATGATAATGCGGATATGTCACCACTGTCAAACTGCCACTTCGCGCCCTGGTCGCTCGGCATTGCCGCATCGCAAAAAAACGCGGCCATGCGGCCGCGTAAACATTCCGCCATAGGAGGAGGATGGAGGAATGACCTGCGGCGGAACATTGAAACGCCCCGGTCCGCGAGGGTGAAACGATCGTCGCATATTGCATTGCACAATGCAAGTGTCATTGCGGGCCGGGGTTGCGATACACGGCAGCACGTACGATTTCGCGTCAAGTCGGGGCAAACGAACACTTCCGACATTGGAGGATCGCAGTGAAAGCGAGAGTCAAGTGGAACGAAGACGTTAGCTTCATCGCTGAAACCGGCAGCGGCCACGCGATCGTCGTCGACGGCGCGCCGGATGCGGGCGGCCGTAACCTGGGCCCGCGACCGATGGAGCTTGTGCTCGCGGGTACCGCCGCGTGCACGGCGTTCGATGTCGTCTGGATACTCAGGAAAGCGCGCCAACCCGTATCCGATTGCGTCGTCGAGGCCGACGCCGAGCGCGCAGCCGACGATCCCAAGGTATTTACGCGCATCCATCTCAAATACCGGGTCGCCGGCACAGGGCTCAACCGCGCCCAGGTCGAGCGCGCGGTAACGCTATCGAAGGAAAAATACTGCTCGGCAACCCTGATGCTCGCCAAGACCGCCGAGATCAGCTTCGAGATCGCGATCGACGAACGCGCCATGTCCTGACGGTCGGCCTGGAAATTCAGCGAAGCGCCGCCATACTGTGGCTTGATAGCGATAGCCGTGAAGCGGTCTCAAAAGCGTGACGAGCAGCCTCGAGCACCGCAGTTGCCAACTCAGTTGCCAAATAAGGGCCCGCAGCGAGCCTCGAGACAGTACGGAAAGGTGTACGGCGAAGGGTGAGCGAGGAAACGACAAAGCGATTGGGGCGCGCACTAGCTTTTGAGCCGGCTCCTCATGCCTTGTCGCGCAGCAGGCGGATAAGACTCGACATGTCCCATCGCGCGCCTCCCCGCGCCTGGATACGCGCATAGAACTGGTCGACGAGCGCTGTCACGGGTAGTGCAGCGCCATTGGTCCGGCCTTCGGCGATCGCCATGGAGAGATCCTTGCGCATCCAGTCGACGGCAAAACCGAAATCGAACTTGTCGGCCGCCATCGTCTTGCCGCGGTTGTCCATCTGCCACGACTGCGCGGCGCCCTTGCCGATGACATCGAGCACGCGCTCGATGTCCAGCCCGGCGCGCATCCCGAAGTTGATGCCCTCGCCCAGGGCTTGTACCAGGCCGGCGACGCAGATCTGGTTGACCATCTTCGTGAGCTGTCCCGAGCCCGGCCCGCCCATCAGCGCGACTGCGCACGCGTAGCAGGTCAGCACCGGCTCGGCCTGGGCAAACGCATCGGTGTCGCCGCCGACCATGATCGTGAGCTTGCCGTTTTCCGCGCCGGCCTGTCCCCCCGAGACCGGTGCGTCGAGAAAGCGCACGCCGCGCGCTTTCGCGGCGGCGTAGACTTCGCGCGCGACGGTGGCCGATGCGGTCGTGTGATCGACGAGGATCGCGCCGGCTTTCATCGCGGACAGCGCGCCGTCGTGACCGAGTGCGACCGCGCGCACGTCGTCGTCATTGCCGACGCACAGCATCACGAGTTCGGCGCCGGTCGCCGCGGCAGTAGGTGTCGGCACCGATTTCCCGCCATGTTTTTCCGTCCACTGGAGAGCTCTTGCAGGCGTCCGGTTGTAGACGGTCACCTCGTGGCCGGCGCGGGCGAGGTGGCCCGCCATCGGAAACCCCATAACCCCCAGACCGATAAACGCCGTTCTTTTCGCATCCATAGCTTGGTCACTCCTGACGCGCGCGCCGCACACGTCGACGGCTCACCAGGCCTTGTTTGCCGTCATGGACGGTCGAGTGCTGCGCGCGCGGCTCGAGCGGCGGCGCGCACCCGAGCCGGCGCGGTGCCGCCGGGATGATCGCGGCTCGCCACCGAGCCCTCGAGCGTGAGCACACGAAACACGTCCTCGCCGACCAGAGGGGCGAACCGCTTCAGGTCGGCTAGCGCGAGATCGGCAAGAGCGCAACCCTTCTGTTCAGCATGGCGCACCGCTTGTGCGACCGCCTCGTGCGCGTCGCGAAAAGGCACGCCTTTGCGCACGAGGTAATCCGCCAGATCCGTCGCCGTGGCAAAGCCCTCGCTGGCGGCGGCGCGCATTCGCTCGGGTACCGGCTCGAGCCCGGTTTGGATGAGCTCGGTCATGATGGCGAGGCAGTCCGCGAGCGTGTCGACGGTGTCGAACAGCGGCTCCTTGTCTTCCTGATTGTCCTTGTTGTACGCCAGCGGTTGCGCCTTCATCAGCACGAGCAGCGCGGTCAGATGGCCGATCACGCGTGCCGTCTTGCCGCGCACCAGCTCGGCCACGTCCGGATTTTTCTTCTGCGGCATGATCGAGCTGCCGGTGCAGAACCGATCGGCGATGGTCACGAAACCGAATCTCGGGCTTGACCAGACGACGAGCTCCTCGGCGAAGCGCGATAGATGCACCATGATCAGCGCCGCAGCGGCGGCGAATTCGATCGCGAAGTCGCGATCCGACACCGCGTCGAGCGAATTCGAGCACAGTGCTTCGAAACCGAGCTCCTCGGCGACGCGTTGTCGATCGATCGGGAAGCTCGTGCCCGCCAGTGCGGCGCTGCCCAGCGGCAAGCGGTTGACGCGGCGTCGGCAATCGGTGAGGCGCTCGGCGTCGCGGGCGAGCATCGCCTCGTAGGCGAGCAAGTGATGGCCGAAGGTCACCGGCTGCGCGACCTGCAGGTGAGTGAACCCGGGCATGAGCGTGTCGGCATGCTTCTCGGCGAGGTCGATCAGGGCCGCGCGCAGCGCACGCAGCTCGGCAGTCAGCGCGTCTATGGCCCCCCGCAGCCACAGTCGCGTATCGGTCGCGACCTGATCGTTGCGCGAGCGCGCCGTGTGCAGGCGCTTGCCCGCGTCGCCCACGAGTGCGGTGAGCCGGTGCTCGATGTTGAGATGCACATCCTCGAGCGCGCGAGTCCACACGAACTCGCCGCGCTCGATTTCGCCCTCGATTTGTTTCAGGCCGCGCTCGATCGTTGCCAGGTCGGCCGCGGAGAGAATGCCCGCAGCCGCGAGCATGCGTGCGTGCGCCAGCGAGCCGGCGATGTCAGCGGAAGCCAGGCGGCGGTCGAAGTCCACCGAGGCAGTGAAGCGCTGCACGCGCTCGGATACCGGCTCGCCGAAGCGGCCCGACCAGCCGCGCTCGCTCGGCACGCCTGCGTCTGATTTGTCGCGGGACTTGTCTCTGGACATGGCTTGCCTCGCCCGAGGCTCTTCCCCACAATAGCTTAGGCGGCGCCGATCGAATCACGCCGCCGACCATGAGCGGAGGTTATTCGGGACGAATTCGGCGCCGGGCCGACAGCAGCGAACGATGCGCGCGATTATAAATCAAAAGCCGGATTTGCCTCGCCTGCCGGAGTTGCGCAACCTCGGCACGGTGCTGCGCATTCTGCTCGCGGTCAATGGCCTCGCGCTGGTCGCGGTTTTCGCTCGCGAGTTGCGCTGGGAAGCGCTTCCCCCTGCGTGGCTCGACGCCGCCGCCATCGTCGAGCCGCACCTCCTGGCGAGCCTGCTTCTGCTCTACGCGCTTGCGCCGTGGCTCGAACGCATGGCATACCGCACGGGAGCGATCGTAATCCTGGCGCTGACGCTGGGAGTCACACTCGCCCTCGATGCGCTCTTCGCGACGCTGGGTTTCGACGAGGGACCGGCGCTCGTTTTGCGACACGCTGCATTCTCGCTGCTGACGACAACAGTGCTCCTGGGGTATTTTCATCTCCGCGCCGAAGCGCTGTCGCCGGCGATCACCGAGGCTAGGCTGCAGGCGCTGCAGGCGCGAATACGGCCGCATTTTCTGTTCAACAGCATCAATGCCGTGCTTTCACTCGTGCGCAGCGAGCCGCGGCGCGCGGAGACGGCGCTGGAGGACCTTGCGGACCTGTTTCGCGTGCTGATGCGCGATAACCGCCAGCTCGCGCCGCTTGCCGACGAGGTGAGGCTGTGCCGGCAATATCTGGATCTGGAGAAGCTGCGCCTCGGCGATCGCCTGAGTATCGAGTGGCATGTCGAAAATATGCCGCGCGACGCGCTGGTGCCGCCACTCGTGCTGCAGCCGCTGCTGGAGAACGCGGTCTATCACGGCATCGAGCCGTCGAGCTCGCCGGGAGTCATCGCGATCAACATTTTCTTGCGCCGCGGCGAGGTTCATGCCGTCCTGCGCAATCCTTATCGCTTCTCCGGCAGTCATCACGCCGGGAACAAGATGGCGATGGACAACATTCGGGAGCGTCTGGCGCTTCACTTCGATGCGGAGGCGAGCCTCGAAAGCCGCGCCGGCAAGGACAGCTACGAGGTGCACATCCGGATGCCGTACCGTATTCCGACGCACGCGGAGAATGCGCATGTCTGAACCCCCGCTGAAGATACTCATCGTTGACGACGAGGCGCCAGCTCGACGAAGGCTGCGCGAGCTGCTCGACGACTGTGCGGGCGCGCTGTTCCTGCTGATCGTCGGCGAGGCGGAAAGCGGCCGCGAGGCGCTGGGGCTGCTCGGCAGCACGCCCGCGGATCTGGTGTTGAGCGACATTCACATGCCCGACATGGACGGCATCGAGCTGGCCCGACATCTGCTCAAGTTGCCGCTGCCGCCCGTGCTGATTTTCACCACGGCTTACCACGAGCACGCGATTGACGCGTTCGAAGTGCACGCCATCGACTATCTGATGAAGCCGGTGCGGGTGCAGCGCCTGCTTGCGGCGCTGCAGAAAGTCCCGCGGCTCAAGCCGCTGTCGGGCGCGCGACTCGACCGCCTGCCTTCGGCGGCGCGTCGCTTCCTGTCGGTTACCGAGCGTTCACGCGTCGTGCTCGTGCCGATCGACGAGATCATCTACCTCAAAGCGGAGCTCAAGTACATCACGATCAGGACGGCGGAGCGCGAATATCTGCTCGAGGAATCGCTCACCAAGCTCGAAGAGGAATTCGGCGCGCGCTTCGTGCGCGTGCATCGAAATTGCCTGGTGGCGCGCGACGCGATCCGCGGCTTCGAGCGGCACGTGAGCGCCGAGGGCGATGCGCACTGGGAGGTCCTCCTGCGCGACGTGCCCGAAGCGCTGCCCGTTTCGCGGCGCCAGCAGTTCATCGTCCGCGAGATCGGCCGCGAAAACGATGACTGACGCGGCGAGGTCCGCCCCGCGCACACTCATTTGCGGGTCGCTGGCGCAGGACACCATCATGGTGTTTCCCGATCGCTTCGCCCGACACATCCTGCCGGGCGAGACGCGCGTGCTCTCGGTCTCGTTTCAGATTGGCGAGATGCGGCGCGAATGGGGCGGCTGCGCGGGCAACATCGCGTACAACCTCAAGAGGCTGGGCGGCGAGCCGGTCGTGATGGCCACGGTGGGAGACGACGGCACGGGCTACCTGGAGCGGCTCGCCGCGCAGAACGTTGCGGCGGATGGGGTGCGCATGGTTCCCGGCACCTACACCGCACAGGCGTTCATCATCACCGACCTCGACGACAATCAAATCACCGCGTTTCATCCCGGCGCCATGAACGAATCGCACCGCAATCGCGTTGGCGACGTCGCCGACATCGCCCTCGGCATCGTCGCGCCTGACGGCCGCGAAGGCATGCGCGCGCACGTGCGCGAATTCGCCGCCGCTCACGTTCCCTTCATTTTCGATCCGGGACAGGGATTGCCGTTGTTCTCCGGCGCCGAGCTGATCGAGATGATCGATTGCGTCGAATACGTTGCGGTCAATGATTACGAAGCGCGGCTGCTCGCCGAGCGTACCGGCCTTTCGCTCGAGGCGATCGCAGCGCGCGTCGACGCGTTGATCGTTACGCGAGGCGGCAAGGGCTCGTGCATCTACACCGATGGCGCAGCGCTGGAAATTCCGGCGGTGAAGCCCGCCGCGGTGGTCGACCCGACCGGCTGCGGCGACGCGTACCGCGCGGGCCTGCTCTACGGCATCGGGCAAGGATGGGACTGGGAGCGCACGGGCCGGCTCGCGTCGCTGCTGGGGTCGATCAAGATTGCATCGCGCGGCGGCCAGAACCATGCGCTCGACCGCGACAGCGTCGCGACGCAATATCACGAGCGCTTCGGCCACGCGCTGTTCTGAGTCCGAACATTCCGCGGCGCGTTTGCAGACGGTGACGCGCCATAGTCTGATCCCCGGTCGGCCGGAGCGCTGCGGCGCTCATGCGCTATCGGCGCGAACTCATGCACCAAGCCAAGACGTTCGTTCAAACGGCTTTGGGAACGAGCGCCGAGCGACTAGGAACCTGGAATACGCGCGCATCGTCGAGCCTGATCGCGGTGAGCGTCCCGCCCCACAGGCAGCCGGAGTCGAGCATCATCACGTTCGGCGCGAACATGAGCTCGAGCGTCGACCAGTGCCCGCACAGAACGGTCGCGGCGGCCGATCTGCGCTCGGGGTGCGCAAACCAAGGCGCGAAGCCCGCCGGGGCGTATTGCGGTCCGCGCTTCTCCTTGAGCTCCAGCACGTCGTCCGCAGAGCAGAAACGCAATCGGGTGCAGGCATTGACGATGACGCGCAACCGGTCGTAGCCGGTCAGGTTGTCGTCCCACCGCGCGGGCTCGTCGCCATAGAGATGGCGCAGGAAATCGTCGTGGGCGGCCGAGCCCAGAACCGACTCGACCTCGCGCGAGAGCATGACCGCTTGCGCCGGCGTCCACGATGGAAGAAGCCCCGCATGTACCATGAGCAACTCGCCTTCGCGGACGACCAGCGGTTGCCGGCGCAGCCACGCGAGCAGCTCGTCGCGGTCGGGCGCCTCGAGAATCGGCGAGAGCGTGTCGCGACCGTGCGCCGCACGATGTCCTGCTGCGACGATCAACAGATGGAGGTCGTGATTGCCGAGCACCGTGGTGGCAGCCGCGCCGAGCGCCTTTACGGTGCGCAAGACCGATAGCGAATCGGGGCCGCGATTGACAAGATCGCCGACGACCCAAAGACGATCGCGCGCGCGATCGAAAGCGATCATGTCGAGGAGCTGCGCGAATTCGGCGTGGCAGCCCTGAATGTCGCCGACGACGTAATGACTCATGGCGCGTAGGTCGCAGCAGCAGATCCGCTCGCGCCTGCCTGAGGCGCGACGCGCGCTATTTCTTGAGCGCCAGGATCCAGCTCACCAGTGCCTTGATATCGTCGTCGGGCACCTGCGGATTCGGCGGCATCGGAACCGGGCCCCATACGCCGGCGCCGCCGGCCTTGACCTTCTGCGTGAGCTTCGCAAGTGCGCCGGCATCGCCCTTGTACTTGGCGGCGACATCGACGTACGCCGGACCGACGATCTTCTTGTCGATGCCGTGACATGCCGCGCAGCCGTGTTTTTGCATCAGCGCGTCGCCCGCCTTCAGATCGAGCGGCGCGCCCGGTTTCGCAGCGCCGGCAGCCGCGGAGGACGGTGCCGCGGCGGCCGCGCTTGCCGCGACCGGGGCCGTCGCGACAACGGGCGCAACGGGTGTCGAAGCGATTGCGGCCGTTGGCGCCGGCGCCGCGGATGGCTCATCGAACTTGGCGCCCGACCGGTTCGCCATGTAGACGACTCCGCGTTGTACTTCGATATCGGTGAGGTTGCGATTGCCGCCTTTGGGCGGCATCTGATCCTTGCCGTTGAGCGCGCTGGCGTAGAGCGCGTTGACTCCGCGCTTGATGCGCGGCGCCCATGCCGCCTTGTCGCCAAACTTGGGCGCTCCGACGAGGCCCGCCTCGTGACAGACCTTGCACACGTCCTGATAAACCTGTTCGCCCGTCATGCCGGCTTGCGGCGCGGTCGCGTCGGCGACCGTGACCTCGCCGACGGGCTTGATGCGCTTGAGCACGCCGGTTTCGGCATCCTGGCTACCCGGGGGCCGCATGCCGGTGATGAGTTGCGACAGGAGGACGATCAGCGCGATCGGTATCGCGAAAGCGATAACGACGACGATCGCGAGTTGTTTCGGCGTCTTGATGAAGGATTTTTGCTCGTCGCTCATCGTCTTCCTGGCGGCTTCCTGCAGTGGCCGCGGCCCGCACGCTGCGCCCGCGAGACAAGGCGCGCATTATAACGCGCGGCTCCGAGCGCGGACCGGGTGGACGCATTTTGCAGCGGCGAGGTAAAATCGCCGCGTGCGCCCGTAGCTCAGTTGGATAGAGTGTTGGTTTCCGAAGCCAAAGGTCACAGGTTCGACTCCTGTCGGGCGCGCCAGTCATTAACGAAGCTGGGCACTTCTCCCAGCTTTCTCTTTTGCATGAAGCCGATGGCGTCCGCTACCCTCCGGTGACTGCCGCGGACGATTAGCTCGTTCCGATCGAGTTTGATTTCGTCAACGAGCAGCCGCAGGTACGCTTTGCCGAGACCCGACGCTGGATCGTTGAATCGCTCCTTGAGCGCCACGCAGAAGGTTTTCACCGTGTCCCCATTCACGCGGCGCATGGCGAGCGCCTGGCGGTCTTTCAGCTTCGCCATCTCGGTCAGTACCTCGCTGCGACGCGCCTTGAGCTTTCGCGTGCGCGTGCGCAGCGTTTCATCGATCGATAGCGCGCCTTCCTCGACGGCTTGATAGAGGCGATCCAGCCCGGTGGTGGCGCGTTCAAGTTCCTTGGTCAGGGTGATAAGCCGCGCATCTTCGGCGGTCTTCGCCTGCCGCTGGTGGTGCAGCAACTCGTTGAGCATGAGTGAAACGCGCTTGGGCGTAAATACGCGCTCGGAGAGTGCATCGAGCACTATGGCGTCCGTCTGCTGCCGCGGGAGATTCTTCGCGGTGCAGGCATTAACGTCCTTGGCGAGTCGCGTTGTGCACTTGTAGTAGCGGTAGCGTCCGCTTTTCCCCGACGCCTGGGTCATCCCGGCGCCGCAATGCCCGCACTTGAGCAAGCCAACGAGCGGCGCCGGCGAAGACACGACCCGCGGCGGCACCGCTGCGGGACTAGAGCTTGCCCTGCGTTTGGCCGTCCGCTCGAATGTACTAGCATCGATGATGGCCGGGATGGCGACGGCGATCCACTCCGGTTGCGGCCGTTCCTTTCGTGTTCTGGAGTCGCGGCGGTTGAAGTAGAAGCATCCGGTGTAGAGCGGGTCGGCAAGCAAGGTATTGATCTTCTGCATGCGCCAGGGACGCCCGCGCATGGTCACGCCCTGGCGGTTCAAGTGAGCGGCGATCGCCTTCATGCCGAGCACATTGCCGTCGTGGCCGTGAAGGTAGAGCCGGTAAATCTCACGGACGCTTTCCGCTTCCAGCGGATCGATCTCGAGCCGGCGCTTGCACCTGCCGCGGTTGCCAACAATATCGGTTGCCATCGCCCGGTAGCCAAACGGAGGCACTGCCGTTCCAGTAGCCCTGGCGCGCGTTTTCTTGCATCGCGCGCTGCGTGTGCTTGGCGTTTTCCTTGCTCGCCATCTCACCCGAGGCATCGTCGCTGGTCTCTTGCGTGATCGAGACGATTTTGACGCCGCTGCGCTTCAGTAATCGCTCGTACTTCAGGAATTCGAACAGGTCGCGGAAGAAGCGCGAGCGGCTGTGCACCAGGATGGCATCGAACGGGGCCGGCGGCTGCGTCGCATCGGCGATCATCTGCTGGAATACGGCGCGCCGATCATCGGTGGCAGTGGCACCGGGTTCGACGTACTCGCAGGCAATGGCGAGGCTACGCGCTTTGCAATACTCGCGAAGCTGCCGCAACTGATCGGGAATCGACAAGTCGTTTTCGGCTTGGCGGGACGTGGACACCCGAGCGTAAATGGCTACGGCCATAGCTGAACTCCTCCGTGGTGAGTGACGGAATCATCTTCTCGCGGGAATACCCGATCGACAAGCCCGGCGAAATGGGCTTGGATAAGTTCGAGTTCTCCTGCGATCAACTCATCCTCGGGTAGCGGCACGAATAGCTTAACAGAGGCCGGCGCGTGTCGCTCGCCGGACGCCCTGTTTGGCTTGCGCCGCTCGCCCGCCATGGTAGCTCCGGTCAGAACGAACGGAAGACCGACGCGCTGATGACGGACCGCTTAAGCGTTGATGGTTTGTCTCGCATCCTTCATCCTTTCGTGAAAAGCGTTGCATTCGTGCGTTAAAGGGTTGCTGCCGTGTTGCCGTGCTGCTGTGGTGTCAATCCAGTCGGGTAAGTGTTACTGCTCGCCTGAAGGCGCCGTAGCGACCCCAGTGGTAGATGCGAGCAACGGGAGACACCCTCCCGTTTTGTGCGGTTGGTTTGCTTCTCGCCAGCGCCGCACGGCGCTTTTGGTTGGCGTCGCGATTGAGCGCTCCCCGGGGAGCGCTACAATCGCGAGAGTCATTGACCCAGGAGTGAGCGGCGTTCGAAGAGGCCGTCACGTGGGTTTGAGCCCTCGATCACGCGACGGAATGCCGCGTAGACGCAGAGACGGTGCCGATGCGCGCGTGCGTCACTAGCGGTTGCCCCGCTAGTAACGACGCGCGCGGGGAGCGCGGTGCATGCGCGTTACGGCCTCACGCCACGTCGTATGGCGGACTCAAGGCTCGCGGCACACGAGCGGCGCGAAGGCCTTTGCGCACGCACCGCCCGTAGGCGGCGATCTCGGGGTAGGGCTCGGGGATGGCCGCGACGCCTGCGATGTTCTGCAGACGCAGGGCAGCTCAGGTGGCAATGCTCAAGGCAGCGGGTGGCGTGATGGTACCCGTCGTTTCGACGGGGACGCGCGCAACAGCACGCGCACAGACAGTCGCGCCGCTCCCGCTACCCTGGGGTTGCACCGGGACGTACCGTTCCCGCGTCAAGCGCGGAATCGATACGTCGCTTTAGACGCTTTAGCGTCCGCGACCGAGGCAACGAAACAACGGTGCCTGGTCGCTATTGAAAAGCCAGGCGCTCACGTCAAGCGTGAACACCGGGCCACCCCTCGCGGGATGTCTGCTCACAGGTCGCCGCAAGGACGACCTAGACTGACTTACACCGCCGCTAAGGACGGCGATTATCGATGCGACCGCCTTGGGGACGGTCATTGCTGCACTTGCCCCGCGTCTTGCGACGCCCGCGCAGTCTTACGGGCTCACCTACGCGCGTTACTTCCTCCCGCAACGCCT
>JALYSM010000111.1 GCA_030854785.1 Pseudomonadota bacterium
CCTAGGTGTGGAACGCGCATCGGGACTCGAGTCGGCGCGCCACCTGGCCGGCGGCTACCGCTGCGGTCGGCGTCAAAGTAGCAAGCGGTTGCCAAGCGGTCAACGGGTCAGGCCAATCGCTGTTCTCGGACTACGGCTGCCGGCTCACTCGACCGCATCGTTGAGATAGCACGCCGACCACCGGCCGGGTGCGATTTCCTCGAGCGGCGGCGCGGTCTCCCTGCACCGCGGCATCGCGTAGGGACAACGCGGATGGAAATGACATCCGGACGGCGGCGCCAGCGGCGACGGAATCTCGCCCCTGACCGGGACGAACGTGCGCTTCTTCGGCTCGAGCTTGCCGACCTCCGCGAGCAACGCCTGCGTGTACGGATGGTTCGGCGCCGCGAACAACTCGGCCGCCGGTCCCGATTCGACCACCCGCCCGAGGTACATGATGACGACGCGGTCGCTGATGTGGCGCACGACTCCCAGGTCGTGACTGATGAACAGGTAGGTCAGATTCAATGCCGCGCGCAGATCCATGAACAGGTTGAGGACCTGCGCCTGGATGGACACGTCGAGCGCGGCCACCGACTCGTCGCAGACCAGAAACTCGGGCTTGACCGCCAGCGCCCGCGCGATGCCGATCCGGGCACGCTGTCCCCCGGAGAACTGATGCGGAAAGCGCCGCATAAGCGTCGGGTCGAGGCCGACGCGATTGAGCTGCAACCCGACGTATTCGACCTGCTGCCGCGGGCCGATCAGGCCATGCGCGACTGGCGCCTCGCCGACGATGTGGATCACGGCCAGCCGCGGATTGAGCGCGGCGTAGGGATCCTGGAAGACCATCTGCATCTTGAGCTGCCGCTCGCGCGCAGCGGCACCGGCGAGGCCGGCGAGCGGCTGCCCGCGCCAGAATCGCTCGCCCGCAGACAGCGCCAGAAGGCCGACCGCAAGCCGTCCCAGCGTCGATTTGCCGCAGCCAGACTCGCCGACCAGCCCGACAACCTCGCCTTCGCCGATCGCGAGATCGACGCGATCGACGGCATGCACCACTTCCTCGCGCACACCAGCGCCGAAGAGATTGGCGATCCTGGCGGCGAGGTCGAGCGTCCTTACGAACTGTTTCGATACGCCCTTGAGCTCGAGCAGCGAGACGGCGCTCTTGGGATCGGCGGCAGCGATCATTGCGTCACGGCTGCGACAGCGGATGGAAGCAGCGGATACTCTGGCCGATGGCGCCGTACGGGCGCATCTCCGGGGTCTCCGCACAATCGCCGGTCGCGTACGGGCAGCGCGAGCGGAAGGCGCAGCCGGCCGGAAGCTCGATAAGCGATGGGGTCATGCCGGGAATCTGCTTCAGCTTTTCGCCTGGAGGCGCATTGCCTGGCACCGAATCGAGCAAGCCGCGGGTGTACGGGTGTCTTGGCGCGCGCAGTACATCCACGGTCGCACCCTCCTCGACGATGCGGCCGGCATACATGACACAGACGCGATCGGCGAGCCCTGCGATCACCGACAGATCATGGGTGATCCAGATCAGCGCGGCGCCGGTTTCGCGGGTGAGCTTCTGCATCTCGTAGAGGATTTGCCCCTGAATCGTCACGTCGAGCGCGGTCGTCGGCTCGTCGGCGATGATCACGTCGGGGCGGTTGAGCAGCGCGATCGCGATGGCCACCCGCTGCCGCATGCCGCCGGAAAACTGGTGCGGATACGCCTTGAGCCTTTCGTCCGGCGACGGAATGCCGACCTGGACCAGGACCTCGCGTGCCCGCTCGAGCGCTGCGGCACGCGGGATCCTTTCGTGCGCGAGAATCGTCTCGATCATTTGCGTGTCGATCCGCAGCACCGGGTTCAACGTCATCATCGGATCCTGGAAGATCATCGCGATGCGGTTGCCGCGAAGCTGTCGCATCTCTTCCGCGGGCAACGCGGCGAGATCGCGCCCGGCGAGCAGGACGCGCCCGCCCACGACCCGAGCCGGCGGGTCGACGAGGCCCATGATCGAGTAGCCGGTCATCGACTTGCCCGAGCCCGATTCGCCGACGAGCCCCAGCACCTCGCCGCCGTCGAGGGCGAAGCTTACGTCGTCGACCGCCCTGCACACACCCGCCTTGGTGAAGAAATGTGTGCGCAGGCGCTCGACGGACAACAGCGCTTCGGTCATCGTTGCAGGCGCGGATTGAGGACGTCGCGCAATTGATCCGCGACGAGATTGATGCTGACGATGGTGATGAGCAGCGCGACGCCAGGGAAGAAGCTGATCCAGTATTTGCCCGACAGCAGATACTGATAGCCATTGGCGATCAACAGGCCCAGCGACGGCTCGGTGATCGGCAGCCCCAGGCCGAGGAAGGAAAGCGTCGCCTCGAGCGCGATCGCCGCGGCGACCTGGACGGTGGCGACAACGATAAGCGGCGGCAGGCAATTGGGCAACAGATGGCGGAACACGATGCGCAACGGCGACAGCGCCAGGCAGCGCGCCGCCTCGATGTATTCCTTCCGCTTCTCGACCAGCGCCGCGCTGCGAACCGTGCGCGCGTAATAAGCCCATTGCACGGTGATCAGCGCGGCGATGATCTTCAGCATTCCCTGGCCGAGCACCGCCAGCAGGATCAGAGCGATCAAAATCGCCGGAAACGAGAGCTGGACGTCGGCGATGCGCATGATCACGGTCTCGGTCCGGCCACCGAAGTACGCCGCCGCCAGCCCAAGCGCCAAACCGAGCCCAAGCGCGGCGACCGTGCTCACGACGCCCACCGTGAGGCTGATGCGCAAGCCATAGAAAATGGCCGAGAGCATGTCGCGACCCTGGTCGTCGGTGCCGAGCCAGAACGTGCCGCCGTCCGTCTTCGCGCCCGGAGGGAGCCTGCCATCCATCACATCGAGCTGCGCGAGATCGTAGGGATTCTGCGGCGAGATCAACGGCGCCGCGATCGCCACGACCAGGATCGCGGCGAGTAGTGCCAGACCGAATACCGCGGTGGGATTGGCCAGGAAATCCGCCAGGATGCGCCTGAATGGCGTGTCTTCGCGCGGCATCGCGCCTATCCCTTCGCGTCGCTTAGACGAACGCGTGGATCGAGCGCCGAATACAGGATATCGACGATCAGATTGATGACGATGAACATGAACACGATGACCAGCAGATACGCGACGATGATCGGCCGGTCGAGAAGGTTGATCGAATCGATGAGGAGCTTGCCCATTCCCGGCCAGGCGAAGACCGTCTCGGTAACGATGGCGAAGGCAATGACCGAGCCGAATTCGAGGCCGATCACGGTAACGATCGGGATCAGTATGTTGCGCAACACATGGACGCCGATTACGCGGGCGTTGGTGAGCCCTTTGGCGCGCGCGAACTTGACGTAATCCTGCAGCAAGGCCTCGCGCGTTCCGCCGCGGGTCAGGCGAATGAGCAGCGCCAGCTTGAACAGCGCGAGATTCATCGCCGGCATGATCAGGTGCCGCCAGCCTTCAAGCGACAGGAAGCTCACCGGCACGCCGAAAAGTGGCGTCGTCGGCCCGCGGCCGTTCGACGGGAGCCATCCCAGCATTACCGAGAACACCATGATCAGCATCAGACCGACCCAGAAGGTCGGCAGCGAGAACCCGAGGATGGAGCCGGCCATGATCGTCCGTCCTGCTGCGGTATTGGGCTTCAAGCCCGCCCACAACCCGAGCGGGATGCCCAGCATGATGGCGATCAGCATCGCCACGATCGCAAGCTCGAGCGTCGCCGGCATCCGCTCGAGGATCAGCCCGAGCGCCGAAGTGTTGTGGACGAAGGAATTGCCAAGGTTGCCGTGCAGCGCACCGGAAAGAAACGCCCGGTATTGCGTCCACATCGGCCGGTCGAGGCCAAGTGCGGCGATGGCGCGCTCGCGCTCCTGCTGGTCCGCCAGCGGATTGATCAGGATGTCGACCGGATTGCCGATCGCGTAGACGCCGACGAAGACCAGGGCCGACATCACGAGCAGCACCAGCACGGCCTGCAGGCTGCGGCGTACGATGAACACCGGCATGATGGCCACTATTGTACCCGTCGCGAAACGGATGAATTTCGCGCGGGCGCGCATGCGCGGCGGTCGGCGCGACGGTTTGTTTCGATTAAACTATGCTCGAAGGCTCCCCGCCGCGCGCTGGCAGTCGACGCAGAGCCATGCGTGCCAAGGACCTCAGCCTCCAATGCCCACTGCTCGATCTCCAATCCTGGCGCCAGTGATATGCCCATCGTCGATGACATCGCCGGCTTGCGCCGCATCCTGACGCAATCGCGAACGATCGCCGTGGTCGGCCTGTCGGCGAATTGGTATCGTCCCAGCTACTTCGCTGCCAAGTACATGCGCGATCACGGCTATCGCATCATCCCCGTCAATCCGACCTACGACGAGGTGATGGACGAGCGTTGCTATCCCGATCTGTCATCGGCGAACGACGGCGCCGCAATGCCGATCGATATCGTCGACTGCTTCCGTCAGCCATCCGAGATTCCCGCCATAGCGCGCGATGCGATTGCGATCGGCGCCAAGGTGCTGTGGATGCAGCTCGGCATCCGCAACGAAGAAGCCGCCCAGCTCGCGAGCGATGCCGGGCTCGACGTCGTGATGAACCGCTGCGTCAAGATCGAGCACGCGCGGCTGATGGGCGGGCTCAACTGGGCAGGGGTCAATACCGGGATCATCTCCGCCCGGCGACCCCCTGTGACCGGGTCTCATGCCTGACCGCAAGTTCGGCTTCGACACGCTCTGCCTGCACGCGGGTCAGATTCCGGACGCCGCGACAGGCGCACGCGCGTTGCCGATCTACCAGACGACGTCGTTCGTGTTCGACAGCTGCGACCACGCGGCGAGCCTGTTCAACCTGCAGACCTTCGGCAACGTCTACTCGCGCATCTCCAATCCGACGGTGTGCGCGCTCGAAGAGCGCGTCGCCGCGCTCGAAGGCGGCCGTGCGGCGCTGGCTGCCGCGACAGGCATGGCGGCGCAGAGCGCGGCGCTGCTGACGCTCGCCAAGAACGGCGACCACATCGTCGCGGCGCGCACCCTCTACGGCGGCACGTACACTCAGTTCGCGGTGACGTTCGCCGAATTCGGAATCGATACCACCTTCGTCGACCCGGACGACCCCGACGGCTTTCGACGCGCGCTGAAGCCCAACACCAAGGTGCTCTACGCCGAGACGATCGGCAATCCGCAGTTGAATGTCGTCGACCTCGCAGCGCTTGCCGACATCGCGCACGCGGCGGGCGTGCCGCTCGTGATCGACAATACGCTGGCCTCGCCCTATCTCTGCCGGCCGATCGAGCACGGCGCCGACATCGTGATCCACTCCGCGACCAAATATCTTGGCGGCCACGGCACGACGATGGGCGGCGTCATCGTCGAGTCGGGCAAGTTCGACTGGGGCAACGGCAAGTTTCCGCAGATGACGACGCCGTCGCGCGGTTACCACGGCGTGATCTTCCACGAGACCTTCGGCGACTTCGGATTTACGATGAAGGCGCGCATGGAGGCGATGCGCACGCTGGGGCCGGCGCTGTCTCCGTTCAACGCCTTCCTGCTTCTGCAGGGCATCGAGACGCTGCACCTGCGGATGCCCCGGCATTGCGAGTCGGCGCTGGCGATCGCGCGGCACCTCGCAGAGGACCCGCGGGTCGCGTGGGTGAACTACCCGCTGCTACCCGGCAACCGCTACGAGGCACTGGCGCGGCGCTATCTGGTGCGCGGCGCGGGCGGCATCCTCACGTTTGGCCTCAGAGCCGGTGCCGAAGGCGGGGTACGGTTCATCGAAGCCGTGCAGTTTCTGTCGCATCTCGCCAACGTCGGCGACGCGAAAACGCTGGTGATCCATCCGGCATCGACCACGCACCGGCAGCTCGACGCCGAGGAACAGCGCGCGGCCGGCGTCCTGCCGGAGATGATCCGGCTGTCGGTAGGGCTCGAAACGCTCGATGATATTCTCTGGGACATCGATCAGGCGCTCGCGACCGCATCCCGTTGAACAACCGCCGTTATCCCTCGCTGACCTGGCCTTGGGTCGGACTGTTGCTTTGCCTGGCGCTGCTGGGACAGGAATATCTGTTGCAGGCGACGGGGCCGAACGCGCCGCTCACCGCCTACCGGATCACGCTGATGACCGTCGGCGTCACGTCGCTGGCGCTGATCCTGTTGCCGCCGCGGCGCGCCGGTTACTTGCTCGGCTTCGTCGTTTGCGCCAGCCTGATCGGCTACGCGTTGTACCTGCAGTACCGCGAAGGGCTCGAGCCGTGCCCGCTATGCATCCTGCAACGCATCTGTGTGATGGCGATGGGTGTCGTGTTCCTGGTCGCGGCCATTCACAATCCGCTGCGGGTCGGCGCGGGCGTGTATGCGCTGCTCCAGCTGTTGTTCGGCGGTGCCGGTGCCGCGGTTGCGGCACGTCAGGTTTGGCTGCAGTCGTTGCCGAAAGATCAGGTGCCCGCGTGCGGCATGAGCCTCAATTACATGCTCGAGACGCTGCCTTTCACGGACGCGTTGCGGAAGGTGCTCGAGGGCAGCGGCGAATGCGCCGAAAAAGGCTGGGAGTTCCTGCACGTGTCGATCGCGGGGTGGACGCTTGTATTCATCGTCGCGATGATCGCGGCGAGCTTCGCGCTCATCCGCCGCGATTGACCGTCGCCGGTTTACCGCGTTCTGCTTGTGTTGTTTCGCGCGGCGCTATGTCATCTCGGCGAATAAACGGCGACGCTCGATTACTGAATAAGCTCATCCGCTCGCAGCAACACCGATTGCGGGATCGTGAGACCGAGTGCTTTGGCGGTCTTCAAGTTGATTACGAGCTCGAACTTGGTCGGTTGTTCCACGGGAAGGTCGGCGGGCTTCGCGCCCTTGAAGATCTTGTCGACGAAGCTTGCGAACCGGAAATAAAGGTCGGGATACCTCACCGCGTAGGCCATCAATCCCCCCGCCTCCACGAACTCGCGCGCCGGATAGGCGGCAGGCAGCCTGTTGCGGGCTATCCAGTGAACGATCGTTTGCTGATGCATTTGGGTGAGACCGTCTGCGCCGATGACCAACGCGTCGACATGCCGTTGCACTGCCAGCTCGAATGCGCGGCCCAGATCCTCCTGACTCCGCACGTCAAGAATTTCAGCTTGGAGACCGAGGGATCGCGCCGCCGTCCTTGTCTCTTCCCATTCGGGCGGGGCAGCAGGATTGCCCATATTGTGAAGCAACGCAACTCGCGAGAGACTCGGAACCAGCTCTTTGAGGATTTCGATCCGTTTCCCTATCAACTCGGTGCTGAAGGTAGTCACCCCTGTAATATTGCCGCCGGGGCCCGCGAAGCTCGCCACGATTGCGTGCGGATCGCCCATTGTCGCCATGATCACTGGTATTGTTCTGGTCGTGTTTTTGGCGGCCACGGCGGCTGGCGTTCCTCGGGTCACTATCAGGTCGACCTTGAGACGCACCAGTTCGGATGCGAGGTCCGGGAACCGCTCGGTGCGACCATCTGCGGATCGATATTCGATCACGAGGTTTCGCCCTTCGACGTAGCCGAGATCCCGCAGCCCCTTGCGCAGAGCGTCGAAATTGGCCTCGTTCCGCGCCGCGGGTATCGACTCCAGAATCCCGATGCGATAGACCTTCCCAGTGACCCTTGGTGGGCGAACTAAGCCGGTCGGTCGAATCACCGGATGGATGATAGGAAGGCATTCGGTCCACAGAACGCGATTCGGGAGCAAGGACGGGCGGGTACGAGACCATGGAGCGAAAACA
>JALYSM010000175.1 GCA_030854785.1 Pseudomonadota bacterium
GATGGTCTATGCGGCTGTGCGTATCGCCGAAGGCTACGGGCTCTGGTTCGACCGCGAATGGGCGGAATGGCTGGGCGCCGCATCGGCCCTGATCTACCTGCCTTTCGAAATCTATGCGCTCGCGAAGGGGGTTACCCCACTCAAGCTCGCGACGCTCGGAGTCAACCTTCTGGTCGTCGCCGTGCTGAGCGACGCACTCTGGCGACGGCGGCGCCGCTGACGCCACGCAACGCAAATCATGCGATCTACGCGCTTTCGTAGCCTGGGATGAGCCCGCAGGGCGAATCCCGGGTTTCGCTCCGCTCAACTCCGGGCTACGCGAGTCTCTTCAGGATTTTGAGAAGCGTATCGAAGCGCTTGCGATACGGCGGATAGAGCAGCCGTGTCAGCGCGAGGCGCGCCTGCGTGAACACCGCTTTCTCGTGCGTGAAGGCAAGAAAGCCGCGCTCGCCGTGGTAAGCGCCGTATCCCGACGCGCCGACGCCACCGAACGGCAACTCTTCGCTGCAGAAGTGCCACAGCGTGTCATCAAGAGTGACGCCGCCCGCGATCGTCTGCTGCAGCAGGCGCACCCGCGTGCGAGTATCCCCGCCGAAAGCGTACAGAGCCAGTGGCCGCGGGCGCGCGTTGATCTTGGCGATCGCCTCGTCGAGCGTCGTATACGTCTCGATCGGCAGGATCGGCCCGAAGATTTCTTCGCGCATCGCTGCCATGTCGTTGCGCACGTCGACGAGCAGCGTCGGGACGAGTTTGCGCGCCCGCTCAGGCAGGAGCTCGTTACCGGGGTTGAGGCGGACGACTTTCGCCCCCTTGGCTTCCGCGTCATCGATCAGCGCCGCGAGCCGGGCGTAGTGGCGATCGTTGATGATGCTCGTGTAGTCGGGATTGGCGCCGAGCTGCGGATATAGCGTGGCGACGCTTGCCGCCAGCGCTTTGAGCAGCGCATCGACCGTGTCCGCGGGTGCGAGCACATAGTCGGGTGCGATGCAGGTCTGGCCGGCGTTCAAGAGCTTCCCCACCGCGAGCCGCGGTGCGAGCGCTTCGATGTCCGCGTCGGCCAGAAGCAGCGCGGGCGACTTGCCGCCGAGCTCGAGGGTAACCGGCGTCAGGTTTTCTGCCGCCGCGCGCGCGATCTTGCGTCCGACCGCCGTCGACCCGGTAAAAAACAGATGATCGAACGGCAGGCGCGCGAACGCCTCGCCGATTTCCGAACCGCCGGTAACGACAGCGAACTCGTCCGCGGCAAATCGCGCGCCGACGATGCGTTGCAGAAGGGCCGAGGTGTTCGGCGTGATCTCGCTGGGTTTGAGCAGGACGCGGTTGCCCGCGGCAAGCGCAGCCACGACCGGCACCAACGCCAGCTGCACCGGATAATTCCATGGGCTGATGACGCCGACGACCCCGCGCGGCTGGCGCACGATACGACTCCTGCCCGGACGGAGATAGAGAGGCGTCGGAACGCGGCGCGAACGCATCCACCCGCGGAGATTGCGCCGCGCATGGCTGGCGCTGGCGCTTACCATGAACAGCTCGGCGAGCCGCGTCTCCTGCGCCGGACGGACGCCGAAATCGGCGGCGATCGCCGCGACAAGCTCGCGCTCGTTCGCGTCGACCAGCGCGGCGAGCCGGTCGAGACGGTCGCGGCGCACGGCCAGCGGAGGATTGCGCTCGGCATCGAACGCCATCCGCGCCGCGGCGAACTGCGCGCTGAGGGTGTCGCCCGAGTCGCCGCTCATGCGTTTGCGCGCGCGGCGGCGATCGCCTCGAGCAGGACGTCGGGATCGTGCGCGCCGGAAACCGCGGTGCGGCCGTTGATGATAAAGAACGGCACGCCGGTGATTCCAGCCTCCTGCGCCTCGCGATACTCCGCCGCGACCTCGCCCAAGTGCAGGTCCGAGGCGAGCATATCTCGTGCCTCGTCGCCCGGAAGGCCGCTGTCGGCCGCGAGCGCGGCAAGCTCCGTGCGCTCGCCTATCCACCGGCCGTCGATGAAATACGCGCGGAACAGCCGCTCGACCAGCGAATCGGCGGCGCCACGTTGCTGCGCCCAGGCGATAAGGCGATGTGCGTCGCGCGTGTTCGGCTGTCGTGCAATCCGGTCGAAGTCGAAGGCGATCCCGACCTCCGCGCCGACGGCTCGCACTCGCGCATAGATTTCCGCCGCGCGCGCCTTACCACCGAATTTCTTCTCGAGATACGCCGCACGCGCAATGCCTTCGACGGGCAGATCCGGGTTGAGCTCAAACGGATGCCAGCGCACGGTGGGAGCGAGATCCGGCTCGTCGGCGCGCAATCGGGCCAATGCGGTTTCGAGCTTGCGCTTGCCGATGTAGCACCAGGGGCAGACGACGTCGGAGACGACGTCGACAAAAAGCCGCGTCCCGACGAGCTCGGCGGCCGCGGCGGACGATGGCAGCGCAGTGCTCATCGCCGCTGCCTTCCCCCGCCGGCGCAGGGGCATGCACTCCGGAGGTGTCCGAACAAGATCGAAATAGGGTGCACGCTATCCTGGTCAGGATCGCCATCGCGCTGGCGCTCGCGCATTGTACTGCAGCGGTATCCGGCTTCCCTCTCTGGCGCGTCGAGGCGTTTGGTGCTAAGGGATCCAATCTCGACCCGGCATGTCGCCACTCTTATGCCCGTACCGCCCTCGCGCTGGGACGTCTTCTGCACCGTCGTCGACAATTACGGCGACGTTGGTGTCGCGTGGCGCCTCGCGCGCCAGCTCGCCGGCGAGCAGGCCATCGCGGTGCGCCTGTTCGTGGACGACATGCATGCGCTCGCGCGCCTCGCGCCGGAGATCGACGCAGCAAGCGGTGGACAACGCGCACAAGGCGTCGACGTGCGCCGCTGGGGAGGCGCGCAGGCGGATTTTGCCGCCGATCCGGGAGACGTCGTCGTCGAAGCGTTCGGCTGCGGACTGCCGCCGGCGTATCTCGGAGCGATGGCCGCGCGCGGCCGGCCGCCGGTTTGGATCAACCTGGAATATCTTTCCGCCGAGTCGTGGATCGAAGGCTGTCACGGGCTCGCGTCGCGCCACGCGACACTGCCGCTCACGCGTTACTTTTTCTTCCCGGGATTTACGGCTAAGAGCGGCGGGCTTCTGCGCGAGCGCGACCTTCTTCTCCGGCGCGATCGGTTTCGAGCCGACCCGCGTGCGCGCGAGGCGTTATGGGGCGCATTGGGTATCGCTGCGCCCGCGAGCGAAGCACTGATCGTGTCGCTCTTCTGCTATCCCAACGCCCCGCTGCGCTCCCTTCTGGACGCATGGGTGGAAGGCGACCGACCCCTGTTATGCATCGTTCCCGAAGGCACGGCGAGCGCGGTGCTCGAGCAATGGACCAGCAGCGCCGGCTTACATGCGGGCAAGCGCTTCGGCCGCAGCGCTCTCACGCTCGCCGCCGTGCCCTTCGTCGCCCAGGAGAATTACGACCAGCTGCTCTGGGCCTGCGACGTCAATTTCGTTCGCGGCGAGGATTCGTTCGTCCGCGCCCAGTGGGCTGCCCGGCCGCTGGTCTGGCATGTGTATCCGCAAGCGGAGAACGCGCATCGGTTAAAGCTCGACGCATTTCTGGCGCGCTACAGCGCCACGCTCGCGCCGGATCCGGCGGCGGCGTTGAGAAGCCTTTCGACCGCCTGGAACGGCGAGGGCGACGCTGGCGCGGCGTGGCCGAAGTTCGTTGCGGCGCTGCCCGAGCTCCGCATTCATGCCACGTCCTGGGCACCGGCGCTGGCCGCTCAACCCGAGCTCGCCGAGGGTCTGGTCAAGTTCTGCGTCGATCGGGTATAATTATCGGTTCTTCGCTTCAATGAATTCAACAGATTAGCTCAGGGTGTAACCATGAAAACCGCGCAGGAAGTTCGCGCCGGCAACGTCATCATGATCGGCAAGGACCCGATGGTCGTGCAGCGGGCCGAGTTCAACAAATCCGGCCGCAACGCATCGGTCGTCAAGATGAAGCTCAAGAACCTTCTCTCGGGGTCGGGCACCGAGACGGTGTATCGCGCCGACGAGAAATTCGACGTTATCCAGCTCGAGAGAAAGCCGGTGACCTTCTCCTACTTTTCCGATCCGATGTACGTCTTCATGGACGAGGACTACAACCAGATCGACGTCGAGAAGGAGAATCTGGGCGATGCGGTCGCCTATCTCGAGGACGGCCTCGCCTGCGAACTGACGCTCTACGACGGCAAGGCGATCTCCGTCGAGCTCCCCAACTCGGTCGTGCGCGAGATCGCCTACACCGAGCCCGCGGTCCGTGGCGACACGTCGGGCAAGGTGCTCAAGCCCGCGAAGCTCGGCAGCGGTCTCGAGGTGCAGGTCCCGCTGTTCGTCGCGACCGGCGACAGGATCGAGATCGACACCCGCACCGGCGAGTATCGGCGACGCGTCTGAGGGGTAAGCTCTAAGCCGCGACGAATGGGGCGCAATCGAGGGAAACCGAGTGCGCCCGTTTCGGCAGGAAGGCAGCGCGCAATCACCGGGCCGCCAGCCGTTCGGGGTCCCAGCCCCCTCCCAGCGCCTTCATCAGGTCGACGTTCGCGGACAGCAGATTCTGGCGGCTGCGGATCAGCGCCAGCTCCGACGCGTTCAGGCTGCGCTGGGCGTCGAGTACGTCGAGAAATCGCGTGTAACCCGCGTCGTAACGAATCGTGGCGAGACGCAGCGCCTCCCGCGCGGCATCGACGCTGGCCTGCGCGTCGCGCTCCGTCGCGGCGTATTGGCGCACATTGGTCAACGCGTCGACGACCTCGCGGAACGAAGTCTGGATCGTCTTCTGGTAATTCGCGAGCGATTGCTCCCGGCGTGCCCGCTGCACGTCGACCAGGGCAGTGAGCCTGCCGCCTTCGAAGATCGGCGCCGAGAGCCCTGCGCCGAGGGTCCAGATCCGTCCCGGCAGCGTGAACAGCCGCGCGAGCGCAGCGCTCTCGCCGCCAAAGCTTCCGGTGAGCGTGATCGTGGGAAAAAGTTGCGCCTTCGCCACGCCGATCTGGGCGTTGGCGGCGATCAGATCCTGCTCCGCCTGACGGATGTCGGGGCGCCGCTCCAAGAGCGTCGAGGGCAGCCCGGGAGGCGGCACCGCGGGCTGCGGAAGCTGCGCGATGTCGCCGGGAACGAGCGCTAGATCCAGCTTGCCCGTGAACGTGGCGAGAAGGTGTTCGGCAAGCTCGCGCTGCCGCGCGAGCTCGTCGAGCTGAAGCGCCGCATCGAAGCGCGCGCCCTCCGCCTGCCGGACGTCGAGGTCCGAAGCGAGTCCGCCCTCGGCGCGCCGGCGCACGATCGAGAGCGTGTCGTCGCGGGTTGCAAGCGTGGCGCGCGTCGAGGCGATCTGCGCGTCGAGCGAGCGCAGCAAAAAATACGTTTGCGTGGTCAGCGCCGCAATCGAGAGCGTCACGACTTCCTTCGCGTAACGCGTGCTCAGGTCCGCCGCGCGCGCCGCCTCGGTCGCGCGGTGGAGCTTGCCCCAGAAGTCGACCTCGAACGATGACGAGAGCGCGAGCCGGAGGTCGTTGCGCACGCTGGGTGTCCCGGCCTGTGGCGGTGACGCGACGGCGCTGCTGAAAGCCGTGCGGTTAGCGGTGGCGCCGAGATTGATTTGCGGAAACAGCGCCGCGTTGACCGCGCGCAAATTCGCGTCGGCCTCCTCGATGCGCGCGACCGCCTGGCGAATATCGGTGTTGTTCGTACGTGCGATGGCGACAAGCGCGTCGAGCGTCGGGTCACCGAACAGCCGCCACCATTCCGGAGGCACGGAGTCTGCAACCGCAGTTGTCGCGTCTGTGCCGGTGAACGCGCGCGGTAAGGGCACGATCGGCCGCTCGTATTCCGGTCCGACCATGCAGCCGGCGAGCGCGAGCGCGGCCACGCCGATCCCCAGACGGCGCGGACTCATGCCGGGTTCTCCTCGGCAACGGGGCGTGCCGCTGCGAGCTTCGCCTTGCGCCCCGACAGCAGCACGAAGAAGAGCGGAATGAATATGGTGGCGATGAACGTCGCGGCGAGCATGCCGCCGAAGACGCCCGTGCCCATCGACCGTCTCGCGGCCGCGCCAGCGCCGCCCGCAAGCACCAGCGGCAGGACGCCTAACACGAACGCGAGCGAGGTCATGACGATGGGACGGAAGCGCAACCGCGCCGCTTCGAGCGCCGCGTCGACCGGTGACAATCCTTTCGCCTGTTCCTGCGCCGCGAATTCGACGATCAGGATCCCGTTCTTCGCCGCCAGACCGATCATCACCAAGAGCCCGATCTGAAAATAGACGTCGTTGCTGAAATTGCGCAGGTACACCGCGGTGAGCGCTCCGAGCAATCCGAAGGGCACGGCCAGAAGCACGGCGGCCGGCAGCGACCAGCGCTCATAGTTCGCGGACAGAATCAGGAACACCATCACGATCGCGAATGTAAACGCGAGAATGGCCGCCGTGCCGATGCGCTTTTCCTGAAACGCCTGCCCGGTCCACGCGATCGTGTAGCCAGGCGGCAAAGACTTGGCCGCGTCTTCGACCACCGTGATCGCTTGTCCAGAGCTCACCCCGGCCGCGGTGTTGCCGAGTATCTTGGCGGCGATAAAGCCGTTGTAGCGCTCAAGCTGCTCGGGACCGACGGTGCTTTTCATGCTGATCAATGCCTTGACCGGAATCATGTTGCCGCTAGAGGAACGCACGTACACGTTGCCGAGATCCTCCGGCTTGGCCCGGTACGCGCCTTCGGCCTGGAGTTGGACACGGTAGGTGTGGCCGAACTTGTTGAAGTCATTGACGTAGAGCACGCCCATCGTGCTCTGCAAGGCGTCGAAGACGTCCTTGACCGGCACGCCGAGCGCGAGCGCTTTTTCGCGGTCGACGTCGACCAAAAGCTGCGGCGAGGTTGGGCGATAGAACGAGGCGATGCCGATGAGCTCTGGCCGCTGGCGCAACTCGCCCAGGAATTGCTGCAGATGCTGATACAGCTTCTGCGGATCGGCATCGGCACGATCCTGCAGGTAGACCTCGAACCCGCCGGCCGAGCCCAAGCCGCGTATCGCCGCCGGGTTGAACGCCAGCAGCATGCCCTGCGGCAGCTTCGCCCCCTGCGCCATGACGTATTTCGCCAATTCCTCCGCAGTCGTCTTGCGCTCGTCCCAGGGCTTGAGCGGGATGAAGATCGTCGCGGCATTGGTCTTGTTCGCGCCGGCGATCACATCGAAGCCGCTGACGACGAAGACGTGATCGACCGCGGGATGGCCGAGCAGGATCTGCTGCACCGCGGCGCCCGTTTCCCCCGTGCGCTGCAGCGTCGCTGCATCCGGCAGCGTCAGCGACCCGATGAGGTAGCCCTGATCCTCCGGCGGGACGAATCCGCCTGGCACGACCCTGAACAAAAGCGCGTCGGCGCCGAGAATCGCCGCAAAGATGAGTACCGCGATGACGGCGTGACGCACGGTGACGCGCACACCGCGCAGATACGTTTGAGTCATCCACGCAAAGCCGCGATTGAACGGGCGAAACAGGCGGTTCTCGAGGTGTTGCGGCTTGAGCAGCAGCGCGCACATCGCGGGCGTCAGCGTCAACGCGACGACGCCGGAAATCGTGACCGCCGTCGCGACGGTGACCGCGAACTGCTGGTAGAGCTTGCCGGCCAGGCCACCGAGGAAAGCGACCGGTATGAACACCGATACCAGCACCAGCTCGATGGCGACGATCGCCCCGGTCACTTCGCGCATCGACTCGATCGCGGCTTCCTTGGGCGAGAGCTTCTTATCCGCCATCAGCCGCTCGACGTTTTCCAGCACCACGATCGCGTCGTCGACGACGATGCCGGTGGCGAGCACGATCGCGAACAGCGTCAGCGTGTTCAGCGTGAAGCCGAACAGCCAGAGGCCCGCGAACGCGCCGATCAGCGAAACCGGCACCGCGATAATCGGGATCAGCGTCGCGCGCCAGCTCTGCAGGAATACGAACACCACCAAAAGCACGAGGGCTGCAGCCTGCATCAGGGTGATGATCACCTCGTGGATCGACGCTTGCACGTAACGTGTGGTATCGAAGGGAATCAGCTGCGAAACCCCCTGCGGAAAGTCCTGCGAAAGCCGCGCCATCGTCGCGCGCACCGAGTCGGCGACCTTGAGCGCGTTGGCGCCGGATTGCAGGAATACCGGGATGCCTATCGTCGGCTTGCCGTCGAGGTTGGTGAACGCGTCGTAGCTCACTGCGCCGAGCTCGATCCGCGCGACGTCGCGGACGCGCAGCGCGCCGCCCGGGCCGGTCGAGCGCAGCACGATGTTGCCGAACTCCGCGGGTTCCTCGAGCCGGCCGCGCGCGGTCACGGTATAGACGAGCGACTGTCCCGGAGGCGCGGGTTCGGCCCCGATCTTGCCGGCGGCGTACTGCGCGTTCTGCGCCGCGATCGCCTGCGCGACATCGGTCGGCGTGACACCGAGCTGCGCCATCTTCGCCGGATTGAGCCAGATCCGCATCGAGTAGTCGCGCGCACCGAATATCGTCGCGTCGGCGACGCCGGGAATGCGTCTGAGCTCGTCTAAGATGTTGATCGTCGCGTAGTTGGACAGGTAGAGCGTGTCGTAGCGCGGATCCGTCGAAGCGAGCGATACTACGAGCAGGATATCGGTCGAGCGCTTCTGCGCCACGACGCCGGTCTGGCGCACCACGTCGGGCAGCCGCGGCAGCGCGATCGCCACCCGGTTGTTGACGTCGATCACCGCCTTGTCGGCGTTGGACCCGACCTCGAACGTGGCGCTGATCGTCAGCGTCCCGCTCGACGACGCCGTCGAGCTGAAGTAAATCAGATTCTCGACGCCGGAGAGCTGCTCCTCGATCGGCGCGGCGACGGTGCGGGCCAGCGTCTCCGCGCTCGCGCCCGGATAGCTCGCGTTGATGACGACCGTCGGCGGAGCGATTTCGGGATACTGCGCGACCGGCAGCACCTGTGCGGCGATAAGCCCCGCGAGCGTGATGATGATCGAGATGACGCCGGCGAAGATCGGCCGGTTGATGAAGAATTGCGAGAACGACATCGCTTAGAACCGCTTATTTGTCCGGGCTTTTTGCTGGCGGCGCAGGGGCAGGCGCAGCGGCGGCGGGCGGCGCTTCGGTGACCGCGACGCCGGGGCGGATCTTCAGCAGATTGTCGACGATGACCCTGTCGCCGGCGTTGAGGCCCGAGGTTATCGACCAGTCGCTGCCGATCCAATCACCGGTTTTCACCGGCCGCGCCTGCGCCTTTCCTTCGGCGTCGACCACAAACACGAGATGCCCTTTCTCGGTCTGGACGACGGCCGCCTGCGGGACGAGGAAGACGTTGTCCCGCTCGCCGGCGGTGATGCGCACCGTGACGAACTGACCAGGGAGAAGTTGCTCGCGCGGATTGTCGAATTCCGCCCGCAGCTGCTGTGTCCCGAGCCTGGCGTCGATGGAGGTCGCGGCAAAGTTGAGCCGGCCCTTGAGCGGGTAGGGCGAGCCATCGGGCAACAGGATCTCGAGGATGACGGGAGCCGTCCGGGATAGCCGGCCTCCGGGCAACTTCGCCAGATCGGTTTCGGCCAGGCTGAATCGCACCCAGATCGGTGTCAGCTGGTTGATCGTCGTCAGCAGGCCGCCGCTGGTGTCGGTCGTGATCAGCGTGCCGATCGAGTGCTCGGCGCGGCCGGTGATCCCGGCGACGGGCGCGGTCACCGACGTATACGAAAGATTGAGCTCCGCCTGCTTGACCGCAGCGCTCGCTTGCTGGACCGCGGCTTCGGCAAGCTGGCGCGTCGACGTGGCGTCGTCGTGCTCCTTGCGGCTGACCGCGCGCTCGGCCACCAGCGGTTTCAGCCGCGCTTCCTCGCGCCGCATCCAATCGGCCTGCGCCGTCGCTTGCGCGAGTTGCGCCCGCGCCTGCGCCAATGCAACTTCGTACGTCGTGCGATCGATTTCGAACAGGGGAGCGCGCTCTTTCACCGGATCGCCTTCGCGGTAGAACTGTTTCTGCAGAATGCCGGAAACACGCGCGCGCACCTCGACCTGCTTCGAGCCTTCGACCTGCCCGACGATGTCGAACCGGATGGGGACGCGCTTGGCCTCGACCTTGGCGATATGCACCGGCACCGCCGGCGGCGCGACACCGCTCACACTCGGCGCGGCAGCTTCCTTGCCGCACGCGGCGAGCAGCGCCGCGGTGCAAAGCGCGAGCACGCAATGCGCGGCGTCCATGGGCGCTGGGCCGCGACTCTGCGCCGGCACGGTGTTCTTGCTTGGTGACATGAGCGGAGGGTCCCTCGAAAAACAGGGGCGCGTCCGACGCGCCCCGCGCGCGATTATTACACAATCGCATCTCGATCGCCGCCGCGGTGCCCCGTGTGCCCGCACGGCAGCCACCCCATGCCGAGCCTGGTCGGCGCGGCGGTTGCGCGGGCCGCCGTGGCGCGGCTACCATGCGGTGCAAGATCGGGCGTTCGACCGCGGCGCTTCACAGGAGGAAAGCCGATGCGCACCCAGGTAGGCATCGTCGGCGCGGGCCCCGCGGGACTCCTGCTTTCGCACCTGCTCCACAGCGAAGGCATCGAGTCGGTCGTGCTCGAAAATCGAAGCCGCGCGGCCATCGAAGCGACCATCCGCGCTGGCGTGCTCGAGCAGGGCACCGTCGATCTCCTCAAGGCGATCGGCGTCGGCGAACGCATGCAGCGCGAAGGCGCGGTTCACCACGGTATCGAATTACGGTTTGCCGGCCGCCGCCATCGCATCGATCTGTCTGAACTGACCGGCGGCAAGGCGATCACGGTCTACGCCCAGCATGAGGTGATCAAGGACTTGGTCGCGGCGCGGCTCGCCGCGGGCGGCCAGGTCGTCTTTGAGGCTGCCGACGTAAGCGTCCATGATTTCGACCGCGCCACGCCCACGATCCGCTTTCGCTCCGCCGGCGCAAGCGAGGAGCTCCGCTGCGACTTCATCGCCGGATGCGACGGCTTTCACGGCGTCTGCCGCCCCGCGATAGCATCATCGAAGCGCACCGAATACACGCGAGTCTATCCGTTCGGCTGGTTCGGCATTCTTACCCAGGCGCCGCCGTCCTCGCACGAGCTGATCTACACCCATCACGCGCGCGGCTTTGCGCTGGTCAGCACGCGGTCCCCGGATATCCAGAGGCTGTATTTTCAGTGCGATCCTCACGACGACGTCGGCAACTGGCCCGACGAGCGCATCTGGGCCGAATTCCGCGCGCGACTGGCGACCCACGACGGCTGGGCGCCGCACGAGGGACCGATCATCCAGAAGAACATTATCGCGATGCGCAGCTTCGTCTGCGAGCCTATGCAGCACGGCCGGCTGTTCCTTGCCGGCGATGCGGCGCACATCGTGCCACCTACGGGCGCGAAGGGCCTCAACCTCGCCGTCGCCGACGTACGCGTGCTCGCCCGCGCGCTGGTCGCGTTCTTCCGCGAAGGCCGAGAGGACTTGCTCGACCGCTATTCGGAGACGGCGCTCTCCCGAGTCTGGCGCGCCGAGCATTTCTCGTGGTGGATGACGTCGATGCTGCACCAGTTCCCTGGGAACGATCCGTTCCAAGAGCGATTGCAACTGGCGGAACTTGGCTACGTAATCACTTCGCGCCCGAAGGCGATCACCTTGGCCGAGAATTACGTGGGATTGCCATTCGAGTGACCCGCAATGAAAGCGGGTCACTCCAGCATGAAATCGCGACCGTCGGACTAACTAGCGTACGCCGGCCGGCATGGCCTGCCGGCGCGGCAGGGACAGGACGTTGGCTCGGGCCTCCGCTTCGAGCCCAGGCTTGGCGTCCTGGGCGCGCAATTCGCGACGGATCCTCGCAAAGGTCTTTCTGACGTCGGTCTGAACGCTCGGCGTGTATCGGAACGTCGGGTCGAGGATCGATTTCATACGACCTCCCTGCCTTGGTTGGACAAGCCGCGGCGCACTAAGGCTTCAGTTGCGCGCGTATTTCACCGTCTGGGTTCTTGGCGCTGTGCACGTTGACGTAAAGGTCGCCCTTCTGATACGCCGCGTATTGCGCATCGGTCAGTTTGGCGCCCGCGGGCACCGAAAACGCATCGCCGTTCTTGGTCAACGGGATGATGACGCCGCCGTTCTTTCCCGCTGCGCCTTCGTGAATATGCGCCGCGGTTGCACTGACGCCCTTGGTGGTCACGCTGCCGCTGACCGTCTTGTCGGCATTGACCGTGATTGTTCCGCTCCCCGACGCGTCGGTCT
>JALYSM010000035.1 GCA_030854785.1 Pseudomonadota bacterium
ACGTTGCATCGTCGGCAGCGTCTGAAAGCGGAAAACCGCTAGTGCATTTTTCGGGCTCGGGGCGCTTGCGCAACAATCCCTTCACCATCGAAGGCGACGCGGCGACGTTGCTCGCGCTCGAGAAGCAGGACAAGCCTTACGCGCTCAACATCCGCGCGAAGTCAGGCAATACCAGTGCACATTTCGATGGCACGGTGGTGCCCGCCCGGCTCGACAACGTCGATGGATCGCTAACGCTGCAGGGCCGTGACCTGTCGCAGCTCTATCCGATCATCCCGGTGCCATTCCCGTGGACGCCTCCGTATCGCCTCACCGGCCAGCTCAGGCACGACGGCAAAGTGTGGTCCTTTCGCGAGTTCACGGGCAAGATCGGCGACAGCGACATGGCGGGCAACTTCGCGGTCGACCGCAGCAAACCAAAACCGCGGGTCGACGCCGACATCGTGTCAGCGCGCCTCGACTACAGGGATCTGGGCGGCTTGGTGGGGCTGCCGCCGGCGAATGAGCCGCCGAGCGCACGAACGGCCGTGCAGAACAAAGAGGCGGCCAAGCGCGAGTTGTCCGGGCGCACGCTGCCGACCAGACCCTACGACCTGGAGCGGTTCCGCGTCGTCGATGCGAAAGTGCGCTTCAAGGCCAAGCGGTTCATGGCGACTGCTTTGCCGCTCGACAACCTGGCCGCGACGCTCGACCTGCAGGATGGCATCCTCAAGCTGCAGCCGCTCGATTTCGGCATGGCGGGTGGCCACCTCGTCTCGACCCTGGTGCTTGACGCGCGTGAAAGCATCATCAAGACCACCGGCGACGTGACGGCCCGCAATGTCGAGCTCAAGCAGATCCTGCCGGCGGTCAGGCCGCCCAAGGGTAGCGCCGGCAAGGTGGGCGGCCGCGCTCGCTTCGCGGCGACCGGTAACTCGATCGCGGACATGCTCGCGTCGAGCAACGGCGAAGTCGCGCTCATCAGCCATGGCGGAGAAGCCAGTGAGCTCGCCATCGTGCTCACCAACCTCGACCTTGCGCGCGCGGCGCAGCTGCTGTTGAAGGGCGACGAGAATTCGCCCATCCGCTGCGTGGTCGCCGACTTTGTCGCCGAGAACGGCAACATGACCGCGCGGACGCTGGTGATGGACACCGAAGCGGAGAAAATCCTCGGCGAAGGCAGCGTCAATTTCGCGACCGAGCGCTACGACCTGAGGCTCAACGCGAAGTCCAAGCGCGCGAGCTGGTTGGCGTTGCGCGGTCCGATTATCGTCGACGGCACGTTCAAGTCGCCGCAGGTCCATCCGGCCGCTGGGCCGATCGCGCTTCGCGTTGGCACGTCGATCGCGCTGGGTGTCGCGGCGACGCCGCTGGCGGCCTTGTTGCCATTGATCGATTTCGGCGGCGCGACCGACGCCGATTGCCAAGGGCTGATGCAGGATGCGAAGGAGAACGTCCAGGCCCAACGCGTCGGACCGAGGTTGTCGTCGGCGCAAAGCCGCGCCGTGGCTCAATGAATTCGGCCGTACAGGACGCTGCCTTACTCCCGTAGCCTGGGATGAGCGCGCAGCGCGAATCCCGGGAGTATGGATACAACGAGCCGGTGCCCCGGGTATCGCCTACGGCTCAACCCGGGCTACGAAACTCGACGCAATCCCGCCGGAATGAACCACCTCTCGCCGAAGCGGAAGCCGCCTTCGATCTCCAGCCGTAGCCCGGGATGAGCGCGCAGCGCGAATCCCGGGAGTATGGATACAACGAGCCGGTGCCCCGGGTATCGCCTACGGCTCAACCCGGGCTACGAAACTCGACGCAATCCCGCCGGAATGAACCACCGCTCGCCGAAGCGGAAGCCGGCTTCGATCAGCAGCGCGAGAGCGGCCGCGGGGATTGCCCCCGCAAGCAACATCGCGTGGTCGTTGAGCGCGAGCCCGGTGACGATCCGCTCTCCGTAGCCGCCGGCGCCGATGAATGCGGCGATGGTCGCGGTGCCGACGTTGATCACCGCCGAGGTCTTGATCCCGGCCAGTATCGTCGGCGCCGCGAGCGGCAGCTCGATCTTGGCGAGGATCGTCCCCGCGCGCATGCCGAGCGACTGTGCAGCCTGCCGCATGCCCACGGTAATCTGCGTGAGCGCGGTGTGCGTGTTGCGGACGATCGGCAGCAGCGCGTACAGGGCGAGCGCGATGAAGGCCGGTACCGCGCCGATGCGTCCGGTCAGAGGGATCAGCACGGCGAGGAGCGCGAGCGATGGAATCGTTTGCGCGACTCCGGTTGCGCCGAGGATCAGCCCCTCGGTCGCGGGACGCTTGGCGGCGAGGATGCCCAGCGGAATGCCGATGACGATGCTCGCCGCGAGCGATATGAACACGAGTCCGAGATGCTCGAGCGTCAGGCGCGCGAAATCGGGCCCGAAGAGCTTGCTCCAGAAATCGCCGGCCGGCGCCGTTGTGGCGGACGGCGATGCGGTGCCTGCGGCCGCGCCCGGACGCTGCGCGAGAAAGCCGGCGGCGACCGCCGCGAAGTCCTTGCCCTCCAATTCGGCGGCGGCATTCATCTTCCGCATGGTCGCGTCGTCGATCCTGCCTTCGAGTTGCTTGAGCGCAGCCCAGGTCTTCGGCAATCGCTGCGGCAGATCGGCGCGGTAGAGCAGCACCGCGTCGTACCGCGGGAAGTAGTGGCCATCGTCGTCGAGCACGGTCAATCCGTACTTGTCGATCTTGGCGTCGGTCGAGTAGATGTCGATCGCATCGACCTGGTGCTGTGCGATCGCCTCGTACGCGAGCCCGTGATCGAGGCCGCGCGGTGTGGCGAACGGCAAGTCGTACGCACGCTTCAGCCCCGGCCAGCCGTCGGCGCGGCCGATGAATTCCTGCGACAGACCCAGCCGCAGTTCCGGGTGCGCCTTGAGGTCCGAGAGCTTGGCGATGCTCTTGGCGCGCGCATCGTCGCCGCGGAGCGCGATGGCGTAGGTATTGTTGAAGCCTAGCGGTACGCCGGCGGCGAGCCCCATCAGCGCGAGCTTCGCGTTCAATTCGGGCAGCGGCGGCACAGCGTCGAGCTTGAGGATCTCCTTCGCGATCGTACCGGTGTACTCGGGGTAGACGTCGATGCTGCCGGTGGTCAGAGCATTCAACACGATCGCCGTGTTGCCGAGCCCCTGGCTGTGCGTCGCCGTCGCTTCGCCGGCGGCCTGCGCGCTCTGCTTGATGATTTCGCCGAGGATGTACGACTCGGTGAATCGCTTCGAGCCGACGTTGAGCGTCGACGCCGCGATCGCGGCTGTACATGCCGCGAACGCGATGGCCCCCGACAAAATGCAGATCGGAATCTTCGTCCGCATGAGCGTCCTCTCGCAGCGCGACAAGCTCCGGCGTCAATGTACACTACGCGCGCTCGACCGACGTTTTTTCTGCGCATGACCCCATATCCGCACCTGCTCTCGCCGCTGAACCTGGGCTTCACGACGCTCGCCAACCGCGTCCTGATGGGTTCGATGCACACGGGACTCGAGGAAGCGCCGGACGGCTTCAACAAGCTCGCGGCGTTCTACGCGGCGCGGGCGAAGGGCGGGGTAGGGCTCATCGTCACCGGAGGCATCGCGCCCAATTTCGCCGGCCGGCTGGAGCCGCGCGCATCGCAACTTTCGTGGCCGTGGCAAGTCGGCAAGCATCGCACCATCACCGATGCGGTACACGGCTCCGGTGGCAAGATTGCACTGCAGGTCCTGCACGCCGGGCGCTATGCGTATCACCCGTTGTCCGTCGCGCCATCGCGGGTGAAATCTCCGATCACTCCGTTCCGTCCGCGGGCGCTGACACGCTGGGGTATCCAAAGGACGATCGCCGCGTACGTGCGTTGCGCCAAGCTTGCGCAAAGAGCGGGCTACGACGGCGTCGAGATCATGGGCTCCGAGGGTTACCTCATCAACCAGTTCATCGCGCCGCAGACCAATTTTCGTACCGACGAGTGGGGCGGCTCGTTCCTCGGCCGCATCCGCTTTCCGATCGCAATCGTGCGCCGCACGCGCGAGGCGGTGGGGCCGAAGTTCATCATCATCTACCGGCTGTCGATGCTCGATCTCGTCGAAGGCGGCAGCACCTGGGACGAGGTCGTCGCGCTGGCGCAGGCGGTCGAGGAGGCGGGCGCAACGATCATCAATACCGGCATCGGCTGGCACGAGGCGCGGATCCCGACCATCGCGACCATGGTGCCGCGCGCGGCGTTCGCGTGGGTGACGCGGCGGCTGAAGGGCGCGGTGAAGATTCCGCTGATCACGACCAACCGCATCAACGATCCCGCCACGGCCGAGACTCTGCTCGCGCGTGGCGACGCGGACATGGTGTCGATGGCGCGGCCTTTTTTGGCCGATCCGGACTTCATCCACAAGGCCGCGCTCGATCGCGCCGACGAGATCAACACCTGCATCGCCTGCAACCAGGCCTGCCTCGATCAGATCTTCGAGCGGCAGACGGCGACGTGCCTGGTGAATCCGTACGCGTGCCGCGAGACCGAATTGAAGCTCGTGCCGACAGCGAAGAAACGGACGGTTGCGGTGGTCGGCGCAGGCCCGGCGGGAATGGCGTGCGCGCTGACGGCGGCGGAGCGCGGTCACGACGTGACGCTCTTCGATGCGGCGGGAGAGATCGGCGGCCAGTTCAATCTCGCGCGCCGCATTCCCGGGAAGGAGGAGTTCGCCGAGACGCTGCGCTACTACCGCACGCGGCTGGCAAAGCTCGGTGTGAAGGTGGAGCTCAATCGCCGCGTCGGTGCCGGAGACTTGCGCGGCTTCGACAAAGTGATTCTCTCGACCGGCATCGTGCCGCGCATTCCGGAGATCCCCGGCATCGAGCATCCCAGCGTCGCGAGCTACGTCGAGATTGTCGAGGGCCGCAAGATCGCGGGCAAACGCGTTGCCTTGGTCGGCGCTGGGGGCATCGGCTTCGATGTGGCGGAGTTGCTCACCGCGGGTGAGCCGGCCGACGGACACCTGAGCGACGGGTGCTCCGGCGACCCGGCGATCGCGGCGTTTCGCGACGAGTGGGGAATCGACAGCGATTACGCGCGTCGCGGCGGGCTGAAGCCGTCGCGCGAAGACTCATCGCCGCGGCAGCTCTGGCTTCTGCAGCGCAAGACGGCCAAAGTCGGCGAAGGGCTCGCGAAGACCACGGGCTGGATCCGCCGCACGTTGCTGCGCCGGCGCGGCGTAACGATGCTCGCCGGCGTCGAGTACGTGAAGATCGATGACGCGGGCCTGCATCTCGTCGTCAAGGGCAAGCCACAGGTGCTCGAGGTCGACACGGTGGTGATCTGCGCGGGCCAGGAGCCGCGCCGCGAGCTGGTCGCGGACCTCGAAGCGGCGGGGATGGCGTCGAAGTTGATCGGCGGCGCCGATGTCGCGCTCGAGCTCGATGCCAAGCGCGCGATCGATCAGGGGACGCGCGTCGCGCTCGCGCTTTGAATGCCATAGTCCGTATCCCGGGAGCAACGCTCGCATCTCTCGTCCCGGGATTCGCTGCCGCTCATCCCAGGCTACAACCCTGGCTGGGGCGACGCTACCATCCTGTGGTTACTCCGTCGGGTCGAAATCCGATATCGTCGAGCTGCGCCATCCCGGCTTCGCCCTCGACGGCGGCGTAGCCGACGATCGAGAGCAGCAATACAATCCAGATCGCGACGATGAGCGCGCGCAGCCGGTCGCGATACCGCCTGATGCTTTTGAAGGGTGCATGAGAGGGCGTCGACCCTCTCTGTGCCGATGCACCTGCTTGTCGCGCGCGGAAGAGGGTGCCTCGTGCGAGCCGTTGGCGCGCTCGAGTCCATCCGCCGCCGCGTCCGATCTTGAATGACGCGAGCAACGATATTGCTCCGGCGAGTCGGGCGAAGCTTTCGATGGTGTCGGCGCCTAGCAAATCCCCTTGCCCAGCGAAATGAATGACCGTTGATTCGCAAGCGCCGTGCCAAAGGCGCAGGGTCACGCTGGATCAACATAAACAGCGACTTAATCCATCAGGGTAGGGTCGAGCGGCGCGACGGGCGCACTATTGCAATGCAAGAATGCGAATGCCGCACCAACGCGGATCGATCGTGGGGGGCGTAGCCCGGGATGAGCAACGCGAATCCCGGGAGCAACGATGCGGTTGTAACGCCGCCCCGGGTATCGCCTGCGGCTCAACCCAGGCTACGTCCAGGCGGAAAGGTCGGGCTTGCGTCGATGCCAGTCGGTGACGCGCTGAAAGGCGCGTCCGATGCGAACCAGCGTCGCATCCGCGAACGGCGCGCCCATGAGCTGCACGCCGATCGGCAGGCCTTCGGGCGAAAATCCCGCCGGGAGCGATAGCGCGCAGATGCCGAGGTAGTTGGCCCCGCGCACGAAGGTGGCGAGTGGTGTCGTCGCTTCGTCGACTTCGGCCAATGGGGCGGCGGTGATCGGCAACGTTGGCGTCAGCAGCGCGTCGCGACCGCGCATCCACTCGGCGAATGCGGCGGCGATTCTTCTGCGCGTCGCCAACTCGTCGATGTAATCGGCGGCGCCGATCGCCTTGGCCGCGAGCAGGCGCGAGCGCACGCCCGGATCGAAAGCCGGCGTCTCGTCCTCGATGTAGTGGCGATGCTGCGCCCAGGCTTCGGCGGCGATGATACGTCCGGCGCGCAGCATGACGTCCTCGAGGTCGAAGGGTACGCGTGTTTCCTCGACGCTGGCGCCGAGCTTGCGCAGCGTCGCGAGCGCGGCCTCGCGCGCGGCGAGCACATCGGGTGTTGCGGGCCAGTGGAATTGATCGACTGCAAGCGCGGTGATGCGCATGCCGCCGATGTCGGGGTCGGCCGCCATCGCGCCGGCAAAATCGATCGCCGGTGCGACAAGCGTGGCCGGATCGAGCGGATCGGGGCCGGCCATGACGGCGGTGAGGAGCGCCGCATCGTCGACGTCACGCGCGAGCGGGCCCAGCGAATCGAGCGTCGTTGCGAGCGGCACGACACCGGCCAGGCTCATCACGCCATACGTTGGCTTGAGTCCCGTCAGCCCGCATAACGCCGAGGGGATACGGATCGAGCCTCCGGTATCCGAACCTATCGCCGCAGGTGCGAAGCCGGCCGCAACCGCGACCGCGGAGCCGCTGCTCGAGCCGCCCGCGACGCGATGCGTCTTCGTGTCCCAAGGGTTCCACGGCGCGCCCATCGGCGCATTGCGGCCCCAGGCGCCGTAGGCGAATTCGACCAGGTGCGTTTTGCCGAGCGGAATCATTCCCGCGGCGAGCAGATGCTTGGCGGCGGTCGCGTTATCGGCTGCGAGTCCATGGGGGCGCGCCTTCGATCCGGCCGTGGTCATCCGGCCGCGGATATGCACGAGGTCCTTGATCGCGATCGGCAGCCCGTGCAGCGGTCCGCGCGCCGCGCCGGAGCGGCGGTCGCGATCGGCCGCTGCCGCCGCCGTCAGGGCGTCGTCCCGATACACGTCGATGAACGCGTGCAGGCGGCCGTCGAGCGCGGCAATGCGGTCGAGATACGTCGCGACGATCTCGCGCGACGAGGCGGTGCCGCTCACGAGCAGTTGTGCGAGCTCGGAGAGCGATAGCCAGTGCAGGTCTTCAGACATTCGCATACGGGCACGATGATGGACGCGGCGACTCCCCTCACCCCAACCCTCTCCCCGCACGCGGGGAGAGGGAGGCTCGGCACGCGAGTGCCGAGCGGGTGAGGGGTCGTGGTCGCGGTCAATACCGTCCGCGTCCCTCCGCGCCTGGCGCGCGCCGCACTTTCACTTCGCGCTTGAGCTTAAGCTTCCACGCGACCTCCGCGCGCCCGGGCCGCGATGCGTCGACACTTTTTCGCGTCGTCTCTTCGGCGGCTTCGAGCTGCGGGTGCCAGACGCGCACCGCGTACGCGCGCGGCGACAGCTCGGTGATGATCGCTTTGCCGTCCTTGCCTGTCTTGGCGAAATAGGGCGACTCCGATACGTAAATATAACCGACCATCCAGTCGTGGATATTGCAGCCGAGCACGACGACGCCGGCCTTGTCGAAGACGACCGGGCCCGAGGGAACGCCTGCATACAGGGGCAATTCGAAACGCTTGGCCGGCGAGAACGAATACACCTGGTGGCGCACGGCGTCGTGGTTGGGGAACGTTACGGCGGTGCCGACCAGGATTGCAGTCACTTTGGGTGTGAATTCCTTGTCGACCTGATCGACTACGCCCGGGCGCGTTCGCTCGGCGGACTTCGGCGGTGGTCGCGCACCGCCGTCCGCCGGCACGGCGACGACGACTGCGTCCGCGACGGGCAGGCCTTGCTCGTCGGTCACCGTCGCTGCGATCTCGGCGGTCTGCGCCTGCGCCGCGGCGATCGCGAACGCGAGCATTGCGGCAAGCGTGAAAGCGCGCATTGATCGTCTCTCTCTCAATAGCGCCAGGCGAACACGAGGTTCGCGCTGTGGCTGCGGTAAATGATGCCGCCGGAAGCGTCGCTGCGCTCGTCGGCGTACGCGAAATTGAGCGACGACCGGTCGTCCAGCGCCCAGCTCGCCGTCACCTTCGCGGTGTCGGTCGTTCCGCGCAGGCGGTACGCGAAAAAGTCGGAGCCGAACGTCGGATCGGGAGCGATCGCGCTCGAGACAGCGAAGATTTGGAAATCGCGCCGCGTCGTCGCGACGACGTCGCCGCGGCGCACGGCCAGCTCGACGCCCAACAGCAGCGGGTTGGAGATCGCGTAACCGGCTCGCGCGTATGCGCTCTGTGCGCTCAGGTCGAACACCTTGCCGGAGATTCTGGGCACGACCGGCTGGTCGTTTTTTGCGTAACGGCGCTCGCTTTGCCCGCCGAATGCCACATCGAAGGCGTCGGTGAAACGCTTTCCGATCTCGGCGCGAAGCTCGACGCGGTCACTGTCGCGAATGTTCTCGCGGTAGTTGTCGTGCGAAGCCGTCGCCGCGAGCAGAATCCACGGCGCCGCGTAGCCGAGTCCGAACTTGTGCCGGTAGAGCGCGGTACCGCCCAAGCCCAGCAGATTGAGCCCGTGGAAACGGTGATAGATCTCGCCGCGCGCGTTTGCGGTCAGCGTTAGCCCGTCGGCTCCGCTCAACGCGAAGTGCGACCCACCCACGGCGCTCAGCGTGAATGCACCGCCGGCGCGAATGTCCGCGGAACTGTGGGCACGATTGAGGTTGCTGTCGTACAGAACGCCCGCGTCGGCGTCGAGCAGCAATTCCGCCGTTGCCGGAGCGCTGATCCCCACGGCGAGCAGTGCGCACGCGAAGTGAAGAGCGCGGTGCTTCGATCGCATGGACGACCGGTTCATGTGTCGGTGACGGGCCTAGGGCTTGACCGCGCAGTCTATAACACGCGGCAAGGAACTTGCTTGATGAAGAGTTCCGCACGCGCCGAGGCGCACAAGCTCGTGCCGCTGCGGCGAGACGGGAGAAATTGTTCGTGGTTCATATGGTGCAACTCTCTGATTTACCGAGACCAGGCTCGATTGCCGGGCTTTTCGCCCGCGCTTGGCTGCCGTTAGAACCCGGAGCGCCACCGTCCGTTGCTTCATCTCCCGCAGGCCAATGTGCCGATCCACGGCACCGCTGCCAACACCAGCGAGCGCGTACTCCTTCCCATGCTGGCGCTTAGTCTCCAGACCCGCATCATCGCGCTGTTCGTGCTGCTCATGGTTCTGGTGCAGCTCGGCGGCTTCGTGCTCATCAATACCGTGGGCATGGCGGCCGCGCGCAAGACGACGGGAGACGAACTTGTCGCGGGGGCGCGCGTCTTCGATCGGTTGCTCGAGCAGGACACGCAGCGCCTGGTGCAAGGCGCGCGGCTCCTGTCGGCCGATTACGCGTTCCGTGAAGCAATCGCGACGGGCGACGCCGACACGATCACTTCGGTGCTTGCAAACCACGGCCAGCGGATCGACGCGGACGTGATGATGTTGGTCGGGCTCGACCAGCGCGTGATCGCCGACACGCTCGGCGCAGCGACGGGCGCGGCGTTTCCATTCCCGGCGTTGCTGGCGAAGGCCGAAGCCGCGCAACACGGCGCCGCGATGGTGCTGCTACGCGGGCGCCTGTACGTGCTCGTGCTCGTCCCGGTATTGGCGCCGCTGCCGATTGCGTGGGTTGCGCTCGGGTTCAGCGTCAACGACGCGCTCGCGCAGGATCTCCATCGCCTGACCGGCGATCAGGTATCTTTCTTGAGCCGCCAAGGGAATGATTCCTGGCGCCTGCAGGCGAGCACGCTCCTCGAAGGCGATCGCGAAGCATTGCTGCGAGATGTGGCGGCCGATCGTTTTGCGGGCAGCGACGACGCGGGCAACTCGCTGCACAGCGACGGGGCAGTGACGCGAGTTCTGCCGCTTCCTGCGCGCGCCGGCGCGTCCGTCATCGCAGTCCTGCAACAACCGCTATTGTCCGCGCTCGAACCGTTCCGTCGCCTGCAACGCCAGCTTGCGATGATCTCGGTGCTCGCGGTCGCGATTTCGATTATCGCGAGCCTGATGATCGCGCGCGGCATAGTACGGCCGGTGCGCGAGCTCGCGCGGGTCGCCCGCCGCATCGCCGCCGGCAATTATTCGACGGTACCCCCCTCGCCGCGTGCCGACGAGATCGGCGCGCTCGCCAGCGCTTTTCGCACCATGCAGGAGGGTCTGGTCGCGCGCGAGTCGCGCATCACGGATCTTGCATACCGCGATACCCTGACGGCGCTCCCGAACCGCGCGTTGTACTCGGAGCGGCTCGACCAGGCGATCGAGGCGGGAGTCCGCACGGGTTCTTCGCTCGCAGTGCTGCTCATGGACGTCGACCACTTCAAGGACGTCAACGATTCGCTCGGGCACCCGATCGGCGACATGCTGCTATGCGAAGTATCGACGCGCGTCCAGAGTGTGGTCAGGCGATCGACCGAGACCGTAGCGCGCCTCGGCGGCGACGAATTCGCGATCCTGCTGCCGGGGGCGACTGTCGCCGACGCGGAAAACATTGCTGCCGAGATCATGCGCGCGCTCGAGCCGCCGATGACGCTCAGCGGCCATCTGGTCGACGTCCGCGCGAGCATCGGCATCGCCGCGTTCCCCGCTCACGGACGCGAAAGGGCGACGCTGCTCCGTCGCGCCGACGTCGCAATGTACACTGCCAAGCGCAAGAACCTGGGTGTGGCCGTGTGGGACGACCATTACGACCAGCACAGCAGCGATCGCCTGTTGCTGATGACCGATCTGCGTAAGGCGGTCGACAACAACGAGTTGACGCTGGTCTACCAGCCCAAGGTGCCGCTGGGCAACGCCAGCGAGAATTACGTCGAAGCGTTGGTGCGCTGGCGGCATCCGACGCGAGGCGTCGTGCCGCCGTTGGAATTCATCCCCTTCGCCGAGCAAACCGGCTACATCCGCGCGATCACGCAATGGGTGCTTGCGCACGCCGTGGCGCAATGCGCGGCGTGGCGGGCCGAAGGTATGGCGATGAACGTCTCCATCAACCTGTCGGCGCGCGATCTGATGGATCCCGAGCTGCCCGACCGCTTCGCGCTGATGCTGCAGCAGAACTTCTGCGCTGCGCGCTGGTTCACGCTCGAGATCACCGAAAGCGCGATCCTGGACGACCCCGCGCACGCGATCGAGAACCTCAAGCGCCTTAACTCGCTCGGTTGCCGGCTCGCCATCGACGACTACGGCACCGGCTATTCATCGCTTTCCTATCTGCGCCACTTGCCGGTGCACGAGCTCAAGATCGACAAGACCTTCGTGATCGGCATGGCGCGCGACCGAAGCGACGAGGTTATCGTGCGCTCGACGATCGATCTCGCCCACAACATGGGCCTCGCGGTGGTCGCCGAGGGCGTCGAGGATGAAGCGACGTTCGATCGGCTGCGCGCGCTGGGCTGCGATATGGTGCAGGGCTATTGGCTCAGCCGGCCTCTGGGCGCCGCGGAGCTGTCGGCGTGGATGCGCGGTTCGGCCTGGACCCGGTCGGTGCCATCAGAGACCAAGGGACTGCGGCGGGTGGGCTAGGACGGGCCGGCCGGCGGCCGCTGGAGCCGCGCGACGTCCTCGGCTTTCGATCGCATCAGTCGGCCCGGCTAGGAACTCCCGGGTTGTATGCTCCAACTGTTTTATTGCGACGCAGCAACAAGCCATAAGGTTCCATAATAGATGCTTATCCTAACCTTAGGAATATATGATTTGATTTGCCTTGAGCGTGTCCGTATTGTGCGTTTGTGCAGTGCCGCAATATAATGAGTACAGATCGGAATTCAACATCTTACGTTGAGGTGTCGTCTAGTTAACGATTCGATTTCCCTGGGGCATAGCCCCGCGGCGCCAGAAGCGCCGAGGCCGCTAACCGCTAGTGGCCACTCACACTCGATAAAGGCCGTCGACCCAGGCCAACCCCGGGCCGACCGAACACCTATGAAACCTGCCGTCGCTCGACCCCAGCCCCGCACCGTCTCGTCACGCAAGCCCATCGGCCTCGCGCTGCAGGGGGGCGGATCGTGGGGAGCTTATACCTGGGGCGTTCTCGATTCGCTGCTGGCGAGTCGCAGCGTCACCATTGCCCAACTCTCCGGCACCAGCGCCGGCGCCATCAACGCGGCGATAGTCGCGAGCGCCCTGGCCAAGGGAGCACCGGCACAGGCGCGGGAGGCGTTGCGCGCGTTCTGGATGCAGATCGCGCACCCCGCGTCGCACGACATCGGCCGCGCGGTCTGGGGTCCGGTCGAGCGCACCTGGCGCGAGTCTATGGGCGCATGGCTGATGTCGACCGGCGCACTTTCGCCGTACAACACCAACCCGCTGGGCGTCAATCCGCTGCGCGATGCGATCACGGCGCACGTCGACATCGAGGCGATCCGCAGCAAGTCGGCGCCGGCGCTGTTCGTCACCGTGACCAACGTCAAGACGGGCTTGCCGCGCGTCATTTCGAACGACGCTATGACCATCGACGCGGTGCTCGCCTCCGCCTGCCTGCCGCAACTGTTCCAGGCCGTCGAGATCGATGGCGAGGCGTACTGGGACGGCGGCTACGCCGGCAACCCGACGCTTTGGCCGATGATCCACAGTGGCGTCGTGCACGACCTGATCGTGGTGCAGCTGGTGCCGGATACGACCGACGACGTGCCTACGCATGCGCCGGCTATCCGGCAGCGGGTCGGCGAGATCCAGTTCAACTCCAGCCTGGTCGCCGAAATGCAGGCGATCGCGGCGATGCGCTCGGTCGCTGCGCGCGGCGACAGTGCGTCGAGCGTGCTCGATCTGCGCTTGCATCGCATCGGGCCGCCGCCACGCGAGCTGCTGGAGCAGGAGTCCTCGATGGAGCGCTCCCGGGTGTGGCTGCAGCGCCTGCACCGCGAAGGCCGATCGGCAGCGAAGCGGTTCAACGTCCGTCATGGCGCCGACCTTGGCGTGCGCGAGACGCTGGACATCGCCAGGGTGTTCGCCGACGAGCATAAGCCCAAGATGCGCGCACCTGCGAACGAAGCGGTGTACGACAACGCGTAGCCGGGTTCAGCGGAGCGTGACACCCGGGGGCTACGGCGTGTCGACTGCGCGCGGCGCGCGTCCCATGAAGCGCCGTCGCAGCGTGAGGCGAGCGGCATCGCTCAAACTTCGTTGTACCTGCGAGGTCATCGGCAACGCCGGTGCGGAAACCGCGTGCATGGTCTGGGCTGCCGCCTTGGAGGCTTCGGCCGTTGCGGGGATCGGGACAGAAGTCGTGAGCAGCGTGGCGAAGATGTCGGTAAGGTTGGTAGGGCTGTTGGCGTTCGTCGTTGCATAGAAAGGCACGAACGTGTTGCCGATGCTCGTCAGCGCCTGGTAGTCGCCGAGGAACAGGCCTTCGGCAAACGGCGCCGTGGCGAAATCGAACGGACCGCCGACCTGGTTTTCATTCCAGTTGACGCCGTCAGCCGATGTCGCAAGCCAAAGGTCGGTGAGCAGTGTCAGCGCGCCCGGAAGGTGATTGCGAAAGTCGTAGTACGTGACGCCGATCAGCCCGTCGTCGCGAACCGTCACCGTCGGCAACAGCGCCTGCACGCCCGGGACGCTGTTGATCTGCACGGGCGCGCTCCAGGTCAAGCCGCCGTCGAGCGAGCGCGAGAACGCAATGCCGTCGCGCGCGCCGCCCGAAAAGCGCGAGTCCTGCCAGGCGACCGCCAGCGAGCCATTGTTGGCCACGGCGATCGCTCCCAGGTTCGAACCGTCGCGGATCGACGTTCCGGTTTCCGGCTTTCGCGTGCCTCTCGACTGCGATTGGGCGATCGTGACCGGAACGGACCAGCTCGTGCCGTGATCCTGCGAGCGAATGACGCGGAGGAGAACCGTCGTGAGGCTGCCCACGTTGTCGAACTCGGAGAAGAACAACACCAGCCTGCCGTCCGGCAGGACGATGACCTGGTTGTTGAGCGTCGAGTTTGTCCCACCCGGATCGTAGATTTGCCGCGCGGGCTCCCACGTCGCGCCGCTGTCAATCGTGCGCGCGAACCACGTCGGGGCGGGACCTTGGTCGCTGCCGGCAAACCGTTCCCAGGTCGCATAGACGAAGCTGGCTTTGGTCGGATCGGCGGTGATCGATTCCTTGTCGCTGAACGCCGTGCTGTCGTCCCGGATCAGCGTGGTCGGCGGTCCCCAGGTCAGGCCGCCATCGGCCGAACGGCTCACCAGGACCGCACCGAATGAATTCGGCTGGAGCAGGCCGCCGCCGAACGCGATCGCTATCTGATACGCCGCGCCATCGGGGGCGATGGTGACCCACGGGTCGCTGACGCGCGGATAATCGCCGCCGTTGGCGGCATTGCCTCCCGTGCAGCGCGAGAGTGCCGCTTGCGTGCGCGACCACGTCCGTCCGCCATCGAAGGACACGCCAGTCCCTTGACCGGCAGCGCCGCCATTCGACCAGCGATCCTGCTGCCAGACGCCGATCAGGTGATTCGGAGCGGCGGGATCGCGCGCGAGCATCGGCTCGACTTCGGCGCCGCGGTACAGCACGCCGGTCGGGGAGAGACCATCGCATCCAGGTGCGAGCGAAAGGCCGGAGACGCGAACCGTCGTGTCGCCCTTCCCGGCGCCGGGCGTGCACATGATCACCGCATCGGGGCCGTAGCCTTCTGCGATGTAACCCTTGGCGAGCATCAGCGCCTTGGTTGCGGGGTCCGCGGTATAGCGATGATTGGAATCGGCCCGCTGGTTCCAGAGCCGGTACACCGGGATTGTTCCCGTGGGGCACGCGCCGGTCGTCATGTCGGGAGCCGCGATGTAGAACGCATTGGGGGTCTCGTAGACGAAGCCGCGGTAGTTCGGATCGGTCGCGATCTTGGCCAGTACCACCGCGCATTCGGCCGCCGAGGCCGAGAAGAAATGCGAGTCCGCCGGAGGCGGAATGTAGAAGCGGCAGACAGGATTCACGCCGGGGCCGCCGCTCATCTGATCGGCGAATGCCAGAAACGTAAGCCCCGTGCGCGACCAGCCGAAGAAGTGCCCCGAATCGAGTGCGTCGATGTCGGGTTGGAGCGAGGTAATGAAGTAGTGGTCGAGCGCGACGTTGTAATACTCGATGACCGTCACCGCTTGCGCCCGGGCCGGCGTTACCGCCGCGCCGAATGCCAGCGCGAGTGCACTTGCGCAGAGAGCCCGCCAAACGGTGTAGCGCATCGGTGCCTTCTCTAGATCAGCTGGCCTGACGCATAACGTCGATCGTCAGCCGGATAAGCTTCGCCAGCGCCTCGGTGTCCGGCAGCGTTCGCTCTGTGACCCCGATCGCCCGCAGGTAGTTCGCGCCGGCGCGCATCGCCCGGGCCCGCGTGTCGACGGGCAGCGCCGCATAACGGGCCCCGTAAGCCGCGCGCAGCGCGTCCACCAGCGCTAGGCTGATCTTCTCCTGCAGCAGCGATGCGTCGGACTCGCCGACGCGCATCGGACCGTGCCCGGTGAGCAGCCAGTGCAGATTGATGTTGCGCACTTCGGCCAGCTTGAGCAGGTACTCCTGCGTCGCCGAGTTGCGCCGTTCGGCGTTGGAGACGGTGTTCTCGTGAATGCGCAACTCGGCTGCGAATGCCTTCTGGCTGGTCGCGCCGCGAACGAGCTTGAGGCGCTCGCCCAGCGTCATGCCGCCGCGTGCCCGGCTCCGGTCGGCGCACGCCGCCAGAACCTGTGTGTTGCATTTTTGCCAACGTGTGGTGGTTGCATCGTGCTCCATCCTTGCTTTCGGCGAAAAGCAACGGTAACATTGCCTCAACTCGATTCATCGAGCAACTCGCTGCAATCGTTGCAAAGGAAATTCATGCAGATCGCGACGCACAACCATGACCAACCAGGCCCGGCACGCTTTGCCCCGGTCTCTGGCGCGTGGTCTGTGCTCGAGAGGATGCAGGGTTTCCACGGCTGGGCGCTGGGCTGTCCCAGCGTGACTGCAAAGAAGTAGCCTCGTCCGACCGGAAGACATTCCGCCGGATGAATTGGCGGGACTGTCGGAAGGTCGAAACATCCTCCCCGGCAGTTCCTTCGGAAGTCGCTCCCGCGTCGAGTGCCTGTTCGCCTTGTGCGCCCCAGGCGCTTGGCATGACGAAAGGAGATCGAGCGCCATGAGCACGATGACCAACCGCCTGGCTTGTCGGCCGTGCTGGAGTGCTGCCGCGCCTGTGGGCGCGTGCAACGTCGAGCCGGCGGACACGATCCTTGTGCTTGCGCGTAAAAGCGTGTGCGCCATGGCGTTCTCGGACGGCATGACCGGCATTGGCGGCACGAGAGAGACGGGCAGGGCTTTCCCTGCGGGAGACGATACGTAACGCATCGACTTCAGCACAGCGAAAGCCCGGCATGCCGAAACGGTACCGGGCTTTTTTGTTGCCCGAAGCCAGCAAAACTGACGAGAGCGAGGAACACAAAATGACGAGGCATCTGGAAGAGCTGGCGCGACCCCCGTGCGGCACGATCTGGCACTCGTGCGCGCCGGCCGCGAAGGGACGTATTGGCAGGCTGCGGATGGATTGGTCGTTCGTCTTGCAGCGCCGGAAGCCACTGGCGTTGCGGATGGGGACACGGAGGCCGCGCAGCGCGAGCTGCTGACGCTGGCGTGTCACGACGCTTTGGCACAGTAGGGGTATCACCTTTTCTCTTCCTGCGAAGGCAAGAGAAAAAAACGGCGATTGCGAGGGCTGTGCGCGGCCCTCCTAAGGAAGCTCTGAATTTCCGGTGGTCAAAGCAAATAGGAACACCGAGAGCATCAATGAGGTTATTGCAACGGTTGCGGGGTTGGGAAACGCGAGATTGCGCCAGAATACGCGAGCTTGTTAACG
>JALYSM010000028.1 GCA_030854785.1 Pseudomonadota bacterium
CCCACGCCCTGCTCACGGAGTCCGTCGCCTTCCGCCGCCTCGGCATGATCGTGATCGACGAGCAGCATCGCTTCGGGGTGGAGCAGCGGGCGGCGTTGAGGGACAAAGGCGCAGGGGCAGTACCCGATGTGCTCGTCATGACTGCGACGCCGATCCCGCGCACCGCGGCGATGACCGTCTACGGCGACCTCGACACCACGGTCCTCGACGAGATGCCGCCGGGCCGCACGCCGGTCGCGACCCGCCTGGTCAGCCAGCGCCGGCGTAGCGAGGTCGTCCTGCGCGCGCGCAAGCTCTGCGCCGCGGGCCGGCAGGTCTACTGGGTTTGCCCGCTGATCGAGGAATCGGAAAAGCTCGAGTTGCAGACCGCGGTTGCGCTGCACGCGGAGCTCACCGCGACGCTCGCCGAACTCGAGGTCGGGCTGCTGCACGGCCGCATGAAGCCCGACGACAAGGCTGCGGTGATGGACCGATTCGTCCGCGGCGAGATCGACGTGCTGGTCGCGACAACGGTGATCGAGGTCGGCGTCGACGTGCCCAACGCGTCGATGATGGTGGTCGAGCACGCCGAGCGCTTCGGGCTGGCGCAGCTGCATCAGCTTCGCGGCCGCGTCGGGCGCGGCGCGGTGGAGAGCGTGTGCGTGCTGCTCTTCGAGGAGCCGATGTCGGAGGCGGCCAAGGCGCGGCTCAAGGTGATCTACGAAAACAACGACGGCTTCGAGATCGCGCGGCAGGATCTCGTGATTCGCGGTCCCGGCGAATTCCTCGGCGCGCGACAGTCGGGCGTGCCGCTGTTGCGCTTCGCCGACCCCGAGCGTGATGTCCGGCTGATCGAGTCGGCGCGCGACGCGGCCGACGAGCTGCTCCGGCGTGAGCCCGGCGCCGCCGCCGCGCACCTCGAGCGCTGGCTGGGCGGGAAGCAGGAATTCATCAAGGCGTAGGCAGTAGCCCGAGTTGAGCGCCCTTCGCCAAGCTCAGGACAGGCTCCGCGCCATACCCGGGACCATCATTCGGCGCGGGCGGCCGCCCCGGGATTTCCCCGGATCGAGTCCGGGGTCATCCCGGGCTACTCGCAGTTGCATCCGGGCCGCTGCCGCCTCGTACCATGGGACGGCGACTTACGCGGAGTCTCTGACGCAGATCAAGCCTTGCCCGTCGGCAGCCCCGGCGCCTGCGGTAAAATGGCCGGCCTGCAGAATCGATCCCCATGCCGCTTTACGCACTCGGCCTCAACCACGCGACCGCGCCGCTCAAGGTGCGGGAGTTGGTCGCGTTCCAGATCGATACGCTGGGCGCCGCGCTGCGCGATTTGCTCGCGCAGCGGCAGGTCAAGGAGGCGGCGATTCTGTCGACCTGCAACCGGACCGAGGTTTACTTCCACGGCACCGAGACCGGACCTATCGTTCAATGGCTCGAGACGTTCCATCGCGTGCCCCCGGAATCCTTGTCGCGGTACCTCTACACGCTGCCGCAGGAAAGGGCCGTTCCGCATGCGTTCCGCGTCGCCAGCGGCCTCGATTCGATGGTGCTGGGCGAGCCGCAGATCCTGGGCCAGATGAAGCAGGCGGTGAAGACTGCCGAGGCGGCGGGCTCGCTGGGGCTGGTCCTCAACCGTCTGTTCCAGCGCACCTTTGCTGTCGCCAAGGACGTGCGCACGCACACCGATATCGGCAGCGCGTCGACCTCGATGGCCGCTGCGGCGATCAGGCTCGCCGAGCGCATCTTTCCTTCGATTGCCGAGCAGCGCGTGCTGCTGATCGGCGCGGGCGAGATGATCGATCTGTGTGCGACGCACCTTGCCGCACGGCAGCCGAAATCGATAACCGTCGCCAATCGCACGCTCGAGCGCGGCGCGGCGCTGGCCTCGCGAGTTCACGCCGACGCGATCACGTTGAACGAATTGCCGGAGCGCCTGGCGCAATTCGACATCATCGTCACTTCGACCGCGAGCTCGCTCCCGATCCTGGGCAAAGGCATGCTCGAGCGGGCGATCAAGGCGCGCCGGCACGTGCCGGTGCTCATCGTCGACCTCGCCGTGCCGCGCGACGTCGAGCCGGAGGCGGCCGAGCTCGACGACGTATTCCTGTACAGCGTCGACGACCTCGCCAACATCGTCAAGGACAACCTCCAGATACGCGTCGAAGCGGTAAGGGAAGCTGAAGCGATGATCGCCGTGCAGGCGGAGAGTTTCCTGCGCTGGCTGGAAGGACGTGCGGTCGTGCCGACGATCACGGCGCTGCACGGACATCATGACGCCCTGCGCGCCGCCGAGCTCGAGCGAGCCAAACGGCTGCTCGCCAACGGTGCGCCCGCGGATCAGGTGCTTGAGCAGCTCGCGCGCGGACTCACGCACAAGTTCCTGCACGGCCCGACGCAGGCGCTCAACGAGGCCGGCGAGGCCGAGCGGGCGGAATTGCTCGCGGTGTTGCAGCGCGTTTATCACCTGCCCGACGAGTAAAGAGTGCGTCATCCCGGCGCAGGCCGGGATCTAAGTGGGCATCGGGCCGCACCATACGGACGAAGAAATTGGGCCCCGGCCTTCGCCGGGGCGACGATAATTTCTGGTGCATTCGCGATCATGAAACCGTCTCTCGCCACCAAACTGACGCACCTGGCCGCCCGGCTGAACGAGCTCGACGGCTTGCTCTCCGCGTCCGACGTCACTCGCGATCTCGACCGCTATCGCGCGTTGTCGCGCGAGCACGCGGAGATCGCGCCGGTCGTGGCGCTCCACCGCGATTGGCAACAGGCGGAGCGCGACCTCGCGAACGCTCGCGAACTTCTTGCCGACGCGGAGATGAAGACGCTTGCCGAGGACGAGGCGAAGGTGTCGAAGGCGACGATGGAGCGGCTCGAAGAGGAACTGCAGCGCATACTGCTGCCGCGCGATCCCAACGACGAGCGCAACGTGTTCCTCGAAATCCGTGCCGGCACGGGTGGCGACGAATCCGCCCTGTTTGCGGGCGAGCTGTTCCGCATGTATGCGCGCTTTGCAGAGCGCAATCGCTGGCAGGTGGAAATGGTGTCGGAGAGCCCGGGCGACATGGGCGGGTTCAAGGAAGTCATCGCGCGCATCGCCGGCCAGGGCGTGTACTCGAAGCTAAAGTTCGAATCCGGCGGACACCGCGTGCAGCGGGTGCCGGAAACCGAGGCGCAAGGACGCATCCACACCTCCGCGTGCACCGTCGCGGTGTTGCCCGAAGCCGATCCGATCGCCGAAAGCGCGATCAATCCGGCGGATGTCCGCATCGATACGTTTCGCGCGTCCGGCGCGGGCGGCCAGCACGTGAACAAGACCGATTCCGCGGTACGCATCACGCATCTGCCGAGCGGCATCGTTGTCGAATGCCAGGACGATCGCTCGCAACATCGCAACCGCGCCCAGGCTATGGCGGTGTTGGCCTCGCGCTTGCTCGACCGCGAGCGGCAGGAGCGGCAACGGAAGGAGGCGGCGACGCGAAAGTCGCTGATCGGCAGCGGCGACCGCAGCGAGCGTATCCGAACCTATAATTTTCCTCAGGGCCGCGTCACCGATCACCGCATCAACCTGACCCTCTACAAGATCGACCAGATCATGGACGGCGACTTGTTCGAGTTGACGCAGGCGCTGGCGCAGGAGTTCCAGGCCGAGCAGCTCGCGGCGTTAGGGGAGCCGAGCTGAATGCCGGCGCTACGCTCCGGCAAGGCGCTTCTCGCGACGCGGCGGCTCGCGCTGCGCGAGTTCCGCCCGGGCGACACGGAGCAACTCTTCCGCTTGAACCGCGATCCGCGGGTGATGCGATACATCGGCGACGGCTCGGTCGGCACGCGTGCCTCGGCCGCCGCCGCGATTTCGGGCGCGAGGAAACACTACCGCGTTTATCCGGGGCTCGGCGTCTGGCCCGCGGAAGATCGCGCGAGCGGAGCGTTCATCGGCTGGTTCTGCCTTAAGTACATCCCTGCGACGGTCGAGGTCGAGGTTGGATACCGGCTACTGCCTCGGGCGTGGGGTCAGGGCTACGCGACCGAGGGTGCGCAGGCGCTCGTGCGCTATGGGTTCGACGTTCTCGGTCTGCGCCGCATTCTGGGCCTGACGCACCCCGACAATGTGGCGTCGCAGCGCGTCTTGCAAAAAGCGGGCTTGTGCGATGCCGGCTGGGGGCACTACTACGACCGCGACCTGCGACTCTTCGTTGCCGACGCGTAGCCTGGGTTGAGCGCGCAGCGCGAAACCCGGGGGCGAGCGTGTGAAGCAATCCCGGGATTCGCGACGCTCATCCCAGGCTACGGCTTGCCGTAGTTGGTGTTCAGGTAGTCGACGATCGACTTGGCGTCGTCGGGTTGGATCGGGGCGCCGAAGACCTTGATCATCTTGGTTACGCTCGCGTCCCAGCCATTGCGATCGAGAAACGGCGAATTCATCAGCACGTAGTCCAGGCTGTGGCAGGAGCCGCAATTAGCTTCGACCTGTGCACGTCCCGGTCCATCCTTGAGCTCGAGGCGGCGCTCTTGCGCCACGACGATGCCTGCGGCAACGACAAAGGCCAATGTCAGTGTCAGCGGTATTGCTCTCATCGAAACCTCCTCTAGACGGCCTTGACGGGAATCCGCTGCATCACGTTATGGTGGTATCCCGCGGGGTTGAGTATGAGCTCCATCGTCTGCGTCGCGCCGGCGCGATTGGTCGCGCGTGCCATAACCGTCAGCGTGCCGCGCTCGGTCGGCGTGAACGCGTGGCTGAAGCTGCGGAAGGAGAAGCGGCCGTAATCGGTGCCCAGCGCGGCACTTCGCCACGACCGCCCGCCGTCGGCCGAGACGTCCACGCCGGCGATGCCGCGCCCGCCGTCCCAAGCGACACCCTTGACCTCGAATGCACGTCCCACGGCAACCTCCTGTCCGACGGCGAGGCTGGTAATGAGCGAATTGACGACCATCTCGGTGATCGGCTCGTTCGCGTCGGTCATCTGCGACGCGAAATGCTCCACCAGCGGAAACCGATTGGTCGGAATGCGGTAGCCGGTCTTGACCCAGAAGTTGTCGAAGGGCTTGCTGATGGCGTTGATCGAGGTGACGTGCTTCATCCAGTAGGTTCCTGTCCAGCCGGGAACGACGATGCGCGCCGGGAAGCCGTTCCAGTGCGGCAGCGGCTCGCCGTTCATCTGATAGGCGATGAGCGTGTTTTCGTCGAGCGCTTTCCACACCGGGATCGACTTCTGGAAATCGGGCGTGCCGGGCATCACCGGACCGTCCGCGCCGTCGAAGCTGATCTCGAGCGCCTCCTTCTTGAGCCCCGCCTTGGCGAGCACGTCCTTGAGGCGCGCGCCTTTCCAGCGTGCGTTGCCCATCGCGCCCACGCCCCATTCGACGCCTGGGACGTGTGGGTCGAACAGGCCGCGCCGGTTGCCCGAGCATTGATTCACCGCGGCAACGTCAACCGCGGGGAAGTCGCGCTTGAGCTGCTCAAGATTGAGCTCGAAAGGCGTTGCGGCCGCGTCTCCGCCGACCTTGAGCGTCCATTTCTCAGCCGCGATCTCGGGGATCGAGGCAAGGTGGTAGCGCACGAAGAAAGCCTTGTTGGGCGTGAATTCTTCGGCGAAATACGACAGTGGCGTCTCGTAATTCGGCGGCCGCCAGGTCCGTTTGATCAACGGCAGCTTGCCCGCGAGCGCCTCGAGATCGCCTGACGCGACCGTGCCTGAGGGCAGCGGCGCGAGTCCAGCCGGATCGGGCACCGCGCCGTGCGCGTGCGTGATCCGCCAGGTCGCGCCGGAAGCGAGCACCAACCCGCCGGTCGTCTTCAGAAAGTCGCGTCGTGACGGCATGGCTCCTCCGCTATGTCCCCGTTGTACAGCGATGATCGCGCTCGCCGCAGTGTTGACTTCGCGTTAGCGTCCGAGGGTGTCGAACATTATCCGCGCGCGCCTTGTACACTGCAAGACGCCATCTGTTTAATGCAGGGCTGATCATTTCCACGAAAGTTGCCGCCGCACTGGCGATGAGTGGCCTCGTACCGTTCGAGGCCAAGCTTCTGCTCGCGCATGTGATGAATCGCGACCGCGCTTGGCTGACCGCGCACGCTGACGCTCCGCTGACGCGCGAACAGGCACTCGCGTACGACGCGCTGGCGCGCCGCCGCCGCAATGGCGAGCCGGTGGCTTATCTCACGGGGCGCCGCGAATTCTTCGGGCTTGAGCTCGAGATAACACCGGACGTCTTGATCCCGCGGCCGGAGACCGAGCTGTTGGTCGAGCTGGCACTGACGTGGCTCAGCAACGATGCATCCGCACGCGTGCTCGACCTCGGTTGCGGTTCGGGCGCAGTCGCGCTGGCGATCGCGCACGAGCGTCCTCGGGCCCGCATCGTCGGCGCCGACGTTGCGCCGGCCGCCGTCGCGCTGGCACGACGCAATGCGGACCGATTGGCCATCGGCAATGCGACCTTTATCGAATCCGACTGGTTTCACCGCGTCCCCCGCGAGTCCTTTGCGTTGATCGTCGCGAATCCGCCGTACGTCGCGCAGGAAGACTCGCATCTCCAGCAGGGCGATCTGCGTTTCGAGCCGGTGAGTGCGCTCGCCTCGGGCGGCGACGGCCTGGATGCGATCCGCGCGATCGTCGCGGCGGCATCCGACTATCTGCCGGGCGGAAGCATGCTTGCGCTCGAGCACGGCCACGATCAGGCGAACGCCGTCCAGAGACTCCTGTGCGACGCGGGCTTCGGCGACGTCACTTCGGCACGCGACCTCGCGGGTATTCCGCGCGTGACGTACGGGCGACGTAGCCCGGGATGAGCGGAGGCGAATCCCGGGAGGCACGCGACACTGAAGCGCGGCCCCGGGTATCGCGCTACGCGCTCAACCCGGGCTACGCAGCGTCGTTACGCAAGCGCGGTCGGTAACGCGACGCCGTACTTCTTCGCCCAAGGCTCCAGCGCGGGCAGAATTGCCGGATAGAGTGCGACGCCACCGTCGAGCTGCTCGCGGTAGCGGCGCATGCCGCGCTCACCTGGAAGGCGCACAGGATCGCTCGCCGGCCGACGCTTCGATCGGTGCGCGCTGTCGGCGATGAAGTCCATCTGCCGCTTGAATTCGGCGAGCCCGCCGAAGGCTTCGGGATCGAAGGCCTGCACGAACACCGTCGCGCCCCAGCCCGTCGGCGAATCGGCACGCCCATGACCGGCCAGTCCTGCAGTAAGCGCCTCGACCAGCAACGCCAGTGCGAACCCCTTGTGCCCGGCGTCTATGCCGCCCAGGGGCAGCAGCGCGCCTTTCGGGTCGTTGGACAACGCGCGCGGATCCGGCGTCGGATTGCCTTCGGCGTCGATGAGCCATGCACCGGGAAGCTGCTTGCCCGCGCGCATCTGCTGTTGCGCGTAGCCCATGCTGGTGATCGAGGTCGACACGTCGACGAGGATCGGATCGCCGGAAGTCGGGAGTCCCGCCGCGATGGGATTGGGCGTGATGAACGGCGTCAGGCCGCCGTGAGGGACCACCGCGTTGACCGTGGGGTCCGAGCTCTCGATGATCGCGACCATCCCGTCATCGGTAGCGCGCTTGAGGTACGCAGCGAGACAGGCGATGTGATGCGAACGCCGAATGACGACAGTGCCGGTGCCGCATTCGCGCGCCATCATCGTGGCCGCCTCGAGCGCGCGCAAGCAGAGCCATGGCCCGGGCAGGCGGTGGCCGTCCCAGGTCTGCGCGGCCAGCCGCCGCACCAGCACCGTCGGCTCACCGGTCTTGGCCATCCTGTCGTGGGCCAGTTCGTCGAGGTACGGCGCGAGCAAACCGAGACCGTGTGTCGTATGGCCGAGCAGGTCGCCGTCGAGCAGCACGTCGGCGACATCGCGCGCGATGTCGCTCTTAAGGCCCGCGCGCTCCAGCAGCGTGCGCGCGAAGACGCGCAAATCATCGGCGGCGTAGCGCGGCGAAGGCTTGTCGCTCATCGATGGCATTGATCGGAATCTTAAGTGGAAGGCAATTGACGCAGACGCGGCAATCGACGAGCATTCTAGCTCACCGCTGCGGTCTGATGCTCCCACCTTGGCACCCGTAACGCTGACCGTCAGCATCGTCACGTACCAGCCCGACCTCGCGCTTCTCGATCGCTGCCTCGCCACGCTGGCGAAGGCGCTCGACGCGGCGCGGGACGAAGGGCTGCTCCGGGATGCCAACGTTGTGTTGGTCGATAACTCGGTCTCGCGCGCGTTCGCGGAGGCGGTCGTGAGACTCGGCGACGTGCAGTTCAAGGAGTCCGGCGTGACCATGAATTATCTGCACCGCCACGTCAACATCGGTTACGGCAGCGCGCACAACTTGGTGATGCACGGCGGTAACACGCACTATCACCTGGTGCTCAATCCCGACGTCGAGCTGGCGCCGGACGCGCTGGTCGCCGGCTTGCGCTTTCTCGACGTGCATCCCGAAGTCGGTGTACTGGCACCCGCAGTGTCCGGCCCCGACGGCGAACGCGAATTCCTGTGCAAGCGCTATCCTTCCGTGCTCGACCTCGCGCTGCGCGCGTTGGCATCCGCCGGGTTGCGCCGCCTCTTCAGGAAGCGCCTCGATCGCTATGAAATGCGCGACGCCATCGCTCTCGCCAGCGCTGACGGACTCGTGTCGCCGGTGCCGATGATGAGCGGCTGCTTCATGCTCGTGCGCCGGAAAGCGATCGAGGCCACCGGGGGATTCGATCCGAAATACTTCCTGTATTTCGAGGATTTCGACTGGAGCCTGCGCCTGAACCGGGTCACGCAGAGCGCGTATGTGCCTTCGGTGCGGATCGTTCATCACGGCGGCGGCGCCTCGCGCAAGGGTTGGCGGCACGTCGTCGAGTTCGCGAAGAGCGCGGTCCACTTCTTCAACAAGCACGGCTGGAAGTGGGCCTAGTGCCTTTCCAGGGCAAGGTGTTGGTGACCGGCGCCGGCGGGTTCATCGGCCGTGCCCTGTGCGCACGGTTCGCCTCCACCGGCGTTGCTCACGTCGGCGCAGTGCGGGCGATCGCGCCGCGCGATGCCAGGGGAACCGGGCACGTCGCGCTAGGCGACTTCGCTGCGGCGGACTGGCACGATGTCCTGGACGGCGTCGATGCGATCGTGCACCTCGCCGGTCGGGCGCACGCCCGCGGTCGCGATGCGAACGCGCCGACCCCCTACATCGTCGCCAACGTGCACGTCACGCGCCGTCTTGCGGAGGCGGCGGTGCGAAGCGGCGTGCGGCGCATCGTCTTCGCGAGCAGCGTCAAGGTTTACGGCGAGGCGAGCGAGCCGGGCCGCGCGTTTCGCGCCGGCGATGCTTCGGCACCGCAGGATGCCTACGCGAAAAGCAAGGCCGAGGCCGAACGCGTCCTCCACGAAATCTGCGGCGCGCACGGCATCGACGCGATCGTGCTGCGCTTCCCGCTGACGTATGGGCCGGGAGTGAAGGGCAACTTTCTCGCCCTGCTCGAGGCCGTCGCCGAACGGCGCCGCCTGCCGCTCTTGGGCATCGTCAATCGGCGGAGCCTCCTGTATCTCGGCAACGCGGTGAGCGCGATCGAAGCCGCGCTGGTGGCTCCGGCATTGACAGGCGAAGCGCTGCCCGTCGCGGACGCGAAGCCGGTCTCGACTCCGGAGTTGGTGACGAAGATCGCCTTGGCGCTGCGCCTGCAATCGCGGCTCTATCACTTGCCGGCGCCCTTGCTGCGCGCCGGTGCGGCGCTGTCCGGCCGCCGCGCTGCCGTGGATCGGCTTCTCGACTCACTCGAAGTCGACGCCCTGCGCTTCCGCGGCCTCACCGGCTGGTCGCCGTCGTATTCCATCGACGAAGGGCTGGCCGCCACGGCCGCGTGGTGGCGCATGCGACACGCGCAATGAGCGCGAGGCGATGCGCGCTCGGCGCCGCCGCTATAATCGCCGCTGCGATGGACGGGAATAGGCGATGACCGCGCGCGCTTCGGGCCGCCGCGCCGACGAATTGCGGGCGGTCCGTATCACGCGGCATTACACACGGCACGCCGAAGGCTCGGTGCTGATCGAATGCGGCGACACGCGGGTCATCTGCACGGCGAGCGTCGAGGAGGGCGTGCCGGCTTTTCTCAAGGGCCAGGGCCGCGGCTGGCTCACGGCGGAGTACGGCATGCTGCCGCGCGCAACCAACACCCGCGCGCGCCGCGAGGCAGCCGAGGGCAGACAATCGGGACGAACGCAGGAGATCCAGCGGCTGGTCGGCCGCAGCCTGCGCGCGATCGCCGACCTGACGCAGTTGGGCGAACGGACGATTCGCGTCGATTGCGACGTCATCCAGGCCGACGGCGGGACGCGCTGCGCCTCGATCACCGGCGCGTGCGTGGCCGTGCACGATGCGGTCGCGTGGTGCAAGGCGAGAGGGCTGGTTGCCGGCGAACCGCTTGGCGATTTCGTCGCCGCGGTATCGGTGGGAATCGTCGGCGGCGCACCGTTGCTCGATCTCGACTACGCGGAGGACGCCGGCTGCGATACCGACATGAACGTCGTCATGACCGGGCGCGGCGGCATGGTCGAAATCCAGGGGACGGCGGAAGCTGCGCCGTTCACAAGGGCAGAAATGGACGCGCTTATCTCGCTCGCCGAGCGCGGCATCGGCGAGCTGATCGCGGCGCAAAAGCAATCATTGGAGATGACATGAAGCAGAATCGCGCGGCGCGGACGCAACCGCCCCCTCACCCGCGCTTCGCTTCGCTCGCTTGCCCTCTCCCCCGTGCACGGGGGAGAGGGTAGGGTGAGGGGTGCACCGTGCGCTCGATCTCCCGTCTCGTCCTCGCCTCCGCCAACGAAGGCAAGCTGCGCGAATTTCGGCGTCTGTTGACGCCTCTCGACGTTGACGTCATTCCCCAGGCCGTGCTCGGGATACCGGAAGCCGACGAGCCGCATGCGACCTTTGTCGAGAACGCGCTGGCGAAAGCGCGACACGCGAGCCGCCTCGGCGGGCTGCCCACGTTGGCCGACGATTCGGGGGTGTGCGTCGCGGCGCTCCGCGGCGCGCCCGGCGTGCAGTCGGCGCGCTATGCCGGCGAGCCCCGGTCGGACGTGCGCAACAACGCCAAGCTCATCGCCGATCTCGCGGGCGTCGCCGATCGGCGCGCGCATTACTATTGCGTGCTCGCGTTGATGCGCCACGCCGACGATCCCGAGCCGATCCTCGCCGAAGGGCGATGGGACGGCACGATCATCGACACGCCGCGCGGCGCAGCGGGATTCGGTTACGACCCGCATTTCCTCGACGCCGAGAGCGGACTCACCGGCGCCGAGCTGCCGCTCGCGCAGAAGAACGAGCGCTCGCACCGTGGTAAGGCGATACGCGCGCTGCTCGCGCGGATCGCGGCGGAAGCGTAGTCTTCCTCGAGACGTTGCCGGCACACGTGCGCGCTCGGTCAACGGCCCGCACAAAGATCACAGCCTGCGGTCGCTCTTTGCGCTGTAGGTAAGTCCCGCGACCAGTTGTCGCTGCATAACGAAGAAGACGGCCAACGGCGGCAGTGCCGCAAGGATCGATCCCGCGGAAACGAGTTGCCATGAGGTCTGCCACATGCCGCGCAGCGACTGGAGCCCTGCGGTGAGTGGTCGCACCGAATCCGACTGCACGAGGACCAGAGACCAGAAATAATCGTTCCAGACGAAGGTGAAGATGAGCACGGAGACGCCGGCGATGGCCGGCCGCACGAGCGGCAAGACGATGTACCAGAAGATCTTGATCTCGCCCGCACCCTCGATGCGTGCGGCGTCCAGCACGGGGTCAGGCAGCTCGCGAATGAAGTTGCGCATGAACAGAGTGCAGAATCCGGTCTGAAAGGCGGTGTGAAACAGAATGAGTGCCCAGCGCGAGTCGTACAGACCGAGCGCAATGACGAGATCGCGGACCGGGATCATCAGCACCTGGAACGGGACGAGGTTGCCGGCGATGAATAGCATGAGCAGCAGCCGGTTTCCCTTGAACTCGTGCTTGGCGAGCGCGAACCCGGCCATCGACGCCAGCGCCACCGTGCCGATCACGGCGGGGATGGTAATGAGGAAGCTATTCACGATGAATTGCCCCATGCGCGAGCCGGTCAGCACCGCAAAATAATTCTCGAACAGCCGTATCTCGGTGGGCCAGCCCCAGAAGTTTCCGCGATTGAGATCTTCGATCGAGCGGATCGACGTGAGCGCAACCGCAGCCAGCGGCAGCAGCCATACCGTGAGGCTTGCCAGCACTGCAACGCCATAACCTGCCCGCACGGCGGGCGGGCGTCGATCGATCGGGGCGGGAAACATCGCCGCTATGTCTTTTCGTGACGGAAGAGCCGCCACAGCAGAACGAAGATGATGCCGCTCATCAGCGCGAGCAGCACCGTGGCGATGGCTGCGCCGTAGCCGTAACGCAGGCCGATAAAGGTTTCTTCGTACATGTAATAGGCGAGCACGGTCGAGCTGTTGTACGGACCGCCGAGAGTCATGATCATCACGTAGTCGAAGCTGCGCAGTGCCGCTACTGCGCACACCATCGCGACGATAAAGTGCACCGGCCGCAACTGCGGAAAGACGACATGTCGGAACAGCGACAATCCCTTCGCGCCGTCGACACGCGCCGCATCGATGAGCTCCGCCGGCAGGGTCGCGAGTCCCGTCAGGTAGAGAATCATGCAATACGCAATCTGCGGCCACAGCCCGGCGATGATCATCGTGTAGATCGACCACCGTTCGCTGTCTAGCGGCGCCATTGGCGGAAGTCCGAGCCGGCCCAGAATCTCGTTGAACAAGCCGAAGCGCGCGTTGAAGAACCAGCTGAAGACCAGACCCACGACGACCTGGCTGATCACGAACGGCATGAAGAAGAGCGATCGGACCGCGCGCATCCCGGGCAGGTTCTGGCTGAGAAACACCGCGAGCCCGAGCCCGAGCACCGGTGCGACGAGGTAGCAGCCGAGCCAGCGCAGGTTGTTCGCGAGCGCCGTTCGAAAAACGGGATCGGCGAACAATTCACGGTAGTTGCCCATGCCGACCCATCTCATGGCGTCGACACCGTTCCAGTCGTACAGGGAAATCTCGACGCTGCGGGCTATCGGGTAGAGAACGAACAGTGAAAACAGCAAGCACGCGGGCGCCAGCAGGAGGAGCGTGGACAGGCCCACATGACGACCGCGCGATCCGCCACCGGCGCGCGCGGACGCGCGGAATAGACGTTCAGGCATCGCCAGCCACGGGTTATTGCGCGGGCGGCGACGCCGGAAGTGCGCCATAGACGCGCGCACGCGCCCGTTCGACTGCGTCCAGGATCGCGTCGAGGCGCTCAGGGTATACCATGAATTCCTGAAAACCCTTCATTGCGATGTTGGCGAGATCCTCGCTGGTGTCGCGGTCGAAATACTGGGCGAGACCGTCGGCCCGCGCGAGCAGATCGCGGCCCTTCATGAGGAAGCGGTCGTCCGCGGCTGCAGCGCGGAGATTCACGGGAATCTGCAGGGTCGTCTTGTTGAGCGCTTCCTGAACATCGGCGCGCGCGACGAACGCCAGGAACTTTTTCGCGTCCTCTTTGTTGCGCGCCTTGGCGGGAATATGGATCGTGTTCATCGGCGCGTCTTCGTAGCGGCCGAGGTCGCCCCGCAGCGCGGGAAATGCGACGAAGTCCATGCGCTCGCGCAGCTCCGCTGGAAAATTGGCAACGATGAAATTCCCGATGAGCATCATGGCGGCCCTGCCGTCATACAGAAGACCTTGCGCCTCCTGCCAGCTGGAAGAAACATGGTTTCGGCTGAAACAGCCGCGGTCGAGCAGCTCGCGCCAGCGTTTGAAGACTTCGCGCACGCGCGAGTCCGTGTAGGAGACCTTGCCCTGCATAAGATCCATGTGAAACGCCAGTCCGTTGAGGCGCAGATCCAGATAATCGAACCAAGCCGCCGCCGGCCAGAGGTCCTTGGTGCCGATCGCGAAGGGCTCGATGCCTCTCGCCTTGAGCTTTTCGCAGGCGGCTACCAGATCGGACCAGGAGCGTGGAGGCTCCGCCACGCCAGCCGTCACGAGCAGGTCGCGCCGAAAATAAAGGCCGATCTGGTAGTACGTGTAGGGAACGCCGAATTGCTTCCCGGCGACGCTGACGAGATCGAGCGCGGACCGGTGCATCGCCGCTCGGATCTCGGGCGTGAACAAGTCGCTCACGTCCTCGAGCAGTCCTGGAGTCACGAACTGGCGCATGCGGTTGCCGGCGTACCAAAATACGACATCCGGAGGAGCACCGGTCAGCCAATTGCGGATGGATTTCTTGTAGCTTTCCGAATCGTAGACGTTGAACTCGACGCGGACGTCGGGGTTTTCGCGCTGAAAGCGGTGGACGGTCGCTTCCCAGGCGGCGCGCGGCGCAGGATCCGCGCTGTTGGCATTGACGACGAGCGTGCCCGCGCAGGTCGCCGTCGCGCCAGCGACCCAAAGCAAAGCCAGCAGCAGGAGGCGTCTAGCCGGCATTCCCCGACTCCGGTACGATGCAATGGTATCCGAAACCCATAATAAATCTTGTCAGGAAACGCAGGATGCCGGAAACCGCGCGTGACTTGCTCGACGGCCCTGAGAACGTCCGTTCCGTGCCGGCAGGCGAGTTGCTCGACGTCTTTTCGGGCGATGCCTTCGACCATGACGCGTTGGCGCTCGCCGAGAAGTCAGCGGGCATCGGCGTTTGGAGCATCGATCTGACGACCGGGCTCGTCCGCGCCACGGCGCAGTTCTTCCGGATCATGGGACTCCAACCGACGAACGAACGCATTCTCATCGATGTTGTCCGCGAACTGCGCCATCCGGATGATCGAGAGCGGGTTTTGGCGGGATTTCGCCACGCGCTCGAGGATGGCACGGATGCATACGAAATGGAATACCGCATCGTTCGTCCCGACGGCAAGTTGCGTTGGATCTTCGGGCGCGGCCGGATCGTCCGCGATCGCGACGGAAAGCCCGCTCGGTACAGCGGCATCGACCTGGACATCACCGACCGCAAAGCCGCTGAAGAGGCGCTCGCGGCGGCCAGGGTAGAGCTCGAGCGCATGAACCTCGTGCTCGAGCAGCGCGTACGTGAACGCACAGCCGAGCTCGAAGCCGAAGCGAAACGACGCGCCGAAGCCGAGTCCCGCCTGCATCAGGCACAGAAAATGGAAGCGGTGGGTCAATTGACCGGGGGCATCGCGCACGATTTCAACAACATTCTGCAAGTCATCCTGGGCAATTTGGAGATCGTGAAGCTGACGCTGCAACGCAATGAGTTCCATGCTCAATCGAGTGAAACACGCGGGCAGTTGTTCGGGGCGATCGCGACCACGCAAAGATCCGCCCGCAGCGCGGGTCAGCTCGTGCAACGGCTGCTCGCGTTCAGCCGCCAGCAAACGCTGCAGCCGGCGGCAATCGATGCGAACAGACTCGTCGCCGAAATGACCGACATGATCGAGCGCACGCTCAGCGAGACGATCAGCGTGGAAACGATCCTCGCCTCCGAATTGTGGCCCACCTTCGCAGACAGGAACCAGCTCGAGACCGCGCTCTTGAACCTGGTCGTCAACGCTCGGGATGCGATGCCGGAGGGCGGCCGCCTGATAATCGAAACCAGCAATGTCGAGCTCGATTCGACTGGCGCGGAGGACATCATGCCCGGGCGATACGTCATGCTGAGCGTGAGCGATACGGGGTGCGGAATCGCCAAGGAATTCCTGAACAAGGTCTTCGAGCCGTTCTTCACGACCAAGGATACGGGCAAGGGATCCGGCCTCGGCCTGTCGATGGTTTACGGTTTCGTGAAGCAATCCGGCGGACACGTGCGCATCTACAGTGAAATGGCTTCGGGCAGCACGGTCAAGGTTTACCTTCCGCGATACGCGGGCGCCGATTCGGATCAGCGTGCAACGGCAGCAGGTGGATCGACGACGAGCGACGCCCTCGCGCGGGCTCGTCCCGGGGAAACGGTGCTTCTGGTCGAAGACGCCGAGGATGTCCGCCGCTTGGCCGTGATCGCGCTCGAAAGCCTCGGCTATCGCGTTCTGCACGCCACCGACGGTCCGTCGGCGCTGCGCCTGCTCGACTCGGCCGACGCAGCGCGTATCGATCTGCTGTTTACAGATGTTGTGCTGCCGGGCGGGATGGACGGGAGCGCACTCGCCGATGCGCTTTGCGCGCGGCGGCCAGGCGTTCCGGTTCTGCTCACCAGCGGCTATACGCGCAATGTCGTCCTTCGGCAGACCGGAGTCGACGGCGATGTGCTCCTCCTGGACAAGCCGTACACCATCGAGACGCTGGCGAGCAGCATTCGGCAGGCGATCGATTCCGGCGCCTCCGCAAGCACTTCGCCCGAACCGAAATGATAATGGCATCATGGCTGCAGCGCTTCGCGCCGCACGCGCGCGCCCGTCAGGCATGATCTCTACGACCGTTGTTTCTCCTTCCGCGC
>JALYSM010000032.1 GCA_030854785.1 Pseudomonadota bacterium
ACATCACCGAGCCGATCGGCTCCGGGCCCTTCAAGTTCGTGAAGGAGGAGTGGGTGCCCGGCAGCAAGGTGGTCTACGTCAAGAACACCGACTACGTGCCGCGCAAGGAGCCGCCGTCGTGGGCGGCGGGAGGCAAGGTCGTCAAGGTTGACCGCGTCGAGTGGATCTACATCCCGGATTCGGCCACCGCCGCGGCAGCGATCAACGCGGGTGAAGTCGACTGGTGGGAGCAGATGCCGCCCGATCTGATTCCGGTGCTGGCCAAGAACAAGAGCATCAAGGTGGAGAACATCGATCCGCTGGGGTCGATGGGCCTGCTCCGCTTCAATTTCCTGTACCCGCCGTTCAACAATCAGAAGATGCGTCAGGCGATCCTCTACGCCATCGATCAGAACGATTACGTGCTCGGCATCGCCGGCGACGTGAAGAACGGCCATCCCTGCTACTCCTATTTCACTTGCGGCACCCCGCTCGCGAGCGAAATCGGTGCCGAGCCGCTGAAGGGCAAGCGCGATTTCGAAAAAGCCAAGCAGCTCATCAAGGAAGCCGGTTACAAGGGCGAGAAGATCGTCATCATCTCGGCGACCGATCAACCGATCGTTCACTCGCAATCGCTGCTGACCGCGGAGATGCTGCGCAAGCTCGGGCTCAACGTCGACTTGCAGGCAGGGGACTGGGGCACGCTGATCACGCGCCGGACGTCGAAGGAGCCGGTCGACAAAGGCGGCTGGTCGATCTTTCACACCTGGCTCGTCGGCCCCGACGTGACCTCGCCCGCGGTCAATTTCGCCGTTCGCGGCTCGGGCCAGAAGGCGTGGTTCGGCTGGCCGGACGACCCAAAGATCGAGGAGTTGCGCGACGCGTGGTTTGCGACGACGGACGCGGCCAGCTCGAAAAAGGCCGCGGACGCTGTCCAGATGCGCGCCTTCGAATTCGTGCCCTACGTTCCAACCGCGCAGTTCATTCTGCCGGCCGCCTATCGCACGAATTTGAGCGGCGTGATCGTCGCGCCGATCAACCTCATGTGGAACGTCGAGAAGAAATAGGTTTGTTCCCGGGCCCTGCTTGCGGGGGCTGGGATGAGCGAGCCCAGGCAAGCGAATCGGTGCAGCGGTAGTCGTTGTCGCGTGCATGCACGGCCGGCGTAACCCTTTGCGGTGGAAGGAGCGCACGTGATGGCTAACCTCGCGCTCAACCCGTACGCGCCGGCGGCACTTCGCGCCGTTCGCTCGGCGCCGGTTAGCTTCGCTCGTTAGCCGTCGATCACTCGACGCGTGCAAGAAAGAACCGAAACATGGAACCGGCACTGAAAGCCGTTGATGGCGTCGAGTTTCTTGTCCTCGTGGACAACTGTTTGGATAGCCTGTCGACAGTCCCGAAACACGTAACGCTCGAATGGCCCCGCTTGATGCGGCATGGGATGAAAGAACTCTCCGGCGAATGGCAATGCTGCGCCAATCATGGACTGTCGCTGGTGGTCACGGCTATGCGTGGTGATGTTTCGCATACAGTCATGTTTGATGCTGGTCCGGAAGATTATGTGCTGGAGCGGAATGCACCACGGCTCGGCGTCGATTTTTCCGCGATTGAAGGTATCGTTCTTTCCCATGGGCATTGGGACCATGCCGGCGGGTTGCCGGCCGCCGTGCGCCTGTCCGTGGCTGCCAACGGTGGTCGCCCGGTCCCTGTCTATGTGCACCCCGAGATGTTCCGCCAACGTGCCATGACGCTGGCTTCCGGCGCGGTCCTACCCATCAAAGCGATTCCCAACTCGACGGAGCTCACCGAGCTTGGTGCGAATATCGTCAGTTCGACCGCACCGCAACTCGTGTTTGACGATTTCTTTTGGATTAGCGGGGAGATAGCACGGGTTACGCCATATGAGAAAGGCTTTCCGGGGCACCTGCGCCGGTCGGAGGACGGCTCCAGCTGGGAGCCGGATCCTCTCATCATGGATGAGCGCTTCCTTGCGGTTCGCGTTCGCGACAAGGGGATTGTCGTTTTCACGGCCTGCTCACACGCGGGCGTGGTCAACGTTCTCTCGTACGCGCGTGAGGCGTTTTCGTCCATCCAACTCTATGCAGTGGCGGGTGGATTCCATCTTTCTGCGGCGAACGAGAAGATCATCCCAGAAACGGTGCAGGTTCTTCGCTCGTTCGGCTTGTCGGTCATCGCGCCCGGCCATTGCACCGGCTGGCGCGCGACCCACGCCCTGGTGAGCAGCTTCGGCGAAGGCGTGGTAACGCCTTCGGCGGTCGGGAAAACTTACGCTTTATGAAGGAGAGACTTCCATGCCTAAAGTCAAAGCCAACGGCCTCACGATGAACTATGACCAGCAAGGAGCTGGAGAACCCCTGATCCTCATTCCCTACTTGGCCGCCGACCACGCCTGTTATGCCTTCCAGGTGGCCGAGTACGCCAAGCATTTCACTTGCATCTCGGTCGACCTGCGCGGAACGGGTGAAAGCGACAAGCCCGAAGGCGTCTATTCCACCGAGCTTTTCGCGGACGATGTCGCCGCGTTCATGCAAGCCGTGGGAATTCAGAAGGCGCATGTCTCCGGCTTATCCCTGGGTGCGGGCACGGGATTGTGGCTGGCGGCCAAGTATCCCGACAAGGTCAAGTCATTGTCGCTGCACAGCGGCTGGACGAAGACCGATCCCTTCGTGAAGACCGTGGTCGAAGGATGGCAGGTGATGGCCAAAGCGTTGGGCAGTGTGCCGGAGATGGTCATCCTGAGTATCTTCCCCTGGTGCTTTACGCCCGAACTGTACGCGGCCAAGCCGGATTACATCCAATCCCTGGCCGACTTTGTTCGGGCCCGGCCCGCGCAGCCCCTGGCATCCTTTATCCAACACTCGAATGCTGTCATCGCGCACGACGTGGAAGCGCAACTGGGCCGGATCAGCGCGCCGACTCAGATCACCTTCGGACGTTACGATATGGTTACCTCCACGCGTTTCGCAGATCGGATGACGCGCAATATCCGCGGCTCGGAGCTGCTGATCTTCGAGGGATGCGCGCACGCGCCGATCTATGAGAAGGTGGAGGAGTTCAACCAGAAGACCCTGGCGTTCCTGCAGCGCCACGCGGGATAGGTGGACGAGGCCGTTTGATTCGTGCGCTGCTCACCTTGACGCATGGGGGCGCTTGGTTCCAATCATTTCATTCCGCAAAGCGACCAAACATGAGCGAACGATCTTCTTCAAGAACCTCTAAGACCAACTGGCCGCGCGTCCGCGCAATGGCTGATCGTGACATCGCGGAGTCTGCCGAACATCCCGAAGCCTCTTGCAATCCGGATGCTCCTCGGCGGCGCCTGCGGGCCGTCCGATCAGCGCCGGTTGGCTTTGTTCGTTAGCCGTCTTGAAGCGGCAGTGGTACCATTTTCCTCATGATCGACTGGTCATCTTGCTCGGCGGTTGAACGGGACCCGGAACGCTTGAGCGGAGCCTGGGTATTCCGGGGCACTCGCGTCCCCGTATCTGCGCTCTTCGAGAATCTTGAAGACGGCGCTCTTGTGTCGCAATTCGTCGAATGGTTTCCTGGTGTCACTCTCGAACAGGTCCGCGCAGTGCTGGACCACGCTGCACGTAGCGCGCTCGCCACCGTATAAGTGCACGTACTGTTCGATCAGGGCACTCCTGAACCGCTGCGTCACTCACTGGCGCAACATGAAGTCGCCACCGCATACGAGCGCGGCTGGTCGAAGCTTAATAACGGAGAGTTGCTTGACGCGGCCGAGAAGGAAGACTTCGCCGTGCTTGTGACGACCGATTCGAACCTCAAACATCAACAGAATCTCCGGGCGCGACGTATTGCGGTCGTCGTGCTTTCCACGCCGAGCTGGCCACGGATTCAACGTGCCGTCGCTTCTATCGTTCGTGCAATTGAGCAAGCCGTGGCTGGGACCTGCGCCTCGCGGCGTTGAAAGACCCGGACATCATTGTCGATGACGACGCTCCAGCTTGGACGCCGGAAATGTTCGCGCGTGCTGTGATTTGTCCAGCGCCAGCGGTCAAACGGTCGCCGGCCCGGCGAGCTCAGGCGTCGCGCGCACGCACGCGAGCTCGCGGCTCCTGAGCGGCGTTTTTTGTTGGGTCGGTCTCGCGAGCTTGGGCATCGCTACGGCATTGACGTAGTCCGTCTTTGCCGTATAATGGACGTATGATCAGCTTCGTTGAAACTAAGCTGTTCACCCGTTTTGGTCCAGGAATACCTGTCGGACGATGAATACTCCAAGCTTCAACAGGCACTGTTGGCGAATCCAGAAGCAGGCGCCGTCATTCCGCGCTCAGGCGGTATCCGCAAACTACGCTGGGGCGTGGCTGGGCGGGGTAAGCGTGGAGGTATCCGGGTCATTTATTATCTCCGCACGCGACAGGGTCAGATCTGGATGCTTACTTTGTACCCAAAGAATGTGGCGGAGAACATTCCGGGCCATGTATTGAAACAGATCAAGGATGAAATTGATGGCTAAGGTCGTTGCAAAGCGAAACGTCGGAATGGAGATTCTCGAAGGGTTGCGTCAACTGAAGCGCGGCGAAGTCGGACGCGTCGTGAACCTTCCTTCTGTAGGCACGATCCGAGAACGTACCGGTCTTTCACAGGCGCAGTTTGCCGCGCTTCTCGGTGTATCCGTGCGCACGCTACAAGAATGGGAGCAAGGGCGCCGTGCACCCTCCGGTGCAGCCCGCACGTTGCTGCTGGTCGCTGCGAAGAATCCGCAAGCCCTTCTCGAAGTTGCGTAGCTCGCGGTGTATGAGCCTAACCTCTCGCCCCCCGCTTGAGGGCTAGGGTGAGGGGAATCGCAAGCGGTCGCGCAAACAAGAATACCTAACGGATGATCGCCTATATCGTCCGGCGCCTGTTTTCGACCATCGTCGTGATGGCGGTGGTCGCGTTCGTCGTGTTTTCGCTGCTGTACCTGACGCCGGGCGATCCGGCCGCCGTCATCGCCGGCGACATTGCGACCGACGAGGACATCAGGCGCATTCACGCCCGGCTCGGTCTCGACGACCCGTTCCTAGTGCAATTCGGGCGCTGGTTGTGGTCGCTCGCGCACGGCGATCTGGGCACCTCGATCTTCACCAATCTTCCGGTCACGCAGCTCATCGGCCAGCGCATCGAGCCGACCGTCTCGCTGACGCTCTGCACGCTCGTGGTGGCGATCCTGGTTGCGGTTCCGTTGGGCGTCGTCGCGGCCGCGAAGGCGGGCACCTGGCTCGATCGCGGGGTGATGTCGTTCTCGGTCCTGGGCTTCTCGGTTCCCGTGTTCGTGTTCGCCTACATCCTGATCCTTACCTTCTCCGTTCAGCTCGACTGGTTGCCGGTGCAGGGCTACCGCAATTTTCGCGATGGTATGTGGGAATGGCTGCGGCACCTGATCCTGCCGAGCATTGCGCTGGGCACGGTTTACGTCGCGCTGATCACGCGCATGACGCGCGCCAGCATGCTCGACGTGCTCGCGCAGGACTACATCCGCACCGCCGAGGCGAAAGGGCTCGCGCCGGAGCAGGTGCTGATCGGCCATGCGCTCAAGAACGCCGCGATTCCCGTGGTGACGATCATCGGCGTGGGCGTCGCGTTGCTGATCAGCGGCGCCATCGTCACCGAGACGGTGTTCGCGTTGCCCGGTATCGGGCGGCTCACCGTCGACGCGATCCTGCGCCGCGACTATCCCATCATCCAGGGCGTGATCCTGATTTTCTCCGCGGTCTACGTGCTGGTCAATCTGGCGGTCGATCTGTCGTACGTGTTGTTCGATCCGCGGATACGTTACTGACAATGAGCTCGACGACCGTTCCCGTGACGCCGCTCGCGAGCAAGTCGATCTCGCCGACATGGCGGCGCTTTCGCGACGCGTTCAGACGTCATCCCACTGCGCTCATCGGCGGTGTCATCCTCATCCTGATGGTCGCGATCGCGATCCTCGCACCGTGGATGGGAACGATCGATCCGCAGGCGGTCTCGCCGGTCAAGCGGCTCAAGCCGCCGTCGGCAGACTTCTGGTTCGGGACCGACATGCTCGGACGCGACGTCTACAGCCGCGTCGTGTACGGCGCGCGGGTATCGCTCATCGTCGGCCTTGCGGTCGCGGCGCTCTCGACCGTGCTCGGGCTCGCGATCGGTCTCGTCACCGGCTACGTCCGCCGGCTGGACGCCATCGTGATGCGCATCATGGACGGCCTCATGTCGATCCCCTCGGTGCTGCTCGCCATCGCGTTGATGGCGCTCACCAAGGCCTCCATCGGCAATGTGATCGTCGCTATCACGCTGGCGGAGGTGCCGCGCGTGGTGCGCCTGGTTCGCAGCCTCGTGCTGAGCCTGCGCGAGCAGCCTTACGTCGAGGCAGCGATCGCGGCTGGCACGACCCTGCCGCGCATTCTCGTGCGCCACATCCTACCCAACATCGTCGCACCGCTGCTCGTGCAGGGAACGTATGTCTGCGGTTCGGCGATGATCACCGAGGCGATCCTTTCATTCATCGGCGCCGGCACGCCGCCCAACATTCCGAGCTGGGGCAACATCATGGCCGAAGGGCGGAGCCTGATCCAAATCGCGGGCTACCTCATTATTTTTCCCGGCGTCTGCCTGTCGCTGACGGTGCTGGCGGTGAATCTGCTCGGCGACGGCATGCGCGATGCGCTCGACCCGCGCCTCGCGCGGCGGATGTGACGCGATGAGCGCGATTCCCGAACGCGCACCGGCGCTGCTACTAGGCTTGTCGTCCCCGGAATGACGTCACATGGTTGACGGCGTGGCCAGTAGAATCGTCGTCCCGGCGCAGGCCGGGACCCAAGTTGGCTTCACTGCGAACAACCAATTGGATCCCGGGCCTCGCTGCGCTCGCCCGGGACGACAAGTAAATTGTGGCCGAAGGCGAACACTCGGGATTTCATGAAGAGCACCGAACACGCTCCGCCGCTGCTCGACGTGCAGGGCTTGAAGACGTACTTCTTCACGCGCGACGGCGTGGTGCGCGCCGTCGACGGCGTGTCGTTTTCGGTTGGCCGCGGCGAGACGCTCGCCATTGTCGGCGAGTCCGGCTGCGGCAAGAGCGTCACGTCGCTGTCGATTCTTCGGTTGATAGCGTCACCGCCGGGACGCACGGTGGCCGGACGCGTGCTGTTCGAAGGGCGCGATCTGCTCGAGCTGCCGGAGCCGGAGATGCGCAAGGTTCGCGGCGACGCCATCTCCATGATCTTCCAGGAGCCGATGACATCGCTGAATCCGGTGCTGACCATCGGCCATCAGATCGCCGAAGCGCTGGTCTTGCACCGCGGTCTTTCGCGCGAGGAGGCGGGCGTTCGCGCGATCGAGATGCTGCGGCTGGTACGGATGCCCGAGCCTGAGCATCGCGTCCTCCAATACCCGCACCAGCTCTCCGGCGGGATGCGGCAACGGGTGATGATCGCGATGGCACTCGCCTGCGAGCCGCGGCTGCTGATCGCCGACGAGCCGACCACCGCGCTCGACGTCACGATCCAGGCGCAAATCCTCGATCTGATGCGCGAGCTCAAGACCAGGACGGGCGCCGCCATCATGCTGATCACGCACGATCTCGGCGTGGTCGCGGAGATGGCGCAGCGCGTGATCGTGATGTACGCGGGACGCAAGGTCGAGGAAGCTTCCGTTCTCGACTTGTTCGCGCGTCCCCGCCACCCGTACACCCGCGGCCTGCTCGATTCGATCCCGAAGCTCGGCGCCGCGAGCAGGGCGAGCGAAGGGGCCACAGGCGGGCGGCTCGCCGAAATCGCCGGCACGGTGCCGTCGCTTGTCCAACCCATCGTCGGCTGCGCGTTCGCGCCGCGCTGCGCGTACGCGACGCCGCGATGCCAGATCGAATATCCGCCGCTCGAGGAAAAGGTGCGCGGCCATTGGGCCGCCTGCTGGGAGTCGGAGCGAATGGTGGCCGATGCTGCCGCAAAGGCGGCGGCATGAACGCCGCCGAGCCGGGCATGGCTGTCGCAGCGGCGCTGCTCGAGGTCGAGCATCTCACCAAGCATTACCCGATGCGCGGTGGCGTGTTCGGTCGCGCGCGGGGAAGTGTGCACGCGGTGGACGACGTCAGCTTCGCCATTGCCGAAGGCGAGACGCTCGGGCTCGTCGGCGAGTCCGGCTGCGGCAAGTCGACCATCGGCAAGACCGTCCTGAGGCTGATCGAACCGACGGCCGGCACCATCGAGTGGCGCGGCCAGCGCATCGATGAGCTTCAGGGCCGCGCCATGCGCCCTTACCGGCGCGAGCTGCAGGCGGTGTTCCAGGATCCGTATGCGTCGCTCAATCCGCGCATGCGCGCGGCGGATATCGTCGCCGAGCCGATCCGCAACTTCGAGGAGGTCTCCCCAGCGGACATCCGCGACCGCGTGGTGTCGCTGTTCGAAAAGGTCGGCTTGCGCCCCGACCAGATGCCGCGCTATCCCTACGAATTCTCCGGCGGGCAGCGCCAGCGCCTCGGGATCGCGCGGGCGCTCGCACCCCGGCCGAAGCTCATCGTTTGCGACGAGCCGGTGTCGGCGCTCGACGTCTCGGTGCAGGCGCAGGTCATCAACCTGCTCGGCGATCTCCAGCGCGAGTTCGGCCTGTCGTATCTCTTCGTCGCGCACGATCTCGCGGTGGTCGAGCACATCAGCCACCGTGTCGCCGTGATGTATCTCGGCCGGATCGTGGAGCTCGCCTCGACGCGCGCGCTGTTCCAGAGTCCGCAACACCCGTACACCGAAGCGCTGCTGTCGGCGGTGCCGGTGCCGGACCCCACCGTTCAGCGAAAGCGCATCATTCTTGCCGGCGACGTGCCGAGTCCGATCGAGCTGCCCAAAGGTTGCCGCTTCCACACGCGTTGCCCGTATGCATTCGATCGCTGCCGTGTCGAGGAGCCGTTGCTCAAAGAAGTGCTGCCCGGCCACTTCGCCGCGTGCCACTTGCGCGATGCTCTTGCTGTAAATGCGTGACGCCTGGCTTATGAACGCGGACAATCGCGTGAAATTCTCGTCATTCCCGCGAAAGCGGGAATCCAGTGACTTTCGTCGCACGTCACTGGGTCCCCGCCTGCGCGGGGACGACACCTTCTAATTTGGCGATTACGCAGTACTTGACGGGCTGTCAAGTGCTGGTGATTCGCCCTATTTTGCCTAGATTGAATAATTCTCGAATGGAATCTGACACATGAGTGGCCTCAACCGTCTGAGCGCGGTTTCCGCGGCGCGCAAGCTCGCGGCCCGCGAGATCACCGCCGAAGCGCTGCTCGCGGATTGCCTCGAGCGCATCGCCGAGCGGGAATCCGACGTTCGCGCGTGGACGTATCTCGGTACCGACGCAGCGAAGTGGCGTGCGCGCATGCTCGATTCGCGAGGCCCGGCCGGGCTCATGCACGGCCTTCCGATCGCGGTCAAGGATCTGTTCGACACCTTCGACATGCCGTCCGCCTACGGGTCGCCGATCTATGCCGGCCACCGTCCTGTGTGGGACGCCGCATGCGTCGCCATGGCGCGAGCGGCGGGCGCGATCGTCTTGGGCAAGACCGTCACGACGGAGTTCGCGACGTTCCATCCCGGCCCGACGCGTAATCCGCACAACCTGAAGCACACGCCCGGAGGTTCGTCGTCGGGCTCCGCCGCCGCCGTCGCCGACTGGATGGTTCCGCTCGCGTTCGGCTCGCAGACGGCAGGTTCGATCGTGCGTCCCGCGGCGTATTGCGGTGTGGTCGGGTACAAGCCGACCTTCGGCATGCTCACTCGCGTGGGCGTGAAGATGATTTCCGATTATCTGGATACCATCGGCGCGCTCGCCCGCAGCGTGCCGGATGTCGCGCTGTTCGTCGCCGCGCTCACCGACCGGCACGACCTCCTGATCGACCAGCCGACGGCTGACGTTCCACGGATCGGCATGTGCAGGACCTACGAATGGAATCGCGCACAGCCCGAAACGGTCGCGCTGTTCGAAGACGCGGGGAAGCGGTTGCGGGCCGCCGGAGCGAGTGTTCGGGAAGTGACGCTGCCGCCGCCGTTCGCGGGGCTGGCCGAAGCGCAGACGGCGATCATGGTGTCCGAAGTCGCGAAATCCCTGGCGCACGAGAATCTCGTGCACCGTAACGAGCTGAGCGCGGACATGACCAGGATGATCGATGCGGGTCTCGCGGTGTCTACCGAGCAATACGACGCGGCGCGGTCTCTGACCCGGGCGTGCCGCGCGATGCTTCCGGAGGTTTTCAGCGAGTCCGACGTGCTGCTCGCTCCCAGCGCCAAGGGTGAGGCACCCGAGGGAGTCGATGCCACCGGGGATCCGCTGTTCAACCGGATATGGACGCTGTTGCACGTCCCCGTCGTGCATGTGCCTGTCGCTCAAGGGCCGCACGGGCTGCCTGTCGGCGTCACCGTCGTGGGCGCCATCGGCACCGATCGTGCGACGCTGCGCGCTGCGGAATGGATACATGCGCGGCTCGGTGGCAGCGAGGACGCGTAAACATGTGTCGTCCCGGCGAGCGCAGCGAGGCCCGGGATCCAATTTGGTTGTCTGCAGTGAAGGCAACTTGGGTCCCGGCCTTCGCCGGGACGATGCTGTCCGGCCTCCGCCGGGACGACGGTACTGTCCGGCGTGCGCCGGGACGACGGTGCAGTTCGGCATACGCCGGCACGACGGTGCTGTTTGATTGAGGGTCAACGATGACGACACGATCCGATGTGCTTCACTCCACGCAGAGCGCGACGAGCCCGCTTCGAGTCGATGGCGGACGCCTTTGGCGATCGCTCATGGAGCTGGCCGAGATCGGCGCCACACCCAAGGGAGGCGTGCGTCGTCTTGCCCTCACCGATATCGACCGGCAAGGACGCGATCTCGTCGTCGGGTGGCTGCGCGAAACCGGCAGCCGCATCGAGATCGACGGTGCAGGCAACATCTTCGCGACGCGTCCAGGACGCGATCCCGCGGCAACTGTCGTCCTGACGGGAAGCCATATCGACACGCAACCTTCCGGCGGCAAATTCGACGGCAACTACGGCGTGCTCGCGGGATTGGAGGTGCTGCGCACGCTCAACGATGCGAATGTCGCGACCGACAAACCGGTCGGCGTCGCGATATGGACCAACGAGGAAGGAAGCCGCTTCGTACCGGTGATGGGTGGCTCCGGGGCCTTCGCCGGTGTGTTCACGCTCGAACACCTCCTCGAGCAGCGCGACGTCGATGGCGTTTCATTTGGCGAGGCGCTCGACCGCATCGGTTATGCCGGCAGCGCGCCCGTCGGCAAGCGCGCGCTCGACGCGTATTTCGAGGCGCACATCGAGCAGGGGCCGGTACTCGAGCGCGAGGACAAGACCATCGGCGTGGTGACCGGGGCGCTGGGTCTGCGCTGGTACGACTGCGTGTGGACGGGGCAGGACGCGCACGCCGGCCCGACACCGATGGAAGCGCGCCACGATGCGCTCCGTGGTGCGTCGCGATTCGTCGAGGCGATCCATGCGCTGGCGCTGCGCCATGCTCCCGATGGCCGCGGCACCGTGGGGTGCATGCAGGTCAGCCCGAATTCGCGCAATGTCATCCCCGGACGCGTCGCGATGACCGTCGACCTGCGCCATCCCGACGACAACGCGCTCGCGGCGATGGACAGCGAGCTTCGTGCCGCCTCCGTCGCGATTGCGCGTGAGCTGCGTCTCGAATGCGAATTGAAGCAGGTGGATCAATTCAAAGCGTCGCGTTTCGACCCCACTTGCATCGATGCGGTGCGAGCCGCGACACGGGACCTCGGATATCCGCATCGCGAGATGGTGAGCGGCGCGGGGCACGATGCGATCTATATCGCGCGCGTTGCGCCGACCTCCATGATCTTCGTGCCCTGCAAGGACGGCATCAGTCACAACGAGATCGAGGACGCCCGTCCCGAGCACCTCGAGGCGGGCGCCAACGTTCTGCTGCACGCCGTGCTCGCGCGCGCGAGTCGTGTTTCGGGCTGAAACAGCAGGTCGCCGTAGCCTGGGATGAGCGCAGCGAATCCCGGGGCGGCGACCAATTGCGCAAATGCTCCCGGGTATCGCGCTGCGCACTCAACCCGGGCTACACGTCCGCAGGCGTCACGGGTGGCTTCATCCCTCGCGAAAGCTAGCTGGGCTTCGAGGGCGGCCGAAAGCGCGTTGGACGCCGTGTGGACAACGCAGAAACCATCTCCCACGGTCTTGAAGACACGTCCGTCTTTGCGGGCGATGGCCTCGCGCAGCAGCGTGTCGTGGCGGGCCAGTGCGGCCCCCACTCACGTGGGTCAGACTGACATGTGATGCGCGACCACGGTGTCGCAGGCAATACTGGCCGTAACCCGGGATTCTTGTGGTATTATGGTAAGGAAGTAATGCATAAGGAGTCCTTACCATGCCGGCGATCTCCAAAATCACCGCCAAGGGCCAGACGACCGTCCCCAGGGAAGTCCGCACGGCGTTAAAGAGCAAACCCGGCGATCTGATCGCTTGGGAAATCGAGCCGAACGGGCGCGTTGCCGTGCGCCGAATCCAAGCTCTCGATGTCGAGTATCTGAAGGCAGTCCAGGGCACGCTCAGCGAATGGCATACGGCCGAAGACGAGAAGGCGTATGGCAAGCTTTGAGCGCTACGACGTGGTGCGCGTGCCGTTTCCATTCACGGATCGGCAGGCCGAGAAGAATCGGCCGGCGCTGGTGATCTCCGAGGCTGCGGCCTTCAATCGGCCAGCCGGCCACAGCGTGATGGCGATGATTACATCGGCGGAGCACGCACCCTGGCCGCTCGATGTTCCGATCAGCGATCTCAAGACGGCAGGGCTTCCCGCGCCATCGCTCGTGCGCTTCAAGCTCTTCACGCTCGACCATCGACTTGTGCGCGGGAAGCTCGGTCGCCTTGGCGGGAAAGATCAGGCGAAGACGCAAAAGTCGCTGCGGCGCTTATTCCCGTAGCTAGTTCAGTCGACGATCCTGCGGCGCGCTGCCTTGACCTGCCCGCGCTTGACCTTGCTGTCGACGCGACGGCGCTGTGATCCCCTGGTCGGCCGCGTAGCCTTGCGCCGGCGTGGCACGGCCGTCGCGCTGTCCACCAGCTCCTGCAGCCGCGCCAGCGCATCCTCGCGATTGCGGTCCTGACTGCGATACCGCTGCGCCTTGATGACGATCACGCCGTCGGCGGTGATGCGCTGATCCTTGTGCGCGCAAAGGCGCATCTTGACCGGTTCCGGCAGCGACGATGCACGGATGTCGAAGCGCAGGTGCACGGCCGTCGCGACCTTGTTGACGTTCTGCCCGCCCGCGCCTTGGGCGCGGATTGCGCTCCACTCGATCTCTGCCGGGTTGATCACGGTCATGGGCTCAGCAGGAAAGGCGGGCCGAAGCTAACCCCGTGTTCGTCCCGCGCTACGGCAAGGCCACGATCTTGAGCGCGGCGCAAGCCTTGCGCAGCCGCTCGTCGAGCGTGGCGAGAGGCAAACGCCGCCGCGCCGCAAGCTCGACGTAGGCGGCGTCGTAGCTCGTGATGTCGAGTCGCCGGCCGAGGTCGAACACTGCGGATAGAATATGGCCGCTTGTCACCGGTTCAACCTCGATCGGCAATGCGGCCAACGCGCGCCGCACCCGGACCAGGTCATCGTTGCCGATGCGTGCGCGGCGTTGCGCCACGAGAAGCGCATTGGCCACTTCGTAGGGCCAGATCGCAGGCGCGACTGCAGAAGTTCGCTCCAGCTCGTCAGCCAGCGTATCGGTCGCGCCGCCACTCTCATCGGGAAGCAGCCACGCTAGCGTGACCGAGCAATCGAGCACGAAAGCCATCAGTAGCGATGGCCCTCGTGCGCGACCTCGCGCCAGCCCTTGCTTTTACCGAGCACGTCACGTAGCCGCACACCCCGCCGCGCCAGGCGCCGACGGACCGCTCGAACTTCCGCGATCGCCCGGGCGATCGC